>CAZOAA010000080.1:0-1704 GCA_964577715.1 uncultured Candidatus Thioglobus sp. | reverse complement strand
CTCTGGTAATTAGTCCAAAATCAGAAACACTTGCGTGAGCACCGATGAAAAAATCTGGCAAGGTAGAGTTTTTAGTGCCGGTATTTCTTTTGTATTTAAGGAATGCTTTTCCAGCTAAGAATAGCGCTTCACGAGGTACTTCTAGTACTTTAAGGTTAAGACTAGAAACGGCTTTTTCTACTTCTTCGATTTTTTTAAAGCCGATCGATATTTCGGTATAAACGATTGAATTAATATATAAAGTATTGGTTTGGCTGTATTGATGTAGTGTGGTTTCCGACCAATCTACAAATTTTGGATTGTTGGTAAATAAGTCAAGCAATATACAAGAATCAACTAATATGCCGTTCATTATGCCTCTCTTGTGAGTGCCATAATTTCATCTGTTGACATTTTGGCAGTAGCAACACCCCTTAGTTTTTTGAATTTATTGTCGGATCTAGTTGGTTGGCTGGCTTTAACAATGTAAACTTTGCCGCGATCTTGTTTGAATTCAACTTCACTTTTTGGTACAACGCCTAGAAATTCTCTAATATCTCTAGGGATAGTAACTTGTCCTTTTTCAGTAATGCGCATTATCATTTCCTATTTTTTATAAGTAATACCATTATAGTATTACTTTACATAAATTGTTGTATAAAATTAAGAAAAAATCACCCATTCGTAAAATTTACCAAATTTTTAATAAAACGATATATATAATGTAAAATTAATTTAATTAAACAATATAAATATGGTATATTTATAACAAAATTACAATATATATAAGGTTATATTATGATGAATAAGTTAATTAGAAGCCAATACCAATCAAAAATAAATCTAACAACCAGTGTTGATGTTAGTAAGATTGCTCGCCCTAAGGAAGGGTGGATCCGTACTTTAAGAAAATCGTTGGGAATGAGTGCTAATCAATTGGCTAAATATTTAGATATTAGTTCGTCCCAAGCAACTCAAATGGAACGAATGGAGGCAGAAGATCGTATTACTATCAAGCAACTTAGACGCGTGGCTAATGTACTTAATTGTGATTTAGAGTATGCGATTATTCCAAGAAAACCAGTTGAATCTACGATTACAGAGCAGGCTAAAATAAAAGCTCAAGAATTAATATCAAAAGTGGATGATCAAATGCGTTTAGAAGATCAACAGTTATCAAAAGATCAGTTGACAGAACAACTTGAAATTGAAATCGATAGGCTGGTTGAAGAAATGCCTCGTACTTTGTGGGATAAGTAGTATATATGTTTACTTACCCACAAGGTGCTACACCACTTGATACTGATGAATTAGAAGGGTTAAAGTTTCCTCATGTAGATACTAGAGGTGAGTTGGATCAATTAGAACAACAAAATATTCAAGACGGACTGATTTGGTTCTCAAAGCAAAGAAAGTACAAAGACTTTATAAGTGAATCTTTTACACGTGAGTTGCACAAACAACTGTTTGGTAGTGTTTGGGATTGGGCAGGTAAGTTTCGATTAAGTGATAAGAATATTGGCGTTGATTATTTAGTTATCGGCGTTAAATTGAGAGATTTGTTGGCTGATGCAAATTATTGGGTAGAGAATAAAATTTATAATAGAGAGGAGTTTGCCGCACAGTTCCATCATAAATTGGTGTTAATTCACCCTTTTCCAAATGGTAATGGAAGGCATGCCCGCATTATGACGGATATTATTTTGGAAAAATATTTAAAAGAAA
>CAZOAA010000079.1:0-1970 GCA_964577715.1 uncultured Candidatus Thioglobus sp. | reverse complement strand
CAAAAAATAAAGAAAAATATTATTAGTATTTTATTCATTTTATTTGCCATTTAACCTATGATTAGGCGTAGTATTTATTATTTTAATTAGTAATCTGTATTCTATGATATTGTCTAGAATTCTACCTGAAGTGCCAAGGCGTATCGAAGATTTCCATTTACATCAGGTCGAATCATAGGTTTCAGACCAATATCATATCTCTTTGCTTTCAAACGTGATGCTGTTTGTGCACCATCCCACCATTGATAGCCACCCCATAACTCAAGAACCAATCCACCTATCAGACTTATGGCAAACAAAGTACTATTGCCTTCTTCCTTAGTATCCCCTCCAGTTTCCCAGTCATATGTGTATGTAGTGGTTGGTAAGAATACGGCATAGCCAAGGACATAAAGTCCAAGACCCGCCCCCATTTTTATCAAACCACTTTTTTTCTGGGCTTGTGCTTCAGCGATTTCTCTATCAATACGTCTTAGCTTTTCCTCTTTTGTCCACTCTTTACTTTGGCTTAATACCAAAGAAGGCGTAATTAGACATATTGACAGTATCGTAATTCCAACCTTAGTCGTTATGCATTTCATTTTGCTTTCTCCTTTTTTCTTGCTTCTTCTCTATCTTCCAGACACATAGCCTAGGAAGTACTATAGTTATTGATATTGCAGTCAATTATTTTTAGTGATTAATGTAACTTCATTTTTACTAATTCTGTCTTATTACAAGATGTACAAATTGTGTTAATAGCAATCCTTGGTAATGTACCATTAGAGTTGAAGGTTACTACATCAACAGTTTCATTAACGTTTAAAGAACCTGAATATGATTTCACTTGGTTAAATGCTTGTACAAGAACATTAAAGTTTGTTGTATAATAGCCGTAGTAATGATCTACTTGTACAATATATGTCCCAGTTGGAGCTTGACCAGATTGCCAATAGACATTTTCTGGACCATAACCATTTCTATCATCATAATCAAGATAACCACCACTGGCAGAAACAGGGTCAAACCAGTATATCAATTCTCCATAGGGATCAGTCACCCATAAATCAATATCATCTGTAGTATCCCACGTAAGGGTTATCTGTATATCTCCTGAACCAGCTATTAAAGCACCGTGTGCTAAGGACACTTCATCATCGACACTTTCCACAGTTGTTTCAGCTACATTTACAACGTCCTCAGCAGTGTTTACAACTAATCCTGCACACGAAAAAGGATCACTACTGGCACAACCAACTATTGATGCAAAATATCCGAAGGCACTGGAACTAGTTTCTAGTGCTACATTATCTGAAGGTAATAATGTAATTGCTACATTAATTAATGCTGCACCGCAGGGTAATGCCAATCCTGCTGTTTGTATAATAGCATAAGCACAACCGGCGATTGAAATAGCTAAACCGGCAAAACTTAATACTTGAGCAAAATCAAATTGATTTGGTACTAATATCTTACTTGTAGCTCCAATTTTAAGGTTTCCTCCGTTATAATTTATTTCTCTATGTATTTCTGTATTACCGTTTACATCTATAACGGCTATGTCAACAGTATTATCAGTATAATTTTCAAATAGTATAGTATTTCCATTGAAAAATGCCATTTCAGGCAAATCGTTATCACCTATCCATACTGTAAATGGTTTTCCATTTTTTGGAATAAACACACCGCCAACTATTTGACTACTATACTGTGAACTCATTACTGCAATCATATCACCGTTTTCGTGTGCAGCTAATATAGGAAATTCAGATGATGACGTTTCGATAACACTTATTCCCTTAAATGCGTCTTCTGCAGGATCTTCTTCCTTTTCATCTTCACAGCCAAAGAAAATAACAAACACTATCGATAGACAACCCAATAATAAGATTTTTTTCATTTCAAACTCCTTTCAATTTGTTATTAAATACTACGCCTAACGAATAAACTCACCGGAGGACGGCGAATCCACTCTCAAATCTTTTTTTAAT
>CAZOAA010000078.1:0-2076 GCA_964577715.1 uncultured Candidatus Thioglobus sp. | reverse complement strand
CGTTTAATGGCTTGTGAAGTTTTGCCACGCGCTTTGTTTTCTAATGCAGAACCTAAATTAATAAGTGCAATAATAATTGCAGTAGCTTCAAAATATACATATTGAGATTCTTTAGGGAAATATTCAACAAATACAACAATAAGCATTGAAAATACCCAAGCCACGCCCGTACCTAATGCTATCAAAGTATCCATGTTGGCATTATGATTAAAGAATGCTTTTATTGCTCCGGTGTAAAAATGAGAGCCAGAGTAATACATAATAAATGCAGTTAACAAGCCTATTATTAACCAAAATATTTGATTGATATTGCCATCTATTGCTGGCAATACTCCCAATAAGCCAGCAATAAATAAAGGCACTCCAACCAATGATGCAACAAAAGATTTTCTTAATAGTTGCTGAAAATGGATAAACTCGTGTTGTTCTTTTTCAAGTACTTGGTCAGCATCACTTGATGCTAATTCTGCTGCATCATATCCAGCATCTACTACAGATTTAATTAAGTCTTCTATTTTTGCATCGCCAACCACCTCAGCAGTATGATTGGCGAAATTAACACTGGCCTTATCAACGCCATCAACATTGTTTAATGCGTCTTCAACACTAGCAACACATCCAGCACATGACATGCCTGAAATTGATAAACTAATACTCTTTTTGTCCATATAGAATCCCTTTGATAGATTCTATACTACTACAACCTAAGGTAAGTAATTGATATTAATTAAATTTTGAATCGTATCTTTGCTGTATTTCTTTCGGCCAAAGGCTGTGAATATAATCCAACAAAGCTTGTTTCTCGTCTTCACTTAATTGATCTTTAAATCCTGGCATCCAGCCGCCCAATTTAACACCGCCATTGTTGATGGTGTTCATTAACGCTTTTGGCGAATGATGCCAAGCATGTGCTGTACCATTTAGAGGCGGTGCAGGGAATTTGCCATCTGGAAGTCGCTTCTTCCAATCTTTAACCAATCCTTGTGCAGCTTCACCGTGGCAAACAACACAATTTTTCTCAAAAGTACTTTTGCCCAATTGTACACTCTCTGTGGCACTACTTTGAGCATCATCGCTGCTAAAACAACCTGTTAGAAACAGCGCGCTTGATAAAATAATTATTTTTTTCATTTTTTTTCCTTTGCATGTATTTATTTAATACTGGTCTATCAATTCAATATCAACATAAAAACCAGTAATTGATTTTTTAAACTAAAAACAAACTAAGAATTAATTGGAGGGGGATTGTCTACTTTAGGTAATTTAGAGGTATAAATTCTAGTAGCGCTTGATACTACTAGGGCCTCATTAACAAACACAAAAATCTGCAAATCCTTATTAATAGCAAAGTGTGTGAGCACGCATTGGGAGCAATCTTGATGTTCAGTTATGTCCGCTAACAACATGATAGAAGAATGAGAACTCTCAAGTTGTTGACAATGCTCATCAGTATTAGCCGATGCATTGGCTAAAAGCGACAAAGATCCAAGTAATAAAAAAATAAAAACTTTCATAATTAAAAAAATTTTATCATAGAAAAATAGACTGCAAATCGTTTAAGAAATCATAACCTTTTTGAGTGGATTTAATAATTGCATTGCTTTCAGACAACAGTCCGAGTGATTTAGCTTTATCAAGTTTATTATCAATGGTGTTAATATTTAACCCAGTTCTTTGATTGAATAGATCAACATCAACACCCTGCTTAAGTCGTAGTGCATTGAGCATAAAATCAAAGGGTAGATTGTCAATAAGTGTTACTTTTTTTCCTATTTTTTTAAGATAGTCAGCAGGCGATTTGGATTTAACCGTTCTAAAAATTTTATTATTCTCTATATCAGTTATCTTGCCATGAGCACCAGCACCAATACCAATATAATCGCCAAATTGCCAATAATTCAGATTGTGCTTAGAAGGGATTTTCCCAAAAGCAGACACTTCATAGCGTAAAAATCCATTTTTTTCTAATAACTTAATTCCCTCATCGCTCATTTGCCAAATATCATCATCCGCTGGTAATTTTGGCGGAAATTTAGCAAAATACGTGTTAGGTTCGAGCGTTAATTGATAAAAAGA
>CAZOAA010000077.1:0-2247 GCA_964577715.1 uncultured Candidatus Thioglobus sp. | reverse complement strand
CAATCAAGTAGACGGCCGTCTATAACAAAAGTGCCTAGAAACCCAAATTTAATTAAAAAATTACAAACCATTGTTGGCAAAAGCAATGTTTTAACTAAAAAAACACAAACATCATATTACCGCAGTGGATTTCGCTCTGGAAAAGGAGGGGCGTTGGCAGTTGTCTTTCCAAATACTATTTTAGAACAATGGAAGATAGTTAAAGCTTGTGTAGATTCAAATTGCATTATCATCATTCAGGCTGCAAAAACTGGACTCACCGAAGGTTCTTCCCCTAATGGTTACGATTATGACAGAGAGGTGGTTATTATTAGCACACTAAAAATTAACCAGATTCATTTAATTAATAGTGGCAATCAGGCTATCAGTCTTTCAGGTGCAACCCTGCACAATTTAGAAGAAAAACTAAATAAAATTAATCGTTCACCACATTCGGTAATTGGATCTTCACAAATTGGGGCCACAGTTATAGGCGGTATTGCCAATAATTCTGGTGGCGCTCTGGTCAAAAGAGGCCCTGCATTCACCGAACTATCGCTATTTGCACAAGTTGATCAAAACGGTAAATTAAGTTTGGTTAACCATTTGGGTATTGATGACTTGGGCCAAACTCCAGAAGAGATTCTAACCAACATTCAAAATGGAAATTTCACCTCAGAAAATATTAACAATACTCAGAAAATGGCTTCTGATGTTGAATATAAGGAGTGGATAAGGGATATTAATTCTGACATATCATCACGATTTAATGCAGATAAAAGGAGATTATTTGAAGCAAGTGGCTGTGCCGGCAAATTATGTGTTTTTGCTGTTAGAACAGATACATTTAAAAAGCCCAATAAAGAACAGGTTTTCTATCTAGGAACAAATAATCCAAAAAAATTATCCCATTTAAGAAAATATATTCTGCAAAATTTCACCCATTTGCCGGACATGGCGGAGTACATGCATAGAGATATTTTTAATTTAACAGAAAGTTATGGAAAAGACACTTTTTTATTGATAAAACTATTGGGTACAAAAAATATGCCTAATTTTTTTACACTAAAAGCAAAAACCGAAAATCTATTAAGAAAAATTCCCCTGATATCAGACGCTATTATTGATAAATTTTTATTCTATTTATTTAGAATTTTTCCATCACATTTACCCAAAAGAATTATTGGTTTTAGAGATAAATATAAACACCATTTAATTATTAGCTCTAGTGATGATGGCATTGACGAGATTCAGAATTTTTTGAACAACTACTGGTCTACTTCAGACGAAAAAGGCTTTATTATCTGCTCTGAAAGTGAAGGAGGCGCAGCTTTGCTTCACCGTTTCGCAGCTGGAGTTGCCGCAACAAGGTATCAAACAATTCACGGAAAAGAGGTCGGAGGTATTCTGCCATTGGATATTGCTCTTCGTAGAAATGATGATGATTGGAGTGAGACCTTGCCTAATGAAATTGATAAAAATATTGCCCATAAATTATATTATGGGCATTTTTTGTGTAATGTTTTTCATCAAAATTATATTTTAAAAAAAGGTGTAAATAAGCAGAAAATAAAATCAGATATGCTTTCTATTCTGGACAATAAAGGTGCTAAATATCCTGCAGAGCACAATGTGGGGCACTTATATAAAGCTGAGAGTGATTTGTATAATTTTTACCAAGAATTAGATCCAACCAACACATTCAATCCAGGCGTTGGACAAGTGAGCAAATATAAAAATCATTGTAATTGTTGCTAATAATGCCTTTATGAAAAACTTATCAAATAAAAATTGGAAGACTTTTAAGAATAAACAAACGCTTGTTAATGACTTGGTCAGTGAGATTGTTAGAATAGCAAATAAACAAATTAATGACAATGATAGGTTTAATATCGTTATAACGGGTGGTAATAGTGCATTAGATGTTTATAAAAAATTCTTAACCTGTGAAACAGATTGGAACAAGTGGCATATATATTTAAGCGATGAACGCTGTGTTCCAATAGGGCATCCTGATAGAAATGACCAAATGATAAATAAAGTATGGTTAGATAAATCTCCAATACCTAAAAAAAATATTCACTTTATCAAAGCAGAATTAGGGCTTACAGAAGCAAGAAAAGAGTATGAGAAAGAGCTTTTTGAAATTGATAAATTTGATGTTGTGTTGCTGAGTATGGGTGAAGACGGACATATTGCATCTTTGTTTCCAAATCACAAATATCCAGATGATCAGATGGTTAGTATTGAAGAAAAATCGCCAAAACC
>CAZOAA010000076.1:0-2366 GCA_964577715.1 uncultured Candidatus Thioglobus sp. | reverse complement strand
CGAGCACATTGCCCGCCACACGCACCACATACAAATCTCCCAAGCCTTGATCAAAAATCACCTCAGGCGGTACGCGAGAATCAGAACAACCCAAAATAATCGCAAACGGATGCTGACCATGCTTAAGCTCAAAGCGACGCTCACTGGATTGATCAGGATGCTGAAGATGAGAAGAAACATAACGCTTGTTGCCTTCCATAAGCCTTTTTAAATTCTCATTATTTGCGACAATATCTTTCATAAAGACGAATTGTAACGCAAAACCGGCAACTCACTACCAATAATGAAAATTTCTAAAATTTTTCTTTTCGACATAGGCAAGGCCTATGTCGCACTATTACTTCTCGATCAATGTCAAATCTTTTGCAAGTTTAACCGGCATGTCCATTGACTGGTGCAATATCGAAAGAATACCAACCACGCCAGCTGATAGCTCTTTAAAGAAAATCACATGTTTTTCATAGCGAACAAAATAAACTTGAACGCTCAGATCTAGCGGAACAACTAAATGACTCGGCAGTTGATTCCAAATCACCTCTTTATTTGCAACACTAGAAAAACAATCATGCAATCCAATAATATATTGCTTTGCTTGGTCTTCGCCCCAAGTGTTTAAAGTGTAATTCCAGATATCATCTTGCTGAGTATCAGCAGTGCTAAATAAGCGATATTTCATTGATTGCGCTTAATTACGTCTTGCGCACTCACCTCAACAAAACTTGAATCATCAGCTCTCAATCCTGCTTCTAGTTCGCCTTTTAACCAATCCCAAGATTCTTTTTGTGACTTTAAATCTTTGCGAATTAAATCTCTTAAATACTCACTTGCATTGTCATACAAACCATGAGCGCCAACTTGATTCTGCAAGTGGTTACCTAATTCATTGGTTAAACGTACATTGACATTAGTAATAGGCATTTTCTAACTCCTAAATTGTAAAGATAATGTTAATTATATTATACATTGGGCCCAAAACCCTACATTCTTAAAATTTCCGAAATTTTTAAAGTGCGCCAGAATAAACTTCACTCACTTTTCTTTCAACTTTGTCATTATTAATACTTGATATTTGTGATACAACAACAAAAGACTTCTTAGATTCCCTTAATTTATTAAACACATTTGGTGCAATATTTTCTGGAAATCCTGCTCCCTTTACATCTATAGCATGTTCATATATTTTGTATTGATAATGCTTTTGAAAATATAACGCATCATCTTCCAAAATATCAAAATAACATCCATTTTCAATGATTATTAAATGGTCTGGGTATTTAGATTTAAGATCGTAATATATATCAATAAATGGTTCATTAAAATACACCCTGTTTTGTTCAGAAAGCCTTTTAACTTCAATATCTGAAATCAATGCCTCATTCAATATAACCGGCCTTACATATTCTAACGACAGTACTTTAATACCAGAATTTTCAAATGAAACACTAACAGTGGCACCGTTACTATCCTCCAATACAACGCCACCACCCCAAGTGTCTAACTTAGGGTGTTTGACAAGCATTCCTTTTTTATATTCTGTATCCATTATTAAATCTTGTGCCTATACATGATAATTATATACCCAAAATATAAGTGGTAATTTTTTCCAAAGTCGAGGCGTAAGGAATTTGAAAAAGTAGGAGCTTACAATAAGTAAGTGACTGCTTTTGAGAATTTCGACAACAAAGCCTTTGGTGAAAAGTACCCTTATTTAAAGAAGCCGTCCATATGCAGCTCCGTCAAATCACTAAACCCACCAATATGCTTACCATCAATAGTGATCTGTGGCACCATTCTAGCACCATCAGTCACTTTTGAAAATTCCACCATGTTGGCGCGATCATCATCAATGTATTTCTGCTCAAAAGGCAGATTCCACTTAGTTAAAAGCTCTTTAGTTTTAACGCAAATTGGGCAAGAATGAGTTGAGTAAACGACAATTTTCATGATTAACCTTGTAGAGCTTTAACAACTAAATCGCCCATTTTAGATGTTCCAACTACTGTATCACCTTCGCTAGCAATATCTTGCGTGCGGTAGCCTTGATCAAGTACAGTATTAACTGCTGAGTCAATTCTATCCGCAAGCTCTGCTTGATTTAATGAATATCTAAGCATCATTGATACTGATAGTATTGTTGCTAGTGGGTTAGCTAAATCTTGACCGGCAATATCTGGTGCTGAGCCGTGAATTGGCTCATACATGCCGTAGCCATCTTTGTTAAGCGATGCAGATGGCAACATACCAATTGAGCCGGTTAACATTGCTGCACAGTCTGATAATACATCGCCAAATAAGTTTGAAGTAACCATTACGTCAAATTGCTTTGGTGCTTTAACCAACTGCATTGCAGCATTGTCAACATACAT
>CAZOAA010000075.1:0-2519 GCA_964577715.1 uncultured Candidatus Thioglobus sp. | reverse complement strand
AAATCCTTATCAGGTGGCGAAAAGGGAAGAATGTTATTCGGTAAGCTGATGTTGCAAAATCCAAATGTGCTGGTGATGGATGAGCCAACTAATCACCTGGATATGGAATCAATTGAAGCACTTAACCTTGCATTAGATAATTATGAGGGTACACTAATCTTTGTGAGCCACGATAGAGAGTTTGTATCATCACTATCTACCAAGGTAGTAGAGTTAAAAGAAGATGGTGTTAATTACTATTCTGGCAATTATGAGGATTATTTAAAGTCACAAGGATGAAATGATTAAAGCAGTATTAAAAAGGTTTGTTAAGCGTCAAGGCTTTGATTCCGCTGCAATACTGTCTTTTGATACCTTGTTCGCTGTTGTTCCTGGCTTAGCACTCGGTCTTAGTGTTTTTTCTCTGTCTCCTTATTTTGCTGATTTTCAACAACATTTAGAACGGTTCTTATTTACTCAGCTTTTGCCACAGAATTATGATGCAGCTAAAGAATACATTCAACAATTTATTGCTCAAGCACAAGCAATTAAAGGTCTGACCTCTGGTTTTTTGGTGTTTGCAGTAATGTTGCTCTTATATGAAATTGACAAACGCATCAACCTAACATGGCATGATTCACACCATAGGCACTGGATGGAAGGCTTACTTTCTTATTTATTTGTTTTGTTTTTAGGGCCAATACTTGTTGGTGCATCATTATTTTTTAGTTCTTATGCGATGGCATCTGAGCTATTTACTGAGCTACCAGTAACGAAATATGCTCCTATCTTTACTCCATTCGCACTATCTAGCCTTGGATTTGCCATACTTTATTATTCTGTTCCTTTAGAAAAAGTGCGTTTTATTAGCGCTTTAAAGGCAGGCATTATTGCTGCAATATTACTAGAAGTTATTAAATATGCAATGTTTGCATATATTCAGTATTTTCCAGTGTACGAATTGATTTATGGCACACTATCTATCCTTATGTTGGTTATGCTATGGGTCTATTTGGCTTGGATTATTGTACTAATAGGTGCTAGCTTTTGCTATTGCTTTGATAACAAAGACTTAATTAAATATGACAAATAGGTAAAATCAACACACTTATTATTGGAACATCGTTATGTTTACAGGCATTATTCAAGCCATTGGTCAAATCAAAACTAAGACGGCACATGAAAAAGGCGCAGTGTTTAGCTTTGCCTCAGACGAGTTAGATTTTTCTAATGTTGAGATTGGTGATAGTATTGCGGTTAATGGTGTGTGTTTAACGGCGATTGAAATTGGCGATAACTATTTCACTGCAGATTTATCTCAGGAGACACTAGATTGCTCTATTTTTGGCGATTTGTTAGTAGGTGATACGGTTAATCTTGAAAAGGCTTTGAAGCTTAATCAGGGTATTGACGGTCATATTGTTAGTGGACATGTGGACGCCCAAGGTGAAGTTGTTGATAAAACTACTGAAGGCGAGTCAACGCGTTTTAAAATAAGCACACCTCAGTCTTTGGTAAAATATATCGCTAGAAAAGGTTCAATTACCGTTAATGGTGTTAGCCTAACGGTAAATAATGTTAAGGAAAATGTATTTGACATTAATATTGTGCCACATACATTAACAGCAACAACACTTGGGCAATTAAATATTAATGATCAAGTAAATATAGAGGTTGATATGATTGCCAGACACCTTGAGCAATTATTAAATAATAGCAAATCATAATGAAAGCAACGATTGAAGAAATACTGAAAGATTACAAGCAAGGTAAGATGATTATCTTAATGGATGACGAAGATCGTGAAAATGAAGGCGATTTGATTATTCCTGCTGCAACAGTTACTAAAGAAGACATTAATTTCATGGCTACTTATGGCCGTGGCCTGATCTGTTTAACGCTAACAAAAGAACGTTGTAAGCAACTTGATCTGCCTCTAATGGTGGCACAAAATAATGATGTTAATGGTACAAATTTTACAGTCTCTATTGAAGCGGTAGAAGGGGTAACAACCGGTATTTCAGCGGCAGATAGAGCTAAAACAGTACAAGATGCGGTTGCGCCTAATGCCAAACCATCTGACATTGTTCAACCTGGGCACATCTTTCCTTTAATGGCACAGCCAGGCGGTGTACTCATTCGCGCAGGCCATACCGAGGCAGGATGCGATTTGGCACGCTTAGCTGGGCTAGAGCCTGCTTCTGTGATTGTAGAAATTCTAAATGAAGATGGCACCATGGCGCGTCGTGATGATTTAGAAATTTTTGCTAAAAAACACAACATCAAATGGGGTACGATTGAAGATTTAATCTCTTATCGTGTTGAAAATGAAAAAACCATTGAACGTATTAATGAGCGTGATTTCAATACAAAATATGGAAAATTTAAAGTAGTTTCATTTTTAGACAGTATTCACAATGAAACCCACCTTGCTTTAGTAAAAGGCGATATCAGTGGTGATAAAGACACCTATGTGCGTGTGCACATGGAAGATACATTTAAAGATGTACTTAAAGAAAGCTCAAATAGTTTTGGCATTG
>CAZOAA010000074.1:0-2523 GCA_964577715.1 uncultured Candidatus Thioglobus sp. | reverse complement strand
TTGAGCAAAAGTATATTGATGAAGATCGATCTTATATGGCCGAGTTTTCTAAAGTAACGGATGGTGCACGCATGGTGCCACAAATTACTATTAATGGGAAGCATATTGGTGGGTTTAGTGATTTGACTGAGTTGCACATGGACGGCTTCTTCGACTAAATAAGGGTTGGTTTTCACCACTTCTTTGTTGTCAAAAATAAGGGTACTTTTCACCAAAGGCTTTGTTGTCGAAATTCTCAAAAGCAGTCACTTACTAGTTGTAAGCTCCTACTTTTTCAAATTCCTTACGCCTCGACTTTGGTAAAAATTACCACTTATCTGAAAATAAATGCACATCACGCTGTTTTATTTTTCAACATACCACAACATGGGGATATTCATTTCTTTGTTGAAATTATCAATAGGGTTTTCATATAATATGTTGAATAATTCGTAGTTAGAACCTATAAGTCTCGATAAAAATACGACTGGTAAAGCGTATAGCATTTTTACTGAAATATATAGTAATGTTGTGCTAACTCCTAAAAATATAAAACTAGTACCTTGCTGTTGAAATGAAAATGTGGCAAAAAGACCAAATGAAGCAATAATCAAATGAATTACAATATTTTGTTTGCCGTTCGATGAAGATGATTTGAGTAACATCCAGAATATTACCAGCCCTAAGGCAGTAAATATTCCCCACCATTTTAACCATATGAATCCAGAAACTATTGATATTAGTAAAGATATAGGTTCAGTAATATTTTGAATAATGCGAATAATTCTCGACTCAAATAAAAGTGAATTACCAATTTTAGACAAAATTTTGGCGTTATCAAGTTGATACAAAAAATCTTTAATTTGTGCAGGATCAAAGAAAAACTGGATATGTCCAGTATCATTTAGGTAGGTCAACTTATTGTATTCACTTCTTGTTATCGACATATAGTGGGCTGTCTTTTTATTTTGCTGAATTTATATCTTACCTATTAAAAATTTTGGAAATAATGAAAATAACCGATTTTGAACCTAAAAACACCCTATAAATACGACCAAAAATCCTGTTTTAAGCCTTAAAAGCAATAAAAAAGCTTGATACAGGCAAGGCCTGCACCAAAAAATCAAAAATTTCGGAAATTTTAAGAATGCAAGATTTTTGGCTCAATGTATAATATAATTAACATTATCTTTACAGGTTAGGAGTTATAAAATGCCTATTACTAATGTCAATGTACGTTTAACCAATGAATTGGGTAGCCATTTGCAGAATCAAGTGGGCGCTCATGGATTGTATGACAATGCAAGTGAGTATTTAAGAGATTTAATTCGCAAAGATTTAAAGTCACAAAAAGAATCTTGGGATTGGTTAAAAGGCGAACTAGAAGCAGGATTGAGAGCTGATGATTCAAGTTTTGTTGAGGTGAGTGCGCAAGACGTAATTAAGCGCAATCAATGAAATATCGCTTATTTAGCACTGCTGATACTCAGCAAGATGATATCTGGAATTACACTTTAAACACTTGGGGCGAAGACCAAGCAAAGCAATATATTATTGGATTGCATGATTGTTTTTCTAGTGTTGCAAATAAAGAGGTGATTTGGAATCAACTGCCGAGTCATTTAGTTGTTCCGCTAGATCTGAGCGTTCAAGTTTATTTTGTTCGCTATGAAAAACATGTGATTTTCTTTAAAGAGCTATCAGCTGGCGTGGTTGGTATTCTTTCGATATTGCACCAGTCAATGGACATGCCGGTTAAACTTGCAAAAGATTTGACATTGATCGAGAAGTAATAGTGCGACATAGGCCTTGCCTATGTCGAAAAGAAAAATTTTAGAAATTTTCATTATTGGTAGTGAGTTGCCGGTTTTGCGTTACAATTCGTCTTTATGAAAGATATTGTCGCAAATAATGAGAATTTAAAAAGGCTTATGGAAGGCAACAAGCGTTATGTTTCTTCTCATCTTCAGCATCCTGATCAATCCAGTGAGCGTCGCTTTGAGCTTAAGCATGGTCAGCATCCGTTTGCGATTATTTTGGGTTGTTCTGATTCTCGCGTACCGCCTGAGGTGATTTTTGATCAAGGCTTGGGAGATTTGTATGTGGTGCGTGTGGCGGGCAATGTGCTCTCAGATTGTGCAGCCATGTTGACCGGTTCAATTGGCATGTTGCCATCTGCATCGCTCAATAAAGACGGCTTTGGCATGTATGAGCCAATCCACGGATCAGCGCCAGACATTGCCGGTCAAGATTTGGCCAATCCTTTGGCAACAATACTATCAGTATCAATGATGCTTAGATATTCATTAAATCAAGCAGAGCTTGCGGATAGAATTGACTCAGCAGTTAATACTGTACTTGATCAAGGCTACCGCACGCAAGATATTGCTAGCGAAGGTGATACAGTAGTTGGAACATCTAAAATGGGCGATTTAGTTGTTAAAGCTCTACAAGGTTAATCATGAAAATTGTCGTTTACTCAACTCATTCTTGCCCAATTTGTGTCAAGACTAAAGAGCTTTTAACCAAATGGAATCTACCATT
>CAZOAA010000073.1:0-2714 GCA_964577715.1 uncultured Candidatus Thioglobus sp. | reverse complement strand
TTTGTTCATAAACACATTCTCCATGAATGTGTTGCACTTGCAAGTTGAATCTAAGGGTGTGCATTATTTTTGTATAATTCTACCTCTATCCTGTTGTCAGATACGCCTCAATACTCTCCATGTTTTCAGGCTTACCACTAAGCACTAAGTGATCATCTATTCTTAATCGGGTCTCATCTGAAGGATTGTTCCCGCGAATACTGCCACGCTTAATCGCTTGCACTTGTATGTCAAACCGGGCAAACTCAAGCTCACCAATTGCCTTACCTGTTGCAAAATCATCAGGCGTTAAAACAATCGTATGAATAATGCCTTTCATTACCTGGTGTTGTTCCATAGGATTATCATCCTCACCTGGATAAAAATTCTCCAACAAACTATAACGATTTTGACGAATACTTCTAACCTCTCGTAAAACCTTTCTAGGCGGCTCGCCAATCATTAACATTAGATGAGAGGCCAACATAATGCTAGATTCAAACGTATCAGGAATCACCTCATTGGCGCCTGCCTCAAGCATTTCATCAACATGAGAATCATCAGGTGTACGTACCAAAACTGGAATATCTTTATTGATACGGCGTATGTTCTTTAAAATTTTAATTGATGCATGAAAATCACTAAAAGTAATGATGACAATTTTTGCCTTATTTAAAGAAACTGCCTCTAAGATAGTTTCTTTAGCTGCATCTCCATAATAAACATTTTCACCCGCAGCATGCGCTTCCTTCACACGTCTAATATCCATGTCTAGCGCAACAAAATTGGTATTGGATTTAGCCAAAAACCTGCTCACTGTTTGCCCAACACGGCCAAACCCACACAAAATAACATGCTTTTTAAGATCTTGATTACCACTCATAATATTTTGCTCAATCTCGTGATGATTAGCTGAGTAAGATTTTTTGCATACTTTCTTGGTAATTCTGCCATTGAATTTCACTAAAAATGGGGCTATCGACATACTCAAAACAGCCGATGTTAATAAAATATTACCTGTATCTGTAGGTAGTAATTTATAAGTAAATGCCAGCGTCATTAACACCAAACCAAATTCACCCACTTGCGATAGAGACAGCGCAATACGTAGTGCAACGCCTGATTCTTTTTTCATTATTCTCGCTACAAAATACAGCACAGTACCTTTGAGTAAAATAATGCCAATCGTAATCGCAATAATAGTCCAGAAGTGCTGTTGCAATATCTCTAATGAAATCAGCATTCCAACCGTAACAAAAAATAAGCCCAACAAAATATCTTGGAATGGACGAATGTCTGACTCAATCTGATGACGATATTCAGTTTCACTAAGCATCATGCCGGCCAAAAATGCACCCAATGTCATTGACAAGCCTATCTGCTCAGTAAGAGCAGCCGCACCTAAGGCAACTGTTAATACTGTTAAGGTAAATAACTCTTGTGATTTGGCAGAGGCCACTTCGTGAAACAAAGGTTTAAGCAAATATCTGCCGATTAGGTGCATAATAGCCACAACAAAAACACCTTTTAAAAACGCAACTCCTAAAGTCAACCCTAAAGCATTATCACTCGCACCACTTAATGCCAGAGTCGGGATCAAAATCAACAGAGGAATCGCAATAATATCTTGAAAAATCAACACACCTAAGGCCGAACGACCATGGCGAGAATGAATTTCAGACTGCTCTGTTAATTGCTTAATCACAATCGCCGTTGAAGACAAAGCAAAAGCACTCGCAACCACAATATTGGTATTGGTATCCAGCCCTGCCATATAGCCCACAACGTACACCAAGATCGCCGTTGTAACAACTTGTATCGTACCCAAGCCAAATACTTGCCGGCGCATAGAAACCATTTGCGCAAATGAAAACTCTAAACCAATGGCAAACAATAAGAACACAATACCAAACTCAGCCAATAGCTCAATATTTTCTTCTTTATCGATCCAACCAAATCCATTCGGGCCAACAATAATACCCACAATGATATAACCCAAAATTGGTGGAAAATGCAGTCGTCGAGACAACGCCACAATCGCCACAGCAATGGCGAGCAATAAGACAATATGGATTAACAAGTATTCATTCATGGGTTGATTATATCTAAAATAGGTAAATCAAGACAGGCAAAAAAAACACCCCTGAAAAGGGGTATTAAAATAGATGATGGCTAGTTGCTTCTCTCATTCTCTCTATCATGCCACAGTCTTAATATAAAGATATCATCACTGGCTACAAAATATCGAACTGTGTAATTAGCAATAAACAAATCTCTCACCTCGCTAGATCCTTCCGCACTAGCGACCTCAACTCCAATTTGAGAAAATATATCTAATTTGTTTATTTCTTGTTTTAACTCACTTGATATCCTGCTTGCGGCAGTTGGATTTTTCTCAGCAATAAATTCTCGTAGACGTATTAAGTCCGATAACGCTCTAGCAGAGTAGTGAATCATTATGCGGTTGGTGGTGGCAACTCATCATCGCTTCCCCAGCTATCCATCCACTTCTCAACAGCGTTTGAGCTAACAATTCTGCCATTTTTTACATCATCTAACGCTTCAAGCGTATCTTTCCATCGACTCTGCTCCATTGCTTGACGAGCAACAAACTCTTTAACTGCTTGGTTGATAATATAGTTCTTGCTTCTGTCTAATTTTTTAGTTAGATCTGCAAGTGGTTTTTCAATCTCTGAATTTAAACGAATACTAGTAACACTCATGATAAAACCTTT
>CAZOAA010000072.1:0-2736 GCA_964577715.1 uncultured Candidatus Thioglobus sp. | reverse complement strand
TTGAGTTTGTTGATTCTATTAAAGCGGATGTGAAATGGCTGGGTTTTGAATGGGATGGGGAAATTCACTACAGTTCAGATTATTTTCAAAAATTTTATGACTGTGCAATTGAGCTCATTAAAAAAGACTTGGCCTATGTGTGTTTTTTAGATGTAGATGAGACTCGAGAATATCGCGGCACCTTAAAAGAGCCTGGAAAAAACAGCCCTTTTCGCGATACATCTGCTGAAGAAAATCTAGATCTACTGGAGCAGATGAAAGCTGGTAAGTTCTCAGAGGGTGAATGCGTGCTTCGAGCAAAAATAGACATGGCCAGTCGATTTATGTGCATGCGCGACCCAGCGCTTTATAGAATCCGTTTTGACAAGCACCATCAAACTGGCAATGAGTGGCGAATTTATCCAATGTATGATTTTGCTCACTGTATTAGTGATGCGATTGAAGGCATCACACACTCATTATGCACACTTGAGTTTCAAAACAATCGCCACTTATATGATTGGATTTTAGATAATCTTGACGAATTTAATAAACCAGATAGACCTCATCAGTATGAATTTTCAAGGCTTAATTTGGAATACACAGTGATGTCTAAACGTAAATTACAAAAACTGGTAGAAGACGGTCTTGTCTCAGGCTGGGATGATCCACGCATGCCAACCATCTCTGGCTTAAGACGTCGTGGCTATACACCAGCAGCTATTCGCGACTTTGCTGATCGCATTGGTATTTCTAAGGTTGATTCTATGACCGATATGAAGATCTTAGAAGATGCGATCCGAGATGATTTAAATACGGTTGCACCACGCACCATGGGGGTTTTAGACCCGATTAAAGTGGTGATTAAGAATTATCCTGAAGCAAAATTAGAATCTCTACAAGCACCTAATCACCCACAAAATCCTGACATGGGAAAACGTGAAATTTTCTTCTCTAGAGAGCTCTATATTGATCGTAGTGATTTTTTAGAGCAAGCGCCAAATAAAAAATATAAGCGTCTTGCAGTTGATAAAGAAGTGCGTCTGAGAAATGCTTATGTCATCAAAGCCACCACATTTGACACAGATTTTGCTGGCAATATCACCACTGTTTATGCCACTTACGACCCTGAAACATTGGGTAAAAATCCAGCCGATGGACGTAAGGTTAAAGGTGTGATTCATTTTGTTGAAGCCACACAAGCAAAGATTGCTGAATTTAGACTCTATGATAGGTTATTTACAACGGAGAATCCTGGCAAGCACGACGATTTTGAAGCGTTTTTAAACCCTGATTCTTTGGAAGTGATTAATGGTTATGTAGAGCCCAATATGCTCGGTGCAGAGCCTGAGATGGCTTATCAATTTGAACGTGAAGGTTACTTTTGTCGAGATAACGTTGATACAGAAAAATTAGTTTTTAATAAAACAGTTGCCCTTCGTGATACTTGGAATAACTAAACTACAATAGATTTAACCCATTGGCTTTATATTGCTCAAACTTAGAATCATCACTAATTAATAGATAGTCATTACTAATTGCTTGAGCAATAATCATTCTATCAAACGGGTCTTTATGGTGTAATGGGAGTTTGGATAACTGCAAAGCATCTTTTGAATCAAAAGAAATAATCTCTACACCCATAGCATTAGCAGCTTGTTCAATATCAAAATCTATGGTTAGTTTTCCGACAGAAGATTTGATGATAAGCTCAACCATACTCATTGAGCTTAGGTAAATATTGTTGTTTGTATCTTTTATATAGCTAAGGTGCGTATCGTTTATTTTAGAAGGATCGTTTAATAGCCATAAAAAAATATGCGTATCGATAATGATATTCACTACTCAACACCATAGAATAGCTTTTCTATTTCATCAGAGTCATTATTAAAATCTTTTGGTATGTCAAGCTTGCCTTGCATTTGACCGAAAACACGTTGTTTAACCTCTTCTTTATAAGGAACAATTTTTGCAACCTTAGTATGACGTTTGCCGTACTCGATAATAAACTCTTCACCATTGGAAACTTGCTTCAAAATATCGGAAAAATTTGTTTTAAATTGCCCTACTTGTACAGTTTGCATCTTAAATCTCTACTTATGAACATGATATGATTATAACATAACTTGTCAAGTTGACAAATATTTAATTATTACTTATATACAGATTTATTGTGTGAAACTCTAATAATAGTAATTAGTAGCAAATTATTGTCTTTTAAGTAAATCATCCTATAGTTACCAGCACGCTTTCTAAACTTACCTTTGTGTTTTCCTTTTAAAGGTTTATCGTTTGTAAAAACACCAGCTTGTAAATCTATAATTTTACTAGCAACTAATTTTTGAGCGCTTTTGTCTAACTTGAGAAATTCTTTTTCAGCTTCTTTTTCAAATGCGACTTTATACACTGATGCCTGCTTTTGCAAAAACATCTTCTAACAGTATAACGTTGCTATTACCGTTTTTAAGGTTGTCTATCCTTTTATCAGCAACTATTTCATCTAATTAATCAAAATATCCATCTATTGCTTTTTCAATTAAACTAGTTCTGGTTTTGTCAAGAATTTGTGCAGATTTATCCAAATGCCGAATAACATCTTTTTCTAATCGAATATTAATCGCTTGTTTCATTAAACACCTTTGTTGTAATAATGTGTATACATTTGTATATACAACTATTAGATTTTATTTAGCCAATAAGATACCTTGTCAATCTCATTGTATTTGGTTAGATCGATTTGCAAAGGCGTCACTGAGA
>CAZOAA010000071.1:0-2776 GCA_964577715.1 uncultured Candidatus Thioglobus sp. | reverse complement strand
AAAAACTGGGGGCAAACATAGCCAGTAAAAATCCAGCATTTAAAGAAGCCTTTGACTCAGCACTGCTATTTCACCCTCATGAAATCAACCCAACCCCAACTCAAGACCAACAAAAAATCAACAAAGAATTAAGGTTAGAGTTGGTGAAACAAATCAAACACCACCTTATTGATTTTGAAAATAAAACTTATGGTGAAGTTTTTAAGCTTTTTAAAAGTGTTGACCAAATGAGAGATGAAATCAGAAAGTTTGAAGGCAAACAAGAAGAAGTCAATTTTGATGGCTTGATTTCTGATGTAGAAAAAAAAGCTGACGAATTTACCAACAATTTTCTAGATTTTTCAAAATAAACTGACTATTAAGGCCGATGCAATACATCGCTGATTTCACACTGCGGTTTAAAATCGGGCACAACGCTGATCAGCACATCGCGTAATTTTTGTTGATTGCAAGCCACAATTGCATCGTTCATCTGATTAAGTTTTGGCTCAAGCTTCTTCCAATCAAGCATTTTTTCTTCTGCCCTCATAATAAGTGGGTTTTCGGTCTTACTAACATTATCGCCAATTAAAAGCTCTTCGTAAAGCTTCTCACCAGGCCTGAGTCCCGTGTATCTAATCTCAATATCCCCATTCGGATTGGTTTCATCCTTGACCTCCAAACCACTAAGATGAATCATTTTTCGTGCTAAATAATCAATACGAACAGGCTCTCCCATATCAAGCACAAACACATCCCCACCTTGACCCATGGCACCCCTTGAATAACCAACTCCACAGCCTCAGGGGTGGTCATAAAGTATCGAATGATGTCCTTATGAGTAACTGTGATTGGCCCACCCTCTTTGATCTGTTTTCTAAAAAGTGGAATAACCGACCCACTAGAGCCCAATACATTGCCAAAACGAACCATGGTAAAGGTAGTGGATTTTTGTTGATTCGCTAAAGCTTGTAATATTAGCTCAGCAACCCTTTTTGTCGCTCCCATGGTGTTGGTCGGTCTCACCGCCTTATCTGTTGAGATTAACACAAAAGTCTCTACCTTGTTTTCAACGGCGGCCTGAGCACAATTGAATGTGCCAAATACATTATTACTAACACCTTCGGTATTATTAAACTCAACCATTGGAACATGCTTATAGGCTGCAGCATGGTAGACGGTATCTACCTTAAATCTAGCCAAGACATTAGAAAGTCTAGATTTGTTATTAACACTGCCTAATATGGGGTAAATATCTAATGAATGAATACCAATGTCTGAGAGCTCTTTCTCGATTGTATAAAGTGCCAACTCGTTCATCTCATACAAAATTAACGCCTTGGGCTTTAAGAATACAATTTGCCTACACAACTCTGAACCTATGGACCCGCCTGCCCCAGTCACCAAAACAACTTTACTATTGATATTCTTATCTAAAAGCGTTTGATTGGGTTTGACTTTTTCACGCCCTAAAAGGTCTTTAATGTTCACTTCACGTAAATCATTGATGCTAACCTTCCCTTCAGCCAACTCGGCCACACCAGGCAACATTTTAACCATTACAGGATGGCTTTCTAGTGAGTTGATGATTGCCATCCTTTTTGATCTGGGCACACTCGGCATTGCAACCAACACCTCATCCACACTGTCTTTTTTAATGACCTTTTCTATATCATCAACACAATAGACCTGAAAACCTTCAACCTGATTACCTTGCAAATCTTTAGAGTCGTCAATAAATCCCACAACCAAGAATTCTTTTGAATTTCTTAGAGCCGATATCAGCTGAACACCCGCATCTCCCGCACCATAAATCAAAACCCTTTTTCTGACTTCTGTATTTGATGTCATAGAGCTTTTGGTTAAAACCCAGCGCGCTAGAAACCTTAATCCACCGATTGCAAATATTGACAACACCCAGTTGATCAATATCACTGAACGCGGTATGCCTTCTATAGCAACCATAAAGCCAACTATGCCCCAGATGAGTGCATACAATGAAACTGCTTGCACCACAGCCCATAATGCCTTGAATCCAATATAACGAACAACCGCGCGATACAAACCAAAACGTATAAAAATAGGAATTGCAATAATGGGGGCACCTAATATTGCCCAAATCAAATTACCTTCTGGAAAATACCAAGACCCAAGTCGAATTGAAAACGATGCTAAAAGTGTTAATACAAGCAATGCAGAGTCAACAAACAACATAATTAGTTGTTTATAAAATCGTGATAAATTAATAAGTTTATTGAACATCCGTAACTTATATTATTGTTTCAAATTGAATTATAAATAAAAAAAAGGTCACAGCCTTGGATTTAAAATATTAGACGTTAAGTTTTGTCTTTTATTACTAATTGTAAGACTTTTGCCTGTGCTGTAAATCAACAATTGCAACTATCACCCTTTCATTGTCAATCAAATAAAATAAGCGATAACTCCCAATTCGATACCGATAATAACCCTCTAAATTGCCTTTCAACTTTTTAATATTGGTGCCAAAAAACGGGTTTTTTCTTAATTGTGGATAAACAATTTGTACAATCTTATTGTAAATTTTATCGTCTGTCTTTTTTCTGGTCTTGGCAAAAGTTTTGGTTTCTGCAATTTGGAATTTAGACAATTGTATAATCCCCAGCTTTCAAATCATTCAAGCCGCCTTCTAAATTATCAAGCAAAGATTCATCTTTTAAGATTTCTCTCATCTCAGATTCATCAACATATTGATCCATCAGCAAATATTGCATCGTAGCAAATTCAATAAAATTCGAAATGTTTCGCTTTTGCCCTT
>CAZOAA010000070.1:0-2801 GCA_964577715.1 uncultured Candidatus Thioglobus sp. | reverse complement strand
AAAATACTAAATCATAAGAACGAAGAATTGACAATACGTCATTTTCACTATGTGAATAAGAAATATTATGGCCTCCTTGCGTTAGGACACCATTACGTAACATCTCTATTGTATATAGTGTCTTAATTGCTGCACTACTAGCTTTCGAGTGGTTATTAAATCCAAGGATTAGCCACGTTGGATTGCCAGTTATAGTAATAACTTCAGTTAATTTATGAATTTTTATTCTTTGTCTTATTCCACGCAACAACTTCTCTCCCGTTCTCCACAAAGTATCAATTACCGGTTCATTTTGCATTTTGTTAATTACACTTATTGCAGCAGCAATAGAGAGGGTTTCGCCTCCAAAAGTTCCCGAATAAAAAATATCTTCCATTTCTCTCATAATATCTGCTCGTCCAACGATAGCAGATATTGGCATACCGTTGCCCATAGCTTTTCCAAAAGCAGATAAATCAGGAGTAACTCCAAATAACTGCTGTGCACCGCCTAATGAATAGCGAAAACCAGTCACAACTTCATCAAATATCATTACTATTCCATATTTTTTAGTTATCTCTCTAATAAACTCCAAATATCCAGGTAATGGATTTTCTACATTCATAGGTTCTAATATAATAGCTGCCACATTGTCTTTATGCTTAAGAACTATGTTTTCAATAGAGTTAATATCATTGTATGGCAGCTTGTGAGTTAATTTAGATACGCTATTCGGCACACCCTTGTTTCGTGTAGTAGAGCCAATATACCAATCCTGCCAACCATGATATCCTATTGCAATTACATGATCACGCTTCGTATAAGCGCGTGCCAATCGAATTGCGGCAGATGTTGCATCAGTACCATTCTTTCCAAAACGAACCATTTCTGCACAGGGTATAATTTCTACAAGCTTTTCTGCCAATTCTATTTCTATAGGGTTTGGCAAACTAAATACAATTCCATTATCTAATTGCTTGCTAATTGCTTCGTCCACATCTGGATCACAGTAACCCAAAACTACAGGCAATAAGCCAGAAACTAAGTCAATATATTCATTACCATCAACATCCCAAACATGACTACCTTTGCCATACTCCAAAAACAAAGGGGAATAACCTACTGGGTACTGCAATTTACTTTTACTAAAAGTCTGCGTTCCAACGGGAATCACCTTCTCTGCCCTTAATAATAATTTTTTAGAATTTAAAAAATTCACGTTTTTCATAATATTACTTCTTTTTACATCTCTTTATCTTTTTTATAAGAAGAAATTGCACCTTCGTTTCGTGCAAAGTCACTATTGATATTACAGATATCAGGATTTTTTTCCAATAGTTTTAAAATATCTTTAGTTGTAAAATTATTGTTATCGCTGTATAAATTTTCATACACACGCAAAACGAAATTATAATCTTCTGGCTCATCTACGGTCCACCTATATTGAGAAAAATCTATATAATTTTCATAATTTCCCACATAAAATAAGTTAGTATTTTTATAAAAATATGGCGTCACATGTTCAAATTCTGATGGAAAAATGGCATTATTCCAAGCAGTATCAAGCGCATATGCACTAAAAACCTCAACATCCAGTCCATCTGGAAAGGTTGGTGGCTTAACATTGGAGGTACAATCAAAATTACCCTTAATATGAAAATTAATAATTCTATCAATAAGATATGGGTCTGCTAACGGGCAATCAGCAGTTAAACGCACTATTGTTTCTGGTTTATATATGTTTGATATTTGATAATAACGATCTAAAACATTATCTAGAGAGCCTCTAAAGAATTTAATATTAAATTCTTTTAACACATGAACTAACTCGTCGTCTGACTGACTGTCGCTCGTTGCAACAACTAATTTATCAATCATTTTAGATTTCATTAAGCGTCTCACTTGATGAACTATCATGGGAATCCCTAATATTGGCTTAATAACCTTCTTTGGAAGTCTTGTTGATGATAATCTAGCTTGTAATATACCTATAATCATACAACTCTATACATAATATCTGTTCAAAAGTAACTTAGAAGATCTGATTCCAGCATCACCAAAATGGGAATTAATAAATTTATGTATAAGTTCTCGTTTATTTTTTTTCTCGTTCCACAAATTATTAATTTCACTTATGGGCAATGAAAGAAATAACCTTAATTTATCTATAAAATCACTTTCGTCATCATTAAAAACAAACAAACCTTCCGAAAAAAAAGTGTACATATCATCAGACAATGGAAGATTTTGTTTTGCATTTATAAGAACTACTGGGTTTCCACTCATAAGGGCCCAGCTAATAGTGCTTGTTGCGCCTGAAACAATAATAACACTATACTTATTTAGTGAATATCTAGCGTCATCTAGAGTATCATAAAGATCAATATTGCTATAGTTCTTAATATTTAAAGTAACGGGGTCGATATCAGCGTATCGCTTTGTCTCTTCAGGGTACGACTTATAAACAACCTTATGGGGCAACTTGCTTAAAACCTTATCGACTATTTTGTATTCTTTTTTCGCTCTACTACAATCAGTCAAGTAAGTTGCGAAATCCCCAATATTCCCCTTGTATATATTTGATGATAAAAACAATATAGGGCTTGGCATTGTATAAATATTGATAAATTTATATTTTTGTTTCATGTGAATATGGCGCTTTGACATACCTACTGAAAAAATTTCACTCCTACATAAGTGCGACTTCTCTAATTTATCTTTAACCGTATCATTGTATGTAAAAAATATATCTGAAATATTGGTTTCATATTTTATGGAAAACTCCCCATGAAGCTTACTAATTTCTTTAGATACTCCATGCT
>CAZOAA010000069.1:0-3062 GCA_964577715.1 uncultured Candidatus Thioglobus sp. | reverse complement strand
CAAGATGGCAAACTACCTGCCACCTACGAGGTCATCTATGGACATGCTTGGAAAAAGATCAGTAAATTAGAAAAAATAGACATCAATAATATGTAAGAAAATAGCGAACAATAGTCGCTATTTTTTAACATATTAAAGCCTAAACGCTACTCAACAGACATTCTCATTTTAAAAGGTCCTGCATAAGGGGTATACCTACTACCTGAAGGAGCTTGCTGCTGGTTCATAATAATAAGGCCATTACTAACATCAATAGATATGTTGAATGTAGATATATTATCCGTTACAACGACAGGTGTTGTAAATGCCATCTGTCCTATCATATATACCACATCATTATCAGTAGTAGTCTCAAGCTTTTGATCAGTATCTAGTAACCAGGCATTCATTGTTCCATATCCCGGTATACTTACATCTCCAGAAACCCCATTGGTTAAATGAGTAGTCGGTGTTAGTTTCATTGTTTGCTCACCTGCAGTTACTGCAGAAGATCCACATTCTGACTCACCAGCAGTTGTTGTTGTAGCACAATAAACACCATCAGCAGTTGTATCAGCATCAGCATCATCAATAGATGTGTTAAATTGTCTGGAATCCGAAATTGAAAGTGCATTTGACAAAAGTGCATAACCATGTGTATAGGTGCCATTAGGAGGTCGTGTTAGTGTCCCTGAAATACTTGTATTACTGCCTTTTGTTATTGTTGTTGCAGAAGGGTTATTTTCAGTGAGGACATCTTGACAACTTGTAGTTACTGCGGCAGAAGATGTTGTTGGTGCTGTAATAGCTGAAGTGCAAAGTTTTAGTTGATATATTGTCAATTTATAAGTATCTGGCTGTGTAGAGCACATTGCGCTTGAATTTTGTCCTGCACTTGGTAATGTTGTTACACCGTTTGATTCTGTGCATTCAGTAAAACTTGGCATAGCAGCTTGAGTTGTGAAAATCAAGCCAAAATAAGCAATCAATATTAAAATGTTCTTTCTCATATTATATTTCCTTTAAAAACCGCCAGCTGTTGCTGCAAATTTCTTCTGCTTAGCGATACGATTTTCACGCTCTACAAGATCATATTTTTGTGTGGTTAGTTTGGTTAACTGATATGCACTATCTGTAGTGTCAAAAACTGTTGGACGCTTACTTTCATTGCCAAAATTCCAAACATAACTTAATTCTATTCTATTTTTGTCTGTTTTAGACGTATCGTCATAATCGGTGCGTTCAATATTTAAAGACAGGTTGTCGGACAAATTACCACCTAAGGCATACTTTTTGCCTTTAGAATCTGCTGCACTTTCCAAACCTTCCCATTTATATTTTGTATATTTTGCAAATGCACCAGGCAAATAAGGCAAAGACACTTTAAGGCTTACATCATCACCATTAAGTGCTGATTGATTGGTGCCACTCTTGTCTGTAATAAAACCTGTAATTGCATGGTACTTATTAGCTCGCAATTGTAATGCTGAGCTCACTAACTCCACACCAACACTAGATCGTTTGTGATCATCGGGAAATTCTTGATCGTAAAATGCATTTAATCCACCCATCCAAGTTTGATCAGCATTAAGCATTCTATAGCCCAAACCTAAGTTCAAGGTTGTACGGCTGTCATATCTATTAATACCGATCTGGTTAAATAAAAACGCATTGGCGTTATCTTCATCGTAGGCCTTAAGTGCGCCAAGTTCAAACTCTGGCGTGCCGTCATTGAACTCCATATTGAATTCAGCTTTATCAAAAATACCATTTAAACCTTGCAAACCAGCATTCTCAATCAATGATTCAGTCGTACTGATGGCTTTATTTTTTATACGATCAACAACCTCGCTTGCAGTTTGTGCATTCACTACTAGGGATAAACCTAATGTAATTGTCGCTGTCGCACTTAACGCTATGGTTTTAATGTTCTTGTGCATACAATCTCCATATGAATTTATAGTGCAATTTGCAATTATAAATCAAATTATTTTCAAAAACTACACAAAAATGAAAAAAAGCCTCCATAGGCTTTAATTGATTAAAAATTAACCATTTTTTCAAAAAAAATCCTTAATTTATGCCTATAAATTAAGGATTTATATACTTAGCTACAAAATATAGGAAATTTTGTAGTTAAGCGTTTTAGAACAATGAAATAGCTAGCTGCATCCAATAATCTGGGAACAAGCCTACAACCAAGATAAGAATTGCATTGATAGATAGCACCAGCTGAACATCCATTGGTGCTTTGATAGAAATTTCCTTGTCAGACTCATCAAAATACATTGATTTGATGATTTGTAAGTAATAATAAGCACTGATAACAGCAAACACGACAGCCACAATTGCCAATTCTACAAAGCCTGCATCAACCACTTGTTGCAGTACAAAAAACTTAGAATAAAAACCAATGAACGGTGGCACACCTGCCATTGAAAGCATAATCACCAACATCACCAAAGCAAACCAAGGAGCGTGTTTGCTCAGCCCTTTATAATCGCTGATCATATCCGCTTCAAAGCCTTTCTTATTCAGCAAAATAATCATGCCAAAAGCGGCCAAGCTCATCAGCACATAGGCCAAAACATAAAAAACTGCGGCGCCATAACCTGTGATTACGCCAGTGACAAAACCAAGCATAATAAAACCGATATGTGAAATGGTTGAATAAGCCAACATGCGTTTGATGTTGGTTTGCATCAGCGCTACCAACGAACCAATGGCAATAGACAATAATGCCAATACCATAAATAAGTCCGACCAATAGTTATGCATCGCACCCAAGCCATCAATCAGTAAGCGTACAAGCATTGCCACTGCGGCAATCTTTGGCACGGTAGATAAAAACATAGTCACTGCTGTTGGTGAGCCTTGATAAACATCTGGCACCCACATATGGAAAGGTACAGCGCCTAGTTTAAAGGCAATACCCACAACCAAGAACACAAGACCAAAGTTTAGAATCAGTGTCTCTCTTGAGCCAAGATCTGCAGCCGATGCGAAGGCGGCAATCTCGCTGATGTTTATGCTGGCACTGATGCCATAAATCATGCTCATACCGTAGAGTAATAATCCTGATG
>CAZOAA010000068.1:0-3089 GCA_964577715.1 uncultured Candidatus Thioglobus sp. | reverse complement strand
GGCAATGATTCCATCGCAATGTTGCAGTGGGTTATTGAAAACCGCCAGCACTTTGATGGTGAGGATTTTATCGCGGTATATATCAATACTGGATGGGCTATTAGCTGGTGGGCAGAGCGTATGCAAAAGGTTAGAGAGTTCTGCGAATCAAATGATATTCGCTATGTTGAAATACACCCAGAGCTAGGATTTGAGGACTTAGTGCGTAAAAAAGGTATTTTCCCAAATCGCATTCAGAAGTATTGCACGTTTGAGCTGAAAGTTAAGCCGTCAGTAAAGTGGCGCAAGGATAACAATTTCACGCCTAAAAACGCCAGAATATTAATTGGTGTGCGTAGAGAAGAATCTGCAAGACGTGCTGACTATACGTCATTAGATGAACGTGAGGGTTACGAATCTTTATCCCCAATTGTTTATCTGAATGATGAGCAGCGCGATGAATTAATAACACGTTCAGGTTTTGATGTTCTACCAACTAGATCGTGCGAATGCCATCCCTGTATTTATGAATCTAGTCGCACACAATTAAGAAGATTGGAAAAAAACAGGATAGAATTGATTGCCAATCTTGAAAAAGACATTAGTGATTATACGAATGCAAAACGCAAACTACAGAAACATCCAAAATACAAAAGTGGTGAAATATTTGGCATGTTTAACTCGGCTCATCTTGGCGAGGGTAAAGGCGGCATTAAAGAGCAAGTACGTTGGGCTAATTCATCAAAAGGTCGTTATGTTATGGAACAAGAAGAAATGTTTTGTGACGAACAAGATGGCTATTGCGGGGGTTGAATGAAAATTAAATTATCAAAATTAGAGCTAGAGGCTATAATCGTTTTTCTTGCTGCTGTTGGATTGCCTTTTTCTTTAATGTATTGGCTTAGTGATAAATTATGATTGGCATGAAAGCAGAATTTGTATTAATTCCAAATATTGACGGTTCATACGTAAAAAGATATGTTCCTAGAGCAGATGATATTGTGGGCGAATTAGTGGATTTGATTGTATGTGAACAATGCGATTGGTCTGGCACAGAAGATGATTTAGCTGATCTGTTTTGCCCTAGTTGTGGCAATTACATTGAATATGATTAAAGTGTGCGCCATTGGGGGTTTTTATCTAAAAGGAGATTTATGAAAAAAATTATTAGCGCACAACCTCATTATAATGCGTAAATTAACCCAAGGTGAGATAAATGCAAAAGCTGCCAGAGCATATTCAGAAAATGGATGTGATGGTTTAAGAGCGCTTGCTAAGGAATTTAACCTAACCCCAAGACAAAGAGCCAGAGTGTGGAGTTATCTACAGCCAAAAGATGGCGGCTCATTACCTAAGTGCTAATACTTTAGCCTCATAGCCACACGACCATTCCTGATAATCATAGCTTTAGAGCAGCCATTAATAGTTTGGTCTTTGTACCATTTGGCTTTCCATAGATTGTAACAAACTCGCACATCACGGCACGTATAGACTTCATGCGTGTTTCTGCCGTCATTTTTAAATATGTGAAGTTCTGCTGGTGATTCTATTGTGACTGCTTTGTATGGTGAGTGCTTATATTCAATCGCATTGCTTGGCTGAATCATCATCACCATTAATATCGCTATCAAGAAAGTTAACACTATGAAAGCTAGGATAGTTTTTAATTCGTGGTTCTTCTGGTTCATATCTTTTGCAGCTAAATACTCTTTTTATGCACTCAAAGTCATCGGGATCAGGTATGTTGAACGTATCACCCATTATTATCGTGCTTATACTTCTGCTTGGCTTTGTTATATCCCTGTCTGCGCGTTATGATTGGTGCGACAATGGTTGTGATTATAAAAAAGATTAATCCGCCAATTAAGGCGTATTCACCCCATTTGATTGCAACGTGAGCAACCGCTTGCTGTGTAGTCTGAATGTCTTGGAGTTCTGCCTCTTGTGGGATGATCTCATCATACGCCATTGCAGTAACACCAACGCCCACTGCTGGAATGATGCCACCAGAAACGTAAGCTATACCCGTAGTCGTTACAGTTTTGCCTAAATTTCGTAGTTCTAAGCTCTCGCAACCCATTAACAGGGTAGATAATAAAAGAGCGTAAATCAGGCGCATATTACTTGAATAGGTTTTTAATCTTCGCTATTAGCCTTTCGATAAATCTAGCTTTGCGAAATTGACCTTTGTTGTTTCTCAAAAGTTTACTCATATCGACCTCTTGGTTTGCTTGGTTTAAAAGTGTATTCGACTGCCCAATCTTTAAAGCCAGTATTGTCACCACCACGTTTAAGCGTTACGCTTTCTGTAGTGCAGCCAGCTAAGATAAGCATGAATAAGCTACCAACGAGAATCTTCATCCTCATCCCGTCTGTGTTCTTCTTCGTCAAGACGTTCTTCCATTCTACGTCTATCCTCTTTACGCCTTTTTTCATCATCCATAAAGCGCATTAGTCTGTCCAGTTTGGCATTGACTACTGGGCTTGGAACGATACGCATATCAGGCGTAACCAATAAATCCATTTGAGTTTTTAGCTTGATGATGTTGTTCATGTTGTCATCAGCTAAGGCACGAATCTCTGAATCGTTATATTCTTGGATGTTATCAACTTTATTAGATAGCTGACCATAACCAAAAACGATGCCACCAATAATGACTGATGCACCGATTACCTTTTCCAGTTCTACTTTCATTTTGCCTTGTGCATCAATTCAAACAATCTGTCCATCTTCACACTCATTTTGTCCACATTTTTATCAATGCGGTTAAACATATCGTGGTTTGATTTCTGACTTCTAGCCATTTCAACTTTGATATTCTTAATCTCGTTTGAATTGACCGCGATGCTCTTATCTAGGTTAAAAACAAAAACCAAGGCACTTGCAAAAAGCCCTGCGGTTGAGATTGCGTGGGCTACTGTAAACCCTTTTGATAAATGCCACTGGTTAGATTTGCCCATTTTTAATCCTTAATTAGTGATACGAATGCTGGATCAACTTCTGCAAGTGGATCAGTAGCATCAAAGTGCATAGTTAGGTTGATTTCCCTAGTAAATGTTTCAGTTTCCGCACCGTAAGACACAGAACCATCATCAGCGTAAATCGCAAC
>CAZOAA010000067.1:0-3122 GCA_964577715.1 uncultured Candidatus Thioglobus sp. | reverse complement strand
GATTTTTTCATCGGTGCTCACGCAAGTGTTTCTGATTTTGGACTAATTACCAGAGACACATCTAAATACAATACTTATTTTCCAAATATTAAACTCATACATCCAGACAATACATAACTCACTCTGTCTTAAAAAAATTTGGGAAATTTTACAAATGAATGATTTTCGGAGCAGGTAAGGCCTGCTCAGGTAAGATTTCCAAGGCCGGACCTTGGAAATGAGTGAAAATGGGTATTTTAGGCTTGTAATGGAAGTTATTTGAGGGTTTTTAGACTTGTGAGGAAGGCAAGGCCTTCCCCACATAGGTTTTTTCTTAATTTCATATAGCAATTTATAAAAAGTAAGGAATGATTATGCGCGTTACTAAAAAATGACAAATTACTATTCCAAAAGATATTAGAGAACTTCTTGGTGTTGTGTCAAAAAGCGAAGTTGAATTCAAACAAGATAATGGCAAAGTTCACATTGTTAAAGCCAGCCAACTAGATCCGACAACAAATTCAAAAAACTTAGAGGTATTGCCACAGCCAAAATGTCAACTGACGAAATTATGGCGCTTACAAGAGAGTTGCAATAAATAGCATATTTATTGATTTATGCATATTGCTTGATTGACCTTCAAAACATTAAACTCACATACCTAGAAAATACATAACCTACAATAGCAATAAATCTGTATAATAAAAACTAGTCTAGACCGGTCTAATTAATTTAATAATACAAAAAGGTAGCTATGTTAAATATTCAATCCAACGAAGTTAAAACCCATTTTTCTGGAGTGTTGAGGCAAGTTGAGCAAGGTCAAGAGTTTTTGATTACTAAGCACAAAAAAGTTGTGGCTAAGTTAACACCCTACTCAACTGATTTAGGCAACAAAACTCAATCCCAAAAAGCGGTAAAAGCAATGAAAGCGCTTAATAATCTAAACCTTAGTCAAAGTGATATTAACGACTATCGCCATAGTGGGCAGCGCTAATGTTTGTGCTTGATTGTTCTGTTGCACTTGCTTGGTGTTTAAGTGACGAGCAAAGTGATTACGCAGACAAAGCCCTTGATTTACTCATTGAACAGCAAGCGATTGTGCCACCATTATGGCATTTAGAAGTAACAAATGTACTATTAATGGCAAAGCGCAAAAATAGACTAAATGAAGATAAAATCCCCCTTATTTTGCAAACTTTAGCCGATTTAAACATCTCTACTGACAAAAGACATCTTGATATAACTGACCAAGACTTTGTTGATTTTGCCAATAAATATCAACTCACCAGCTATGACGCTAGCTATCTACATTTGGCTAAACGCGAGCAAATACCACTAGCAACACTAGATAAAAAAATGCAACAAGTGGCAGATAAATTAGGCATATTTTTATCACTATAAAACCCTGTTTTAAAAATTTATAAATTGTGAACTGTAAAAATTTAGCAAATTTTACGAATGAGTGATTTTTCGGATACTTTTCCAAGGTCCGGCCTTGGAATGCAACTAAAAATACGGGTTTTAAGAGGCTTTTAAGGCTTTTGAGGAAGGCCTTGCCTTCCCCACATAGGTTTTTTGGGTGTGAAAGATAGTTAGTTTTAGTAAGGATGAAAAATTTCGGAATTTTTGTAAATGGATGGTTTTTTACTCTTCCAAATCATATTCGCCCTCAGATTCAGCAGCTTTTGGCATTTCTTGGTTTAGGTCATCATTAGCTGGTGTATAGCTAAACCCTAAGTTTACCCAATCGTCCCAATCATTAGGGTTGTAGTTATAGTTATCACCATTGTGATATTTAAACAATCCATTTTTAGATAAAACAACAATACCACCCCAAAGCTCTAAATTGCCATTTTCAAAAATGCCTTTAATTTCTTTACTTAATGTACCGACTACATTAACACCTTTATTATTTTGACAATATTGATAGAGAGCCTTTGCTTTTTCTGTAGCGCTCTCGGCGGTTTGACCAAGTTTTGTATCAACAATGCCAACTCTATTTCCTTGTCTAATAATAAAATCTGGATAAAAAAGCCTTAATTCTCCATACTTGTTTTCATATTGTATTGATAAGGCATCACGACCACTATCTGCATTTTTATACCACCAATCAATGCTGTTGTCTTGCTCTAAAAAATGCACAAAATCTCTTTCTGTATCGGATGCATAACTTAAGTAGCATTTATCTAAAACATATTTTTCTGCATCTGTATTTAGCTCATAATCATCCGAATAAGCATACTCAGGCAGAATGGAAAAAATTAAATCTGTTCTGGATTTTTTTACCCTTGCTTGCACTTCTTTGTTGCGAATAGGTTTATATGTTCTAAGTGATTTTTCAATAACAACTTTTAATACGCTATCTGTTTCTTTTGACAAATCATTACAAACAATTGCATAAAGTGGTGGGTTATCTCTAATAAATTGTTTTAGCCAAACATTCATTGCTGACTTTAACTTGCCATATGAACGCGCAACATTACCAAATTTACTTTGCTCTTCTTGATTGACAATTTCACGATAGAGTAATAAATCATAAAACTTTTTAATATCGTTATATGAAGATTCATGATCAAGCGTATCTGCATCCTTCAACTGATTAACAAAATCATCGTAAACCTTAATATCAGCATCGATAATCAAATGATTTTGAATCGAATTAACATCAACATCTAAACCCTTATTTTTTAATTTTGGAACACTTTTTTCTAATATATCGTTATTACCAATATCAAAATACTGATTGGCAACTTTCACAAAAATTTGAGTAAAACTATCGCCAATGTCATTGTAATCAGCACGTGACAAAAATACTGATGGTAAAGCAACATTATCTACCCCTGATTTAATATTTGCTTGATGAATTTTTGGCTTATTATCACCATCTTTTTCAACATTAATTGACACCTCTTGCTTTGAATACGATGTATAGCAATAGCTGTGGTTAAGTAAATTATTCTGATAATGTTTTGCCTCAGGCATGCGCAATATTCTGCCTAATACTTGCACTCTAAACACAGGGCTTTTAATCTCTCTAAAAGAAACTAAAATTTGCGCTCTTGGACAATCCCAACCTGTGGCTGCCGCTTGTTTGAAGATTAACACTTTTTCAACAGCGCTATTTTTAATAATATTCTCTA
>CAZOAA010000066.1:0-3194 GCA_964577715.1 uncultured Candidatus Thioglobus sp. | reverse complement strand
TAAGAAGGCTCTTACTTCGTTGTTATATAAAAATGAAAATAAAGATTTATCTTTAGACATAAGAAACCAATAAAAAAGCCAGTCTATCTATCGATAGTCTGGCTTTTCATTAGATTATTGCTTATCTAAATGGTGGTGAGTAAAGAATACCACCCTGAGACCATAATGCATTTAAGCCTCTAGAGATATTAAGCGGTGTGCTGTGACCAATATTACGCTCAAATGATTGACCATAGTTGCCCACTTGAGAAACAATATTAGCTGCCCACTTCTTATCCAAGCCTAATGGCTCGTTTAGCGTGCCAGCTTTACCTAGTAGACGGTTAACCTCAGGGTTTTTAAAGCCGCTGTGGATGTTCTGTGAACTTACGCCTAACTCTTCTGCAGTAATCATTGCATTAAGTGACCACTTCACAATATTAAACCACTTATCATCACCTTGACGTACTACCGGACCTAATGGCTCTTTAGAGATTACATCTTCAAGTACCACCGCTGATGAAGGATCTTTTAGCGTTGTTCTTAGTGCGTATAGCTGTGATTGATCTGAAGTTAGTGCATCACAACGACCTGATTCAAAACCATTACGTGATTGTGCTGAGGTATCAACCGCTAGTGTGTTGAACTTCATGCCGTTACTACGGAAGTAGTCTGCTAGGTTTAGCTCAGTTGTTGTACCCGCTTGAATACAAAATGTCGCACCATCTAGATCTTTAGCATTGTTAACACCCAGTGATTTTCTCACCATAAAACCTTGACCATCGTAGTAGTTAACGCCAGCAAAGTTCAGACCCAGTGAAGTATCACGAGTTGCTGTCCATGTGGTGTTTCTCGATAGCATGTCAATCTCACCTGATTGTAGTGCAGTGAAACGCTCTTTAGCTGTTAGTGGTACATATTTAACCTTAGACGCATCACCCAAAGTTGCTGCTGCTACTGCGCGACAAACGTCAACATCTAGGCCTTTCCAAGTACCATTTGAGTCTGCTGATGAGAAGCCCACCAAGCCTGTTGATACACCACAGTTTAAATAACCCTTGGCCTGTACATCGCCAAGCGTATCTGCCTGTGCCACACCTAACGAACCAATCGCTAGCGCGCAAGCGGCAGAAAATTTAACCAAATTATTCATAGTTTTTCCCTCCTGAAATAAAAACAATACAACCCCCCAAGACAGAGTGTCGTCTCATTAATATATCAGTAATTCTGAAGTGTGTAAAACTATTTGTTGGTAAAAATTATGTGCGTTTAACTTGAAGTGCCATTGCGCCCAAGATCATTAGCACGAAGATCATGACACTCAGACCTTTAGAATCTACGTTAGACCAATAATTATGATAAGCAGCGGCGAATGCGCTGCTGGTTAGAAAAGCGGCGAAAAGCGCCAATAGTGACTTGATAAAGCTTGATGTTTTCATGCTTAGGCCACAGAAATCACACTAATTGAGACAACACTTAGTGCGCAAAGATAGATAAAGCTATTTAATACAAGTTGCATATTACCCCCAAGAATAAGAAATTAATGAACGGTCGTACCAATGAGTTGCGCAATGATAGATTCGGTAGAGCTGGCACTTTTAATGGAAGCCTTAGTAAACCAACGATTAGCTTCTTTTTCGTTGGCGTTTACGCCTTCACCGGTTAGGTAAGCGTACCAAACATTGTATTGTGCTAGCACATTGCCTTGTTGAGCTGATCGCTGATACCAATAAAACGCATGCTCTGAATTTTGTGTAATACCTTTGCCTTTTTGAAACATGTCGGCCAATTGATATTGTGCTTTGGCATCGCCCAAATAGGCTTGTTGTTGAACTTCTACCGCTGCAATGCTTAGTTGAGATTCTGCGACAAGATGTTGGTGAATTTGATTCATGCTACGCTCCGTTTTGTTGATTGGTTTAAGGGCAATATACCCACAAATACTAGGGCGTCAATAAAAAATATGTAAAAAAAATAATTAACATTTTTTTATATAAAAAACAACAACTTATATATAGTTTATGTTTTTTTTAACTAACTGGTATTTTTTAACTATAGTTAATCTTTACTACTACTGGTAAAAACTAACTATAATGGGTGAAAACACGGGGAAAAATCATTAAAAATATGCCGATTAAAACTGCCGACTATCTGGCTCAAGTGCGCGAAAAGACTGGGCTTTCTGACTATAAGATCTCACAAACCTATGGTATTAATCAGTCCAATTTAAGCAAATACAATTCAGGCAAGGCTGCCCTATCTGAAACCCATGCCTGGCTATTTGCCGATATTTTGGGCATTAACCCTGCCCAAGTGGTTGCTAACACCAAACTTGAACAAGCCATTTTGAATGGCAATAAATCGAAGTCGAAATTTTGGCAAGAGCAGCTAGAAAAACTTTCAGACAGTAAAGAGCAAGCCAAAATCAAAATCGCGCAAATTAACCCTGTTGTTGGCGATATTCATAACAATGCACAAAAAATCATTGATTTAAGCCTAGAGGCGGCCAATGAAGACACGCATCTACTGATCTTCCCTGAATTGGCACTGATTGGTTATCCGCCAGAAGACTTGCTATTGCGCGAAGGTTTTATTGAACAAGTGGAAGACACCGTTGATTATATTGCCAATAAAATTCCCAGTTCGCTCAGCGTGGTTTTTGGCGCCCCTTGTCGAGTTGACGGGCAACTCTTTAATAGCGCTTATCTGATTCAGCATGGACAGCTGCGCACTTATCACAAACAAAACCTGCCCAATTATGGCGTATTTGATGAAAAACGCTATTTTCATACTGGCGACAAACCACTGATTTTTGAATGTAAATCGACACGCTTTGGCGTGGTTATTTGTGAAGATGCTTGGAGTCGTGAACCTATTAACCAGGCAGTTAACTTTGGCGCGCAAAAAATCATCTCCATTAATGCCTCACCCTTTCAGATTGACAAACACGAAACCCGCCTTGAGCAAATCCGTGCACGTGCACTAGAGAATCATGTTGAAGTGATTTATGTCAATATGGTCGGCGGCCAAGACGAACTGGTCTTTGATGGTGGCTCTTGTGTCATTAGTAGTGCCGGTGAAGTATTGCAACAACTGCCATTTTTTGTTGAACAAGTTCATGACATCTCTATTCCCACTAGTGGTGAGAATCAAAGTGTTGAGAAAATTATCTATGATGCCTTGGTGTTAGCCACCAAGGACTATATTCAAAAAAA
>CAZOAA010000065.1:0-3514 GCA_964577715.1 uncultured Candidatus Thioglobus sp. | reverse complement strand
ACTGGAATTAGACGATTAAAATTTCTTAACACATTATCTTTTAAAAGGGTCATGGGAACATGGCCCTTTTTTGTTTCTATTTAAACTTATTTTTCAATCCCTTTAAACAGACAATTTCATCCTTTTTATTGTATTCCTTTGTAAATTAGATATAGTATCTTAACAAAGGAGTTAAAGATGAAAAATAGAATACTTTTAACTATTGCAAGTTTAAGTTTGTTTTTTACTGCATGCTCTTCAGGGGTTAGCGTGCCTAAGTGGGCTTCTAAAGTACCATCTAAAGATGGTTATATGTATTCAACAGGATCGGGTCTTGAAGATGATATGCAACAAGCTATATTAGAAGCAGAAGCAATTGCTCGTAGTAATCTTGCTCAAAATTTAGAAGTAGAAGTTGCAGGTCTAACTGATCGTATGAATAGATCTGTGAAAAACCGTACGGCTCAAGCAGAATTTAAAACTGGAATTGAAATTACCTATTCAACTGATTTATCAGATACAAAAGTAGCTAAGCAAGAAGTTTTTAAAGAGAAGGGTCTTTTCCGTGCGTATGTTCTGCTTGAATATGATTTAGGTGCAGCAAATGATCGCCTATTAGCTAAAATTAAATCAGATAAAGAATTGTACGATGAGCTTAAGGTTACTGAATTATATAAGGAAATGGAAGATAAAGTCGAAGCTTATCGACAACGCCGAAATAAAAAGTAACTTCCTATGTTTTATATTTTAAAATGGGTGCGATCATTTATTTTAATCGCACCTATTTTCGTTTTTACCCAAGATGTTCCCTGGTGGATAGAATCAGCACCTACCTCTGATAATACTAAATATGTTGGAATTGGTTGGGCTTCTACTGATCAACCAGATTATAGCTTAAAAGCAGAGCAAAATGCTTTCAGATCAATAGCTCTAGAAATAAATACGCAAATTTCTGGACAGACCAGAAGACGCGTCATTTCAATAAATGATATTTCTGAACGTGAGTTTGAAAATGAATTTATTGTATCCACACTTGGCAATTTTAAAGGCTTACAAAAAAAAGATGATTTTGTTGATGAAAAAAATAAGCGATATTATATCTATTTTGAATATAATAAATCCACACATCGTAAGAATATACAAGATACGAAGAAACAGGTTATTGATTTAGTTCAAGAGTATAGTAGGATTGATAATGAATCTTTTGTCTTGCGTTTGCAAACATTAGTTTACGCCTATGAATCGCTTTTTCAGCTGTATGGTGAGGATGTTTTTTCAGATGTAAATGGTCGAAATGTAAATCTTCAATCATTTATACCTTCCGAAATTCAACGATTAATTCGAATGGTTAATTTAGTTGATACGACTCCAATAACTTATCAGGGTGTCTATATGGAGCCTTTGATAAATCAACTAATTTTTATTGCCTCAGTTAAATTTTCTGGCTCCGAGGAAATTTTAATTGATAACCTTCCGTTTGATTTTATTTTTGATGCTGGATCAGGAGATTTTGGTTTCAATGACGTTAGTTCGGCTGAAGGGACCGTTTTTAATGAGATTAGTAAAATCACTTCAAAAATTCCAATTCAATATGCATCATCTTTTGTTGACTTAAAGGCATTAAAAAGGGGAACAGCGGAGTTTTACCATCTTGATAAAGCATTAGACAAACTTTCATCAATCAATAAAATTAATTTCAAAATAAAGGTTAGCCTTGTTAGTCAAGACCATATTTTTTTTGGTGTAAGTTTCTCTGAGGGTATACCAAACCCTCTTATGGAACCAATACGAGAAGCTTTTGAAATATCATTCAACAAAAAAACTCAATTCAAAATAGTAGATCGTATCATTGTTAAAGCAATCTTATCTGAATTGGGAATGAGCGAACAGGATCTCTGTACTAAATCGGAGTGCGATGTTGCGGTGGGCAAGCGATTGGGTGTCAATCGAATGATTAAAATAAATATTAATTATAAAAGTTCAGATAATGAATTAGAGACAATTTTTACAGATACTGATGTTCAAACTAGATTAGTTGAAAGAAAAGAACCTTATCTTGCAACACTTACAGATGGGAATGTAGAACAAGCAATTTTTAATAATATTGATTCATGGGTTATCGATTTTTACGAAAAAATTAATCCACCAATGGTTAATCTAAAATCAAATGTACCTGGTTTAAAGGTTAGCTATCGAAGAATTAAATCTAAATCAGATCTCCCGGGTGTAACATATAGCCAAAAGGATGAATACCAATTTCTGCCTTTAATCGATTTTGAAATGGATCCAGGTAATTATTTATTTACTTTTGAAAAAGATGGCTATGAATCTAAAAGACGAGAAATTACACTTAATGCAAATAGTATCTGCTGTGATGATGTTGAATTAGTAGAAAAAACTCCATTTAAAGCATTTTATAGGTCATTTCTTTTACCTGGTCTTGGTCAAAACTATGGTAAAGATAGTCGCAATCAGAATGTGAGAAGTAAAAGTATATTACATGCAACTATTGGATTAGCTGCAGCTGCAGCGACCACATATGCGTGGTATAGTTTTTCAGTTAACCAAAATAATTATGATGTATCCCAACTTGCCTATTCAAGATCAACAACAGTCTCTACAATTGAATCCACCAGGCAAGAATCAATTATTGCGAACAAGAACTTGAATCAAAGCTATAATACTGCGATTGCACTGACTGCGATTATGGCTGGCTTTTCTATTTATAGTGGAGTTGATGCTGCTGTAACGCTTCCAAAATATTGATGCGTAAAATATTATTTTTTGTATGCGCACTATTCATTAGTTGTGATATCCCAACTTTTGAAATCGATAATCCATACGATCCTCAGAATCCATCTTATGTGCCCCCATCTGTAACAATACAGTCAGGACCCATTGAAAAAGAAGTCATCGCAAAAGATGATGTAACTTTTTCATGGATAGGCAACAACGAGAATATGTCTTTTAGATATTTCTTTGATGGAGCTTTAAAACAAGATTGGGATGATTTTACTTCTATAAATATTCAATATTTAGATGAAGGAGATCATCGTTTTGGTGTGCAAGGCAAATACCCGACAGACGATGCGTCAGATACAATATTTGTCAATTTTACGGTCAATGCTGTTTTGGGTCCCTCATTATTATTTTACCCAAAAAAACATGATGCGGTGATTGGTGAAGAAGTAACCTTCCAGATATTTGCTGAGGAAGTGGTCGATTTATCAGGTGCAGAGTTTACCATTAATTATAACACTACATTGATAAATATCGAATCGATAACTCAAGGTGAGTTATTTAAAACTGCAAATCAATCAATTTTTTATGTAAACCATAATTCATCAGATGGGACCATTTCTGTCCTAACTGCAATATTGGATGGAATATCACCCAGCGTTAGTGGGACAGGTGTTCTAGCAGAAATAGTGGTTAAAATTAATAGCCAGGGCACATCCAATATGAGTTTTAGCGGTGCAAATAAATTTAGAGGACCAAATAATACAGCAATAGAAATTCGTGAAAAGATCGGGGG
>CAZOAA010000064.1:0-3842 GCA_964577715.1 uncultured Candidatus Thioglobus sp. | reverse complement strand
CAGCTTCTAAAGTAGCGGCATTTAAAGCAGGTAAAGCATTAAAAGAAGCAGTTAATTAAATAAAACTTATAAAGTTTTTTATTAAAGCACCTTCGGGTGCTTTTTTATTGTTCATAATTTGGTAAAATACTCGCTTTATTATTTAGCGGAGATATCCCATGGAACGTACTTTATCAATTATTAAACCTGATGCTGTAGCAAAAAATGTTATTGGCCAAATTTATTCTCGTTTTGAACAGGCTGGTTTTAAAATCGTTGCAGCAAAAATGCTACATTTAGATGCTGAGTTAGCAGGTGGTTTTTATGCAGTGCATAAAGAGCGTCCTTTTTATAACGACTTAGTTGAATTTATGACGTCTGGTCCGGTAATGGTTCAAGTGTTAGAAGGCGACAATGCAGTCGCTAAGCATAGAGAAATTATGGGTGCAACTAACCCTAAAGAGGCTGATGCAGGCACAATTCGTGCAGATTTTGCTAATTCATTAGATGAAAATGCAGTGCACGGTTCTGATTCAGCTGAAAATGCCGCTATTGAAATTGAATATTTCTTTGGTAAAGATGGTGTTTGCCCTAGAACTAGATAATTTCTTTTAAATCTGATTATTTCAATAAATAGCGCAGATTTATCTGCGCTATTTTATTTATGAAAAGCACGAATAAACAAAATCTATTAAGCTTAAATCAAGATGATTTAAATTCATTTTTTGCCAAGATGGGTGAGAAACCTTATCGTACTAAGCAAATTATGCAGTGGATCTATAAAAAGCATGAGTTTGATTTTGACAATATGCTTAACTTAAGTAAAAATTTAAGAAAAGAATTGCATGCAGTTGCTTGTATTGAATTACCGAATATTATTAAGCAAAATACTGCACTTGATGGCGTGGTTAAGTGGGTGATTGAATTAAGTGCTCAGAACCATGTTGAAATGGTTTATATTCCTGAAAATGACCGTGGTACGCTTTGTATTTCTTCTCAGGTAGGGTGTTCGTTAGCTTGCACATTTTGCTCAACAGGTATGCAAGGTTTTAACAGGAATTTAACTACTGCTGAGATTGTTGCTCAGGTATTAATTGCTGCTCAAGATCTTGAGTCAAAAAATAAAAGAATTTCTAATGTGGTCTTTATGGGCATGGGAGAACCTTTGTTAAATGAAGAGGCTGTATATAGTGCTTGTGATTTATTGCTTGATGATTTGGCTTTTGGCTTATCTAGAAGAAAGGTGACCATTTCTAGTAGTGGTGTAGTGCCAGCACTGCTAAGAATGAGTGAACGAACGCCAGTTAGTCTTGCTATTTCACTGCATGCTCCAGATGACGAATTGCGCAATGAGCTAGTGCCAGTTAATCAAAAATATCCAATTAAGGAGTTAATGTCTGCCTGTCGTTATTATCTTGATGCAGGCACACAAGAGCGTCATATTTTATTTGAATATGTTATGTTAGACGGTGTAAATGATACGCCAGAGCATGCTAAGAAATTAGCTGTGTTATTAAAAGGTATTTCAGCTAAGGTTAATCTAATTCCTTTTAATCCTTTCCCAAAAACTCAGTATAAAACCTCAAAACCAGATACAATAAAAAACTTCCAAGATATTTTATTTAATTCTGGAATTCGCACGATGACTAGACGTACTCGTGGTGAAGAGTTAGATGCTGCTTGTGGCCAACTAGCAGGTAGAGTAATTGATAAAACAAAACGAACTGAAAATGATAGAAGGCATTGATTATTATCCGAAAAAGAAGAAAAGCAAAGCAAATATAAAATTATGGTTTTTTGTATTACTGATAATTGCTGTATTGATTTATTTGGTTTTTAACAATAACAATCAGAGTGTAAAAAAACAAAATTCAACTTTGATTATAATTAGTGAACCAGTAAAAAATATTGATAAAAAGCAAAATAAAATCACTCAAACTATTGTTGTAGAGCCTCGTACAGAAAATATTAGTCATTTTGAAAAATTAGATGAAGTAGCTCAAACCTATAATAAATCAAATCAATGAAACCCATTCACACTATTAAAAGAAGGAAGTCAAAGCAAATATTTGTAGGTAATGTTGCAATTGGTGGTGATGCGCCAATTTCAGTACAAAGTATGACCAATACTAATACAAGTGATATTAAGGCAACTTTAAATCAAATTAAATCCATTGAAACGGCAGGTGCTGATTTAGTGCGTGTTTCAGTGCCAACAATGGAAGCTGCAGAAGTTTTTAAAGAAATTAAAAAACAAGTTAGTATTCCACTTATTACTGACATACACTTTGATTACAAAATTGCACTCAAAGTGGCAGAATATGGGGCAGATTGTTTGCGTATTAATCCAGGTAACATCGGCAGGGAAGATCGGGTGCGTGAAGTGGTGGCCTCAGCTAAGGATCACAATATCCCAATTCGTATCGGTGTTAATGCAGGTTCATTGGAAAAAGATTTGCAAAAAAAATATACTGAGCCAACACCAGAAGCAATGGTAGAGTCTGCTTTTAGGCATATTGATATTCTAGATAAGCTTAATTTTGACAATTATAAAATCTCACTTAAAGCTTCTGAAATTTTTATGACAGTTTTTGCTTATAAACAATTGGCTTCACAAATTGATAATCCGCTACACCTAGGTATTACTGAAGCAGGATCTTTTAGATCAGGTGCAGTGAAATCATCTATTGGATTGGGCTTATTGCTTTCAGAGGGAATAGGCGATACTATCCGTGTATCTTTGGCTTCTGATCCAGTTGATGAAGTTAAAGTTGGTTTTGATATTTTAAAATCCTTACACTTGCGTAAAAAAGGCGTTAATTTAATTGCTTGCCCATCGTGTTCAAGGCAAAAGTTCGATGTAATATCCGTGGTTAATGAACTAGAATCTCGCCTTGAAGATATTGTTGATCCGATTGACGTTGCAGTTATTGGCTGTGTGGTCAATGGCCCAGGCGAGGCGAAAGAGGTTTCTGTAGGTTTAACCGGTGGTAGCCCTAATCTTTTATATGTTAATGGTCAAACACACTCTAAGGTTGAAAATACTGCTCTGGTGGATGAGCTAGAAGCGCAAATACGCTCACAACTTAAGAGCGTTTAGCTCTTCTGTAAGCTTTAAGTCGATAAATTAGCTGGATTGCCCAATAGCCCATAAAAGCACTTACAATGGATACAACGGCGCAACCTAATAAGAAAGGCTGCCAAATGGTACCAAATACTTCCCATACATAATCTAGCGACATAACAAAGTTCTGTTGAATTTCAACACCTAGAATCCAAGCGCCTAGCTTGTAACATCCGTAGTAAATCGGCGGCATGGTGATTGGGTTGGTGATCCATACCAGTGCAACTGATAATGGTAAGTTCGCTGAAAAAATAACCGCACCAGGAGCCGCCAATAGCATCTGAAAAGGTACCGGAATAAAGGCGCAGAATAACCCCACTGCAAAAGCTTTAGAGATTGAACGCCTATTAAAATTCCATAAACTTGCATCATGGAGGTGTTGTGAAAGCCAACCTAAGTGTTTGTGGTTCTTTAAGTCTTCTGGGTTAGGACTAAAACGCTTTAAGGTTTTTTTCATGATTGTGCTGCTTCAACAATGGCGTCAGCATCAAGACCGTACAGTGTGTAAAGTTCGTCTTGTGAGCCTTGTTCAGTAAATTTATCTGGTAAGCCTAATAGGGTGAGTGGCGTGGTGATTTGATGTATATGTAATAATTCACTAATTGCACTACCAGCACCACCTGTGATTGTATTATCTTCAATTGAAATTAGTTGTTTATGTGAATTAGATAATTCAATAATTAACATTTCATCTAGTGGTTTTACAAAGCGCATATCAACAACGGTTGCATTTAACTCT
>CAZOAA010000063.1:0-4028 GCA_964577715.1 uncultured Candidatus Thioglobus sp. | reverse complement strand
GAGCGTGTGCGTGAGCTTCAAAAGGTGATGAACGACCCTTATCAAACACAATCAAATGAATTTGAAGATGAGTATTATCAACTCAAGCCAGAAGAATTTTTTGATATTGGTGGGTTGTCCCAATATAGCTGTTCTTCATAAAGCTAAAAAGGTTTTGATTATTAACACCAAAATAAAATATTCTTTCGTATAATTTATAAACAACCACTACCAAACCAGAATCATGCAAAAACATTTATAGCCTTTTTTTGTAAGGGCTTGATTATCATAATGGCTAGATTTAACTTACATTAATAAATAGACCTTGAAAAAAGAAATAGAAAACATTATCAAACTTATACAAAATAATCAGTTAGATGAAGCAAAAAATCTCTGTAAACATATTTTAAATACTGATTCACATTCTTTTGTTATTCTTAACTTACTTGGTGTGATATTGCATAGGCAAGGATTGCTTAGGCAGTCTGTTGATGCATTGGAAAAATCTATTAAAATTAAGACAGATTACATTGACGCAATCTATAATCTTGGATTGGTACATTTAGAGTCGCATTTTTTTGAAAAGGCACTCAAGTGCTTTAACAGGGTTATAAAACTAGACAAAAAATATGTAAATGCATATGAAAAACGCGCTATAACATATAGTCAACTTGAGCGTTTTGATGAAGCAATTAAGGATCTTACTGTTATTATCCAGCTCCAGCCAAATAACATTGTTTCTTATGGAAATCGTGGCAATATGCTCTTAAAGCTCCACAAACATAATGATGCCATTAAGGACTTTAATAAAATTTTACAACTCAATCCGAACTCTCTAGCAGCATACACCAGTCTGTGTGTTGCGTATAGAGAACTAGGTTATCTTCAAAAAGCACTTAAACATGCAGAAATAGCAATTAACCTTAAACCAGATTATGCTCATGGATATGGCAATCGTGGAAACATCTATAAAGACTTAAGCGACTTAGATAATGCCGAAAAGGATTTTAAGAAAATGGTTTCACTGCTACCTAATGATGCAAAAGCACATTTTAATCTTGGTTTAATATTTTTACTTAAAGGTAATTTTAAAGAGGGCTGGATTGAATACGACTATAGACAAAAAAAATCTGACTATATTAAAACTGTTAATCATTACAGCAACCCTCATTGGAGAGGTCAAGATTTAGAAGGAAAATCAATCTTAGTTACTGCTGAACAAGGCATTGGTGATGAGGTTATGTTTGCGTCTTGTGTACCTGATTTGATTGCAAAAAAACCAAAACAAATAATCATTGAATCTGATCCGCGTTTAAAACCAATATTTAACCAAACATTTGCAACAATTGATGTTTGGGATAAGTCCAAAAATAACAAACTCATTAAAGAAAATACTAGTATCGATTTTCAAATTGCGTTAGGCAGTCTTCCAAGGTATCTTCGAAATGACCCTAATGATTTTCCTTTAAAAAAATCATTTATTACTCCAAACACTGCTTTGGTCAAAAAATGGATAAAGCGTTATAATTCTATTGGGAGTGGGCTAAAGATTGGCATATCTTGGAAAGGCGGAAAAGAAGGAATACTGAAAAAAATGCGTTCAATTGATCTGGTGTCCTTGGGGCCGATTTTAAAATGTAAAGCTCACTTTATTAATCTACAATATGGCGATAATAAAAAAGAGGTTTGCGATGTTGAATCAAAATTAAAAATAAAGATATTTAACTGGAATGATGTTGATCCTTTGATTAATTTAGAAGATTTTTTTGCACAAATAAGTGCACTTGATCTTGTCATATCAGTGGACAATTCAACGGTTCATTTTGCTGGTTCTTTAGGTGTACATACCTGGGCTCTAATCCCAGCATCTCCAGACTTTAGATGGATGTTAGAAAAAGAGACGTCATTATGGTATAAAAATATAAGACTTTTTAGACAAAAGCAGTTTAATAATTGGAATCCGGTAATACAGAGTATTAAAAAAGAACTTAAACAAATTATTAAATAATTTTAAAAACTTTTTTTGCATTACCAAACCAGAGCCATAGAGCATGAAAGATGAAAAATTAATTAATCCAACCGAACGAGAAATTTCTGAGGTAATTAAATTGCACAAATCTAGTTTATTAGATCAAGCAGAGAACTTATGCAAAAAACTTGAAGAAAAATACCCAAACTCTACTACTTTGAATAATGCATTTGGAATTATTTTGCTATCTAAAGGACTACTTGAAGAATCGTTAATAAAATTTGATAATGCCATAAATCTTGATAAGAAATTTTATAAATCTTATGCTAATAAAGCTAGTGCTTTACTTGGTTTAGGTGATTTAAAACAAGCACTGAAATATTACAATTCTGCTCTTGCAATAAACTCTAAATTTCCAGAAGCTCATAATAATCGTGGGATTGTGCTTCAAAAACTTGGGAAGCTAGATGAGGCAATTGAAAGCTTTCAGGAAGCTATCTTGCTTAATACTAGATACGCAGAAGCTTATTTTAACTTAGGGTCAGTGCAGCAAGACTTGGGCCTGATAAATAATTGTATAATTAGCTATAACAAAGCAATACAACTTCAACCCAAATACATCGAGGCAATTTATAACAGGGCTATTGCTTTGGTTCATATAGGCAAAACAGACGAGGCAATAGAAAACTTTAATCAAGTCATTGATCTTAAACCTGACTTTGCTGAGGCTTACCGAAACTTGTCAAATAGTAAACATTTCACAACTGGGGATCAGCATATTAAACAAATGGAAGAAATGTTCTCTTCAGCCTTACTTTCCGAAGATAGAATGCATCTTGCCTTTGCCTTGTCCAAAGCTTATGACGACTTATTTGATTATGACAAAGGCTTTTACTACTTAAAACAAGGTAATGATTTTAGAAAAAAAGAATTAAATGTTGGAGATGTAGAAAAAATTTTCAAACAAATAAAAGAAATTTTTACTTCAAAATCTGATTTGATTACCGCACCACCTTATATAAAACAAAACACTTCACCGATTTTTATCCTAGGAATGCCGCGCTCAGGCACTTCATTGACAGAACAAATTTTGGCCAGTCATAGTTTGGTACATGGCGCTGGTGAATTAGAAACTATGAATAAATTAGCCCGTCCAATTCTTTTGGATAGGCTTAGCAAAAATTCCAAGGATTCTCTCTCTTTAAAAGAGGTTTTCTCTCTAAGAGAAGGGTATTTAAAATATTTAAAAACACTTAATACTTCTAAAAATATTATTGTGGATAAAATGCCTCTTAACTTTAGATGGGTTGGGTTTATTCTTTCAGCTTTTCCAAAAGCAAAAATTATCCATATTGAAAGAGATCCAATGGCAACTTGTTGGTCAATCTATAAACATTTTTTTCCAGCAAAAGGTAATGCTTTTGCCTATGATATGGTTGCATTGGCAAAATATTACAATCTGTATAAAAATTTAATGGTTTTCTGGAACGAAACGTTTCCAGACAAAATCTATAACTTGAATTATGAAGCCTTAACTGAAAACCAAGAACAAGAAACCCGAAAACTTTTAGAATATTGTGACCTTCCCTGGGAAAAAGATTGTTTAGAATTTTACAAAACCAAAAGATCTGTTAAAACCGCAAGTGCATCACAGGTTAAAAGTAAAATGTATCAAGGGAGTTCAAATACTTGGAAAAATTATGAAAAACATTTACAACCTTTATTGGAAGGACTTGATTATCATAATGGCTAGATTCTCGTTCAAATCCAATTCCAAACCTAGACACCATATTTCATCTTATAATCCAATAATAACTATTAGAATCGATTGTTAAATTTATGCAAAAACACATTATCTCAACCGATAAAGCGCCACAAGCCATTGGCACCTATTCACAAGCGGTATGCACAACCGGTGGTTCAACTGTCTACCTTTCAGGGCAAATTCCACTGGTACCTGATACCATGGAGATGGTGGATGGCGATATCGCTAATCAGATTCATCAAGTGTTTAAAAATCTTTCTGCCGTTTGCGAATCAGCCGGTGGCAATCTGAATGATATTGTTAAACTCAATGTAT
>CAZOAA010000062.1:0-4126 GCA_964577715.1 uncultured Candidatus Thioglobus sp. | reverse complement strand
CCAGCAATAAATCCAGAAAAGGCACCCAGTAATAATAGCGGTATTATTTCAGCCAATTGATAACTGTATGATTTAGCAAATCGTTTTGATCGTTAAAAAAATGATCACCTGTGATTTGTTTTTGTTCGTAGCCACTATTGCGGCTTGATGCTTCTCGCCTTTTCTTGGCAGTTCTTAATACCGGCTCTAAATCCTCAGTACCGTAAAGATCCAGCATTGGAATATTGATTGTTTCAAGTCCCGCAACATCGCCCATACCTACGGCTACAAATTTTTTAAACGGATGCTTCGGATTATCCGCCAGATAATGCCTTGCCATTCTAGTGCCGTGACTGTGCGCAACCAAAAGATCGGCGGATTTACCCAAACTTTGGATATAGTTTATAGTAGCATCAATACGATTGTTAGCATCTCCCCACAAAGGCTTATATTCATCACCTGCAATACCGTTTGCAAGTACTGGTAGTTGTATAGACAACGTGTGATAGCCTTGCTCGGTTAATGATATGCGCAACGGTTGAATAACGCCTGTCCAATCAGGGTGTACACCCAAACCATGCATAATAATAGCCACCTTAGTTGAGTCTGATTCTGCTTCGGTAAAAATAGACAAGAACTCTCGATCACCATTTTGTATCCAAACCACATCCCCGTCCATCAGACCATCTTCAACAAAGCTCGCCCAACGTGCTTCCTTGGCATAATCTGGCACGGTTTGTGCAAATGCAATATTAGAAACTAAAACCAATACAGCAATTAATCGCTTCATCAATACTTACTCGTTACCAAGGTTGCTTTTAGTGGGTGCTAACATCGGACTTCCGTTTGCTAATGATGTTAGATACAGCTCCATTTCTGTGTATTCTTTCGATCCCAGTTTAAGTGGATAGGTGCGCGTCACTGCTTGGCAGTGCCTAATCCTTTGCTGAAGACTGATTAACCCCAAGTCGTGCCCAGCAATAAAGTGCCTTGGCCAAGTTGCCGCTGTACTTTTGTGACTTCCGCCTGGCGCAATGCTATTTAAATACTGTCCTGCTAACCATTTTTCTTTTGCTTCTACATGGCAATCTGCACAAGAGAGGTTAAGTTGCCCTGTTTTTTTTGAAAATGACGCTTTGCCTCGCTTTAAAGCATGGGCTTCTGATTTATTATTAGCAACATTAATCGGCACATCTCTACTAAGATATTTAAGGTAGCTGCTCAGTTGATTTGATTGATAAGAGCCTAACTTATAGTGATGAGAATCCATGTTATCCTTACGACAAATGTTAATGCGCTTTTCAAGCCCGACTATATCGCCTTTTGAATTTGCTTTTGGATAGTTTGATGCAGCACCAATCAAGCTATTTTTATCACTTTGGTGACAAGTTGCACAAGATTTACCGTTCTTACCAGTCTTATTAAATAGCGCCTCGCCTTTTTCTATAAATTCATCCGCAATAGTAAAGTCTCGATCAGCAACCAGTAAATTAAGCTTGTCTTTATTGGCTCGGTATTTTGCCAATACTGGCTTCTTTAAAGTTTTTAAATAAGCTGATATATGAAGAACCTGATGCCTACTTAACAGCCCATTAGCGCCCAAAGGTGGCATCATTGTTTGCGGATTATGGGCACGTGCATCCCATATTTGTTGAAAAATATAATCATCGGAACGCCCTAAGTTACCGAAATTACTAAGGTTTGGTCCGACATTGCCAGCTTGCTCAGCATCTTCTCCCAAAACATGGCAATTCAAACATCTGCCCACACTTCGGTTATAAGCAATCTCTTTACCCTTAACTGGATCTCCCTTTATTTTTGGCGCTTTAACAATATCGACAGATCTGGCATTTGGTGAGCCATGGTAAGCAGTCGTTGGGAATTTATCTAACCCTTTTGCAACAGAGCCGTGACCACCATGCCCGCCACCATGGCCACCGTTATGTTTGTTTTTCATATGAAGCTTGGCTTTATGCTTCATGCCTTTGTCCGATACGCTGCTCTGACTTCCGTGAATTTTCTTCTGATGTTGCATAGGCTTATTTTTAGCACCATGTTTATTGCTATGCTTATTACTATGTTTTTTTGCTATTGGCAACTTTAATATAACATCCGCACCCGAGTGTATCTTATCTACATGCGCGCCAACATCTTCAATGACAGCATGCAGGTGCCACGATTCATTTGGGTGTGTATAAACACCTTGATTATTTGCAGAATAAAATCCGACAATTGTAGCATCTTCACCAATCAACTCATCTTTTGCCATATGAAAAAGTTTTTGCTTACTTCCATGTCCACCAAAGTTTGGGTTTTGCCCCGCTATGGCATGGACTTTTAAACTCTCAAACTCACCTTCTAATAAAAAAGGAAATGGTTTTTTTATATCCATCCCACTAGCTTTGGCTTTATTTAAAATTTCTGCAAATAATTGTTTCTGTGTTAAATCATCGGCTATTTTTACGCTTTTCCATTTTTTTACTTGTGATCTTGCTAATAAAACTGCCTGAGTATTTTTTGCAATGGTGTTTAAAGAATTTCCCAATCCATCTTTACCATAATCCAAATAAACTTTATTGTCTAAAATAGTAATTTCGCCCAAACCATCAGCAATAGCACCAACTGCGTAAACATTGTCGCCTTTTAATGCTTCGGTCAAATCCACCACACCAGCGGTATTTTTCTTATGAATCATTTTTTGATAATGACCATAGCTCTTAACTTCAATCTCTTCAGCATTAATAGCTGTGCTGCCAATAAGTAATGATAGTGATAATAAAATAATTTTGTTCATTGCACTCTCCTCTTGTTTTGTTTCTTTACTTTAATAATCAAATTCCATTTGTTCGAATACCCATTGAGCATTCTTACCAGCGATATCCTGATAACCGGTTAAAAAATAAAAATCGCTTTGATCAATCTTACTGGCTTGTAGCATGTCGCCATCGTTTTCTAAAATCTTACCAATTTCTGTTTTTAAGAAAACTAAATAATCATGGGTATTCTTAGTTGCTGTCGCTAAATTAGAAACTCTGCCGTGGCCTGGTACGACGTGCTTAGGATTAAATTCAGCCATTTTTTCAAAAACATCTATCCAACTTTGGGCATTTCTAGCAGGGCCAATACCCAGCATTCTGTCGTTAAATACCACATCGCCTGCAAACATGGTTTGTGTGCTTGGCATCCAAATCACAATATCACCCACTGTGTGCGCCGCACCAAAATGATACAACTCTAAATCCACATCACCAAGTTTAAGGTTCATTTTTTCATCAAAAGTCTCAGTAGCAAAAACAGGGTTAGTGCCATTTAAACTATCGCCAAGAAAACTACCCAATCTATTTAAATGGTAATCAGCTCTAGCTTTTTGATCTTGCTTGGTTTTGTTTGAGGCAATAATTCTAGCACCTAACTGTTGGAAATAATCGTTACCCAGCCAGCGATGGTCTTGTCCGCCAGTATTAATAACAACCTTGATCGGTTTGTCCGTTAATGTTTTGATCAGTGCGTGCATTTCTTGCGCACCTAAATAACTTGCGCCTGAATCTATCAACACCACGCCTTCACTAGTAACAATAACCCCGTGGGTTGAATTATTACCAAAATTGGTTGCAGATCTTTGCGTGGTTTCACCAACTAGTGCGTACACATTGTCAGTAACTTTTTGCACCTTTAATGACGACTGCGCCACTGCCACATTAGCGAAAAACATTAATAATAAAATAACTCTCTTCATAACTTTCCCTGTTATTGAATATGAATACTCTATATTACCCTCAAAAAAAAAAAAAAAATGAAAGCTATTTAAAAAAAATAGGGAAATTTTAAGAATGACCGTTTTTCGACGAAAAGCACCAATAAGTACTGTTTTTAGCCAAAATTACACTAAAAATAACCTAAAAATAGCATAAATACTCACTTTTAATGAAAAATACGAGTAAAAATAGCCTAAAAATACTATTTTTAGATAAATTTAATGATTTTGTAAGGTTGATTAGCAAAATTTGCTAAATTTTTACCAAAAATTAAGGTTTTTAGTGAAAATTTACGATAGTTTTGATCGAATTAAGGCAGAAACCGCACCCATGTCAGCCTTACCATCTAATTGACCTTTTAGCATGCCCATAAGCTTGCCCATGTCTTGCAT
>CAZOAA010000061.1:0-4290 GCA_964577715.1 uncultured Candidatus Thioglobus sp. | reverse complement strand
TGATGGTGAGGGGTTGCAGGCTCACGCTCAGTCTGCCAGATATCGAATAAAATAAAAATAACGGCGTCTTTTTTCCCTTCTATGGTGTTAGATTATTAAAAATACTCAATCACATAGTTTTCACTATGCTCAATCGTGTTTTTAACAATCTGCCTTATAGAAAGCAAAAATACTTGTTATTTGGGTGTAAAAATTAGCCATTTCAATTATTTCCGAAATTTTTTCTAGATACACTCCCAAGCCTTGCTTGGGAGTAATTCAAGCATAAATTTTAACAAAAAACATCATTTTTAAACCCTAAAATCCTTTATATGGCCTTATTTATAGAGGGTTTGTTGGTTTTTTAAAGTAATTCGTAAAATTTCAGAAATTTTTTTAACAAAATTCTTTTTCGCAAATATTCTATTTGCTCTTTGAGAACCTGATACTTTGTCTGATGAGCAGAAAAAGTATCCAAAAAGAACTCACCCTACAAAACAACACTCAACAAATAACTATTGCTCATTACGCTAAATCTTAAAACTCGTTTCACTCAAACAGTTAAGATTTTTAACACTCCATTTTGCAAAGTATTGTTGGTATTGTCTTGCAAAGGGAATTAGTTAAAAACATAAGCGGATTAACCGCTAAGGTTTTTAATCAATCTGGCAAGTTATTATGCGCAAGACGATATTCGTAAGACTGCTCTTTGGTACACCTGTTAATAATAGTTGTTGTTTCTATTGGGTCGCCCATAGTCCAGTAAACCATACCATCTTTGTCAAAATAGGTAATATCCATTTTGTAAAACTTGCCAACATACCCATTAGCTCTTATATGTTCAACCATTTTTACGAATAAATCGTTATCCACTTGATCTCTAACAATGTATTCATGAGGCCAAGTTTTGGCATAAGTTTTTGCAAAAATCCAGTTTTGGCTATCTACAAATAGCTTTAAATCGGCTGATAACTTTTGATTAATCAATTTTCCGTAAATCTATTTTGTATATAAGATGCTGCCTCATCAATATCAAGGTCTTGTGATGAGTTACCACTTCTAACAAAAAACTTTCGCTGCTTGATTCCAGATTTTGAGGTTATATCGATATATAGAGGTGATTTGCCAGGCTCTATGTCTATTGCGCAAATTTCTTCTTCGTCGATAGTCGGAAAATGAACTTGAATAGCTCCCGGCGCAAAATTTTTGCCAAATGCCGAATTAATTAGATTATTCAGGTGAATCTCAAAGTAATCTTTGTTAGCTTCTCTAAGTGAATTGTAATCGTCTTGAAGCCCTAATATTTCACCGCTATCAGCAACACCAATTAATAACTTACCGCCTTGAGCATTACTAAATGCTGAAATTGTTTTAATGATGATCTCTTCCATCTTCTTATCTGATTTGGATTCTCGAACGTTCCAACGCATGGTTGATTTAAACTCTAAGAAGCTATGTTCGCCAGATTGGATAAGCTCTTCAAGAGGCATTTCTGCTTTAACATCAGTAGTAATTGAAATGTTGTTCAAGTAGTAATTTAGTTCCTCTGCAAGAATCTCTCTACGTTTTTGCAAAAACTGTTTGTAGTTTTCAATTTTCCACAGTTCTTCATTCTCCGGAATGCACTGCAAATTTAGTGCGTTAGGGTATTTTTGTTTAACTGAAGTTAGAAATGCATGTGCATTCATGTCTGATTTTGCACGGTTAGCATCCAGTGTTAATATTGCTCTATTGGTTAATTCTTGTGCAAGTGAATAATCAAACCGATCATCCATATCGTAATAAAGTTCGTCATTTTCGTTAACTGAATTTTTAAGTCTAGCGTAAGCAAAAATATGGTCTCTTTCAAGAGAATACTTCTCACCCATATTTTGCTGTAGCTTTAGTCCAGTACCTAAACATACAGCGCCTTTGCTTTTGAAATACCAGCGCATTAAGCTAAACAATGGGTGTGCTATGTTTCTGCCGACAAATTCAGAAGGCTTGATTTCAAGTGGTCGTTCAGCTTCAATTAGGTTTAGCAGTTCATCAAATGGGTTTTCTGATTTACTAACAATACCAATATCTTTGTCTAATTTTTGTGGAAGTTGGCTAATATATCTAAAACGCACCTGTGAGTAGTAAAACCACTTTATAACCTTGTTAATTTCCTCTTCAGACAACTTATGATCAGGCTTTTGATATACGTAAGTAATAATTGGTATTAGTGCATAAACTGAATTAATTTCATGTGTGTGGTCAACATAAGCCTGACTCTGTAATAAATTGCACGTGTAATCCAAAACCCTGTCTTTTAGAACCTTCCAGGCCTGCTGTATATTTTCTTTATTATCAGCTGAATGCAGTTTGTTCATTTTTGATCCTTGTTGGTGTGTAACTGCCAACAAGATAAACACAATAAAGTCTAGACTAAATACCCAACCTCTGGCTTTAAGCTCTTCAAGTTTTTCCTTAAACTCTTCTCTAGCCTTAGACCAGTAGCCTGATATTTGCGCAAGAGCCAGTTCAGCATCGGTTAGATTTACACCACTAGCATTAACAATATAAAAGATATCAATAGCTTCTTTAATGTTTGCCTTGGCAGGTATTACTTGCTCTAAAAATTCCCTTTCAGTGATTCTGCTAATTGCCAAGAAATTATCATCAATAAGTCTTTCGAAATTACGCTCTAATCGCTCACCCTCATTTTTAACTTCTAAAGCATCAATCACATCTCTGGTTCTAATTTCACCTTTGAATATGTTGGTTATGTTTACCCATAATGGATCATTTTCCATGATGGTTTTTTTGAAATACTCAAGAGACAATGTTTCGACATTAACGTACAGACCTCTAATGTCATTTAGAATTTCTTCTTCTTTATAGTAGGGTGGTATTTCACCCTTCATTAAAAGGTAAAGTGTCGTAATACGCTGTTGCCCATCCAATATTAACTTGACAGCACCTTTAGTGGACTCGTAGACATAATCACCTTTTAATTCTGGTGGATTAGTGGTCTCCCAGGTGAGCATAGTACCTGTTGGATAATCTTTAATTAGTGAACTTATTAGGTTTTTTGCATCCTTACGCTTCCATACATATTCACGCTGAAATGCCGGAACAAATAAGTGGTGTGCATCAACTTTATCGATAACTTCTCTAATCTTCATAACTTGCCAATTCTAATAATATTTTAAGGTTCAAATATACACTATCTATCAAAAATCAAAGTGGTCAATTCACTTGGGTTTTTGACTATTTCCCTTTTAAAAATAAATCCAATTATTCTTATTGAAGTGAATGGCTGGTTTTTCGTTGTTTGAGCGTAGCGAGTTTAGAAAAACCAATGAACGAAATTAGAAGAATTAAGATTGTTTTTAAGGGTGAGCTCTTTTTGGATACTTTTTCTGCTCATGAGAAAAAGTATCAAGTCCTAAAGCAAAAATTCAAAGAATTTTTGAAAAGGATTTAACTAAAAAAATATATCAACTAGTATTTTTCATAACAACAATGATTATGATTTTCTCCAAACTTTAAGCGTAAGTGGCCAACTAACGGTTCTGTGTTCACAATCTCGCCATAATTCATACAACTGAGATTGATACTGGAAAATAACGTTTTTATGTGTTGAGTTTTGTTTTAACTTTACCGCTGACCAGGTATTCAAATAGCCTATAAACTGCTCAAAAGTCCAATGCGCTTGCATTTCAATATTAGGCGTTTTAATACCTAGCATCGGAAAATCAATTTCGTTACAATTATTTTCAATAATTTGCCTTTGCTGAGGCCAAAAACCACCCAATTCATCATAGTAAATTTGATGAATAATTGCATCAATTTCTGGTGAAACTGTAAGCAAATTATATGTCCAGATAGCCAAAATACCCTCTGCTTTCAACACGCGATTTACTTCTTTATAAAAAGCACTTAAGTCAAACCAATGAATTGATTGCGCAACTGTAATTAAATCAACTGAACCTTTATCAAAATCGGTATGCTCAGCACGCCCAACCCGGTAATCAATATTAGGCGCAAAAACAGCATTATTGATTTGCTCAGTACTTGCGTCAGTCGCAATAACGTGGGAAAAATAATTAGACAATGCAACAGCTGCCTGACCATTGCCCGTCGCACAATCCCAGGCTAAATTTTTATCATCAACTAATGATGATAAATAATCAAATAACGATTTGGGATAATTAGGACGATAAACTTGATAAGATTTTGAGTCTTGAGAGAAGTAGTCGTTAAACTGCTTATCAGAATGGGAATTTATTGCCACCGCCAAAAGGTAATTTCATTTTAGACAGATCTGGCATGCCTGAAGGCGCT
>CAZOAA010000060.1:0-4921 GCA_964577715.1 uncultured Candidatus Thioglobus sp. | reverse complement strand
TAATTAAATTTGGGTTTCTAGGCACTTTTGTTATAGACGGCCGTCTACTTGATTGGCACCAAATAGATACTTTATATCGTAAATCACATGATTGTCTTTGCCGAAAGCCTTTATTTGATCAACTGTGATCTTTTTAAACTCATCATGAGCAACAGCTAGCAAAATTGCGTCATATTTGCCTTCTATTGGAGTACTAATTGGATTAATGTTGTATTCATGCACTGCTTCATCTTTATTAACCCAAGGGTCGTAAACATCGACATTACAATTAAAACTCTTAAACTCTTCAACCAAATCTACTACACGAGTATTACGCAAATCTGGACAATTTTCTTTGAAAGTTAAACCCATAATTAAAATATTGGCATCTACAACATGGATGCGTTTGTTGGTCATTAACTTTGAGACTTGGTCTGCCACATAAGAACCCATATTATCATTTAGTCTACGACCTGCAAGAATCATTTCTGGGTTGTATCCAACCTCCATGGCTTTATGTGTTAGGTAGTATGGATCAACACCGATACAATGCCCACCTACTAGGCCTGGACGAAACGGTAAAAAATTCCATTTAGTGCCTGCCGCTTCAAGAACAGACTCGGTATCAATGTCCAATTTATTGAAAATTAATGCCAACTCATTTATAAGGGCGATATTAACATCCCTTTGTGTATTCTCTATTACCTTTGCTGCTTCTGCAACTTTAATACTACTTGCTTTATGCGTTCCAGCAGTAATAATCTCTTTGTATAGGTTATCGACTTCATTGGCAATCTCAGGTGTTGATCCTGATGTCACTTTTTTAATAGTGGTTAACCTATGTTCTTTATCTCCAGGGTTAATGCGTTCAGGAGAATAACCACAATAAAAATCTTGATTAAATTTAAGCCCGGATTCAGCCTCTAAAATAGGCACACATACTTCTTCCGTTGCGCCAGGATAGACAGTTGATTCATAAATAACAATATCGCCTTTCTTAAGAATCGAACCAACTGATTTGCTGGATTGTTCAAGCGGTGTTAAATCGGGTTTTTTATGCTGGTCAATTGGTGTTGGAACAGTGATAATAAAAATCTCGCACTCTTTAATATCTTCAAGAGTGGTTGTGTAACTTAGATGAACAGTATCCTTTAATTCTTGACTGGTAGTTTCCAAGGTTGAGTCAATGCCGGACTTTAATTCATTAATTCTGTTTTTGTTAATATCAAAACCAACAACATTTCGTTTTTTGCCAAATTCCACCGCAAGTGGAAGACCGACATAACCCAAACCAACTATTGATAGTTTTTTATTCTTTAATGTTTTCATTTAATGCTTTAAATTTAGTAATTTTACTTCTTTTATTACATCTTTATAAGTTATAAATTTCATGCAATTATGGTGTTCTAATGGACAAGATCTTTTCATACAAGGTTGGCAATCTAGGTTCTTTTTAAGAATAACCCCTTTTTCATTCATCCATTGTGATGTCTCTTTGTCTTTAGTGGGGCCAAATATTGCCACAGTTGGCACCTGAAACGCTGCCGCTATATGCATAGGGCCACTGTCCCCTGTAATAAACAAATCTAAATTTGATATGTTATCGATCAACTCTGAAACAGTGATTTTTCCTGCTAGATTTTGATAGTTTTTAATGTTTTTTTCAATTAAAGATTTCTCAATATCACTAGCAATGTCTTTTTCACTAGGTCCGCCAAAAATGACAATATCGTATTGGCTTGATAATTCGCTAGCTACTTTTGCAAATTCTTCAGGATACCAACGTTTGGCACTGCCATAGGATGCACCTGGGTTAATGCCCAAAAGTGGTAATTTCAGTTTATTTGATTTTATTTCTGGGTTTTTATAAAGCTTTAGTTTTCCTGGTTTTGAATAAATTTGCAAGCTTTCATTAACAAAATCATTATATTTCTCAACTTGGTGTTTGTTTTTATGTCTTTTTTTATTAAATTGATATTTTTTTTTACTTGATATTAAAAATTTCAGAAATTTTGAGCGTAATGAACCCCTAAAAGAGAAAAAAACTTCAAAATCACCTAAAATATTGGAAATTTGAAACAAATTTCTATATTTTTTGTCTAAAACTATTGTTTTGATCACTTTTGGGTGATCTTTTATCGCTTCAATTGCCACAAAAGAACCAACTAACGTGATTTCTGCGTCATTATGAAAATTTACAATATTTTCAATCGCAGGTGTAGCCATTACCGCATCTCCAAGCCAGGTTGGGAGTTCAATTAATATTCGCAAATCAGTCACTTATACTTTTCGATTGAACAATAAAGAAAGGGTTTAACAACGAATCTTTGGTATTGTATTTTAATTCTAACTTTGTATTGGCATTAATAACTTCACCGCCTGAAGCGTTGACAATTGCATGTGCTGCGGCTGTATCCCATTCAGAAGTTGGTCCAAACCTTGGGTAAATATCTGCCTTGCCCTCTGCTACCAGGCAAAGCTTGATTGAACTACCCATAGATATTAGCTCGTATTCATTCAGCTCAGAGAGAAAATCTTTGAGACTGTCCCCTGCATGGGACCTACTACCTACTACCCTTACAGTTGATGATTTAGACATTGGAATGACCTCAATGTTTGCCTCATTGCCATTGGTAATTTTTTTGGCTGGTTTAGATTTTTCACCGAGCCACGTCTCATCTAAAACCGGTGCATAAACAACCCCAAGGACTGGTTTGTGATTATTGATTAATGCAATATTGACTGTAAATTCGCCATTTTTTTTTATAAATTCTTTGGTGCCATCCAATGGGTCGATCAACCAATAATACTGCCATGTTTTTCTCTCTTGCCACGAGACGGATGCAGATTCTTCAGAAAGTATTGGTATATTTGGTGTTAATTTTTTTAGTTGTTGCGTGATTAGATTGTTTGAGAGTATATCTGCTTCAGTAAGTGGACTGTTATCGGCTTTTAAATGATGTTCAGATGACTCTCTATTATAGATCTCTAAAATTTTATTACCTGCTGTTCTTGCAATATCTACCACCTTGTTAATATCAATGTCGTAGCCATTAGCTTGCATAGTCAATAATTCCCTTATTTTTCAAAAAAGACACCACTTTGTTAACCGATTCTTGCAAATCTTCCTCTTCTGTATTTACTATCACATGAGGGTTGTCTGGCTTCTCATAGGGAGAACTAATTCCGGTGAAATTGGCAATTTTATTGTTTCGTGCCTTTTTATAGATACCTTTAACATCTCTTTTTTCACATACGTTTAATGGACAATCTACATAAACCTGTATAAAGTCTTGCTCTCCAATTAGATGTTTGGCACTTTGTCTGTCTATCTTGAACGGAGAGATAAAAGCGGTTAAGACAATAACACCTGCTTCAACAAACAGTTTAGCAACCTCAGATATCCGTCTGATATTTTCCTGACGACTTTTATTATCAAAGCTTAAGTCTTTTGATAAACCGTGACGAATATTATCCCCATCTAAGACAATAGTTCTACATCCTTTTTGATGAAGTTCTTCTTCGATGGCGTGCGCCAAGGTAGACTTTCCAGAACCGGACAGACCAGTAAACCAAACAACGACAGATTTGTGTTTGTTTTGAAGATTTCGTCTTTGTCTAGTGACTGTGGCATGATGCCATATAATGCTGTTCATAAGGAAATTTTAAATTAACTTAAAGTGTTTCTTACTCAAATCTATTCCAAACAGGTTTTCTAACTTTAACATCATCCTGTGTTTTTTTTGTTTCTTTGTAATTTGGTAATTGGGATCAGCTTGAAAAACACCTTTTTCTTTAGGCAGCCAATCTTGAACTGTTTTTGGATGTGTGCCAATAAATTCTTGAATAATTGATTGATCCATTTGCGAATAATCTATTTTGGCTGGTTCTCCACCCCAATACTTTTGAACTTTTTTACTTTTAAGGTTCATTTGCTCTTCGCTACGCACCCAGCCATAGTGATAGCAACATGCACCCGTATGTTTTGCTTTTGGATATCTGCCTTTCTTGTTACTATCCAATACTAACCAAAAGAGACCATCTGGTGCATAAGACCTAAGAGAGTTTTTAATAATTCTGGCTTCTGACCGATACCAGCCTGGTGAATCAAGATAACTATTGGCATTGCCATAAAAATGATAAAAGTCAAAAACCAAAGCTTCCACTTCAGGATTATCTACATGTGTTTGCATAGATGACTTGATTTTGCCTAAATCATCTTCATGATAGACTTCATCGCCCTCAATATAAAAAGCCCAATCTCCCGTGCAATTAAACTGTGCAATCATTTTTTGCTGACCATAGACATAGCCACGATCATGCATGTTGTCATTCCAAGTTGAGTGAATAATGCGAATTTTTGAATCGTTAATAGATTGTATTAGCGCTAATGTATCATCTTCACTTTGACCGACATTGATGACAAATTCATCCACAATTGGAAGGATAGATTGAATAGATTGAACGAATGGATATCCTAATATCTGCCCATTTTTAATAAAGGTAAAAGCGCTGACTTTCATATTTATTTACGTTTTACTCGATAACCCTCAATAAACAACTCATCAATATTGCAATCAATAAAATCAACCACAGCATCAGTTGGGGTTCTAACAATTGTCCTGCCATGAAGATTGAAAGAAGTGTTAAGACTAACACCGTAGCCCATAATGTTTTTTAATTCTTTTAAATATCGATAATAATTCGGATTGTCCTTCTCTTCTACAAATTGTGGCCTGGCAGTACCATCCACATGGACAGCACAAGGCAAGTTTTTTATATGCTCTTTTTTCATTCTAAAGGCAATAGCCATATGTTTGTGAGGAAAACTGTCTTTGAACAATCTTTCTCTTTCTTCTTCCAAAATTGACGGGCAGAATGGTTGATAGGATGGACGACGTTTGACAGTTGAATTGATTTTTTGCCTAGTGTCTTCCATCAT
>CAZOAA010000059.1:0-5038 GCA_964577715.1 uncultured Candidatus Thioglobus sp. | reverse complement strand
TTGTGCTCTACCTCGTGCGGATCTTTAACTTTATTTAGTATCTTTTGATAATAGTCATTAATACCAGTTGGTTGATTGATTGAGAGTTGTTCTCTAAGGGATAAGTGCAGGTTAATATGTAAAAAAGGGTTAACCTCACCTTGTTCTGGAAAATAGTCTGATTCTATGTCTTGAATTAATGCGTGATATTCTGGGTGAAGAGCAATAACTTGTGTAAGCTGATCCTCTAGAGGGTCCAAGGGTTTTTTATCTAAGAATTTTTGCCATGCATTGGCTAGAAATTGTCGTTGCTCAGTTCTATCTTGAGTATAGAGCACTTAGCTTAAACTACTTATAGGTTTTTTTCTTCGTACTCACAAAGATCAAGCAGTACACAATCGTTACAAAGAGGAGAACGTGCCTTACAAGTATAGCGACCATGAAGAATCATTAAATGATGTGCAGGCACTCTGTATTCATCAGGAATAAATTTAACTAATTTTTTTTCTACCTCTAGCACAGTCTTTCCACTGGCAATTGCCGTACGATTAGCAACACGGTAAATATGTGTGTCAACAGCAATAGTAGGGTGGCCAAATGCCGTATTTAAAACCACATTGGCAGTTTTGCGTCCAACACCAGGCAGAGCTTCTAGTTCTTTGCGAGTTTCTGGTACATTTGAGTCGTACTTTTCAATCAGGATTTTACAAGCCTGAATAATATGCTTGGCTTTTGAATTGAACAGGCCAATGGTCTTAATTGTGTCTCTTAGCGTATTTTCACCTAATTCGAAAATGGTTTCAGGTGTAGAAGCAATTGGGAATAATTTATCAGTAACTTTATTGACGCTTTTATCCGTTGCTTGTGCAGATAATGTAACTGCGACTAAAAGTTCAAATGGTGTGGAATAATTTAATTCAGTTGTTGGATTAGGTATCTTTTTCAATAACCTTTCGAACATTTCAAAACGAGTCTCGGCGTTCATTCTTCTCTTTTGTTGATTTCCTCAATGGCGAAGATTATACCCGATATTTGAATTAAAAACCTAGAAGAATGAGTCTGCATAAGATTCGAGCTGTTGCCAAAGTTTTTCTTTAGTAGGGTGTTGTGTTCTCATGGCATTAATTCTCTTAAAGTAATCATCAATTTCTAAATAACCATTTTCACCAGTTTGAACTCTGCCTTGTACGGTTTCAAACCAATCTTCCGTTTCGTCTTCACTTAGCGTTTCAGGGTAGTTCCTAGCTTTAAAGTGCATTAATAAAGTGCTGAGCGCTTGATCTTTAAACTTTGGATGAAAATCTTTTAATTGTTCAGTGTCTAAACTTTGTATTTGGTTAGCAACACGCTTATCAGTATTGTCCATAAAACCATCATAAAGCGCTTGATCCACATCTGCCGTCTTAGTGCGCTCTTGATCGTTTTTATAAAGTGCTTGCACTACTTTAGTAATTGCAACTTGATTGTCTTTAACAAAAGATAATCGCTCAAGACAAACGTCCATATTAATTTGTAATTGCTCTACAACTTTTGGCTCAATCTTGTAAACATTAGGTACAAACATTGGACTTTTGTTAAAGATTAAATCCTTAATCTCTAAGCGTTTAACACCTTCTGGTAATTCAGATTGCTTGGTAAACATTAAAGTTTTTAACTCTTCAACTTCAAGTTCTAGCAAAATGCTAGGGTCTTGGTCAAGGTTAAATACAATTGCTCGGTCATTGTATTCTGGATGGTAAGCCAGTGCGACTGCCAAACGCGTGCAAGATAGTGTGGCAGGGTACATGCCAGAAGTATGTAACATTGGTTCGAACAGTTTAATTTTGTTCTCAACTGTTTTTTTCTCACGTAAGCTAAAGGCATAGTCAAACAGTTTCGGTTGCGTGTCTTTAATAATTTTTGCAATGGCAATGGTAGCTCGTACATCGGCCAAAGCATCATGCGCATCGCTGTGCTCAATGCCATTAGCAACCGAGAGTTGGTCGAGTTTAAATATAGGCTTGCCAGTGTTATCGTGTACCCATTTTAGGCTCGAATCTTTCTTGAGTGCATAGCATAAGCGTACTACATCTAGAATATCCCATCGGGTATTGCCATTTTGCCAATGCCAAGTATACGGATCAATAAAATTACGATACAAAGTATAACGGGTAAACTCATCATCAAATCGTATTGAGTTATAGCCAACCACACAGGTATTTGGCGTGGAAAATTCACTATGAATTTTTTTGATAAACTCATGTTCAATCATGCCCTTTTGCTCGCAGAGCTGCGGACTAATACCCGTTACTGCACAAGCCTCTGGCGATGGCAAGCAATCATGTGTTGGTTTGCAGTAAAACATGTGTTCATCTAGGATATTGAGGTTTTCATCGGTGCGAATACCGGCAAATTGTGAAATTCGATCAGTCTTTGGGCTGATGCCAAAAGTCTCGTAGTCGTACCAATAAAATGTTTTCATAATTGTAGCATTTTATCTATGATTTTGATTATTTCCGAAATTTTTCAAAGTTCACACAATAATTAACTGTTCTATTTAATAAAGTGGCATTTTCAGGTTGAAAAACAGCACTTTTTGATAGAATTTTTAGTTTATTTTAATAATTTCTGATATTTTTTATTGTTGAGAGTTTGTCTAATTTTAGGTTCTTGTCACCTTTCTGGTGAGCAGAAAGGTAACCGAAAGAGCTCACCCCTGTAAAACTACTAATTCACACTAATCTCATTCGTTGTATTTTCTAAACTCACCACTTGTAGTGGCTCAAACACCGAAAATACCACCACTCATTTTGATAAGTGTTTATTAGTTGTCTTACAAAGGGGAATAAGTCAAAAATCTGAGTGGACTAACCACTAAGATTTTTGATTGATGATTAAATCGATCACTGCATGTGGATCAACCTCTAATGCTTTAGCGTAGTCAATCATCTCTACAATATCCAATCGCCTATCGCCAGTTTCTATTTTAGCAATGAGTGATTGTACAACAGTGATTCTTTCAGCAAGCTCTGTTTGTGATAGATTAAGCTGCTTTCTTCTTTTAATCCAAAAATTACGTAAAGCAATATGTTGTTTTGAATAGATTGATTTTCTAAATTTAATATGTAACATTTAAACCCATTTTAGGTTTATAATTTACCAATCCCAAAATAGGATATTAATTATTAAATGAGAATATTGTTTTTTATAAAATAGAGAATTGTAGTAATGACAAACCCTTTAATTATCCAAAAAAAAATTCTGAGAAAAATATACCCAAGGGTAAATCACGGCAGAATTGCTATATATTCAGCATTCCCAAAATCTGCGTCACAACATCTTCTTAACTTGATAAAGGTTGGCACTGACAACAAAATAAGAATTATTGCTTCAAAAACCGGCTCTGGCTGGGGGCATAATATTATAAATGAAGAAAAAATATGTACAGATTTACGAAGCTATTTTAAATATAAAATACTTTATGGTCATTTTCCTTTTACTGAATTAAATAATGATATTCTGAAAATACTAGCCCCTAATTCCAATATTATTGTTTCCATTCGATCTCTTCCTGATGTAGCTATTAGTTACAAAGAACATATTGATAGAGGAAGATATGGTCCTCTCGACCCTAGAGTTATTGGGGCTTCAGAGGGTAACTCAAACTGGAATAATTTAGATGATAGTAAGAAATATGATTACATTATCAATTTTATAATGCCATGGTACATAAGATATATTATAGGGTGGCTTGTAGGCGCAAAAGAATGGCCATTGAGAATTATTACGTTTGAAGAGCATACACTCTTTCCATGTGAACTTCTAGAGAGTGTAAGCAATTTTTTACAAATACCAATAACAGCAACATCTGTTAAAGAAAAATTAAGTTCAAAAAATATGCAATTAACGAATTACAATGTTGGTCAAATAGGAAGAGGTTTCCGGGCTCTTAGCAGGGAACAATTAATTACAATACAAAATCTATTTTCTTTTTTTGGAAGTCCAATACTAGATTCAAATATCGGTAAATATTTATTACATGGGTATGACGGATTAGAATTTGACGTTACAGATGTGGTTAATGACTACACACAGAAAAGTGCCGCATCTGATAGATTCACCACTACATTTAATAATGGGTAATATTAGATATTTTGAGTCTTAAGAATATTGTTATTCATAACGCAACTGTCAGCCGCAATAGGCGTAATCAGGTGAATAAACATAAGTCTTTCATTGTATGGTTTACAGGTCTATCAGGGTCTGGAAAGTCAACTTTGGCGCATGCAGTAGAAGAAAAATTGTTTGATAAGGGTTATAAAACGTTCGTATTAGATGGGGACAATATTAGACATGGGCTGTCATCAGATCTTGGGTTTGATAAAATTGATCGTAAGGAGAATATTCGTCGTATTGGTGAGGTTTCTAAACTAATGGTGGAAGCTGGTATTATTACTATGACCGCTTTCATTAGTCCTTTTAAACAAGATCGAGATATGGTGCGCAAGCTAGTACCTCGTAATGATTTTATAGAGATTTATTGTCATTCTAGTTTGAGCACTTGCGAATTAAGGGATGTAAAAGGACTGTACAAACGCGCAAGAGCTGGAGAAATTAAAGAATATACAGGCCTAGATTCTCCTTATGAAGTGCCAGAAAATCCAGAATTGATAATAGACACGGAGCGGGAAAAATTGGAAGAGTCTGTATCTAAGGTTGTCAGATTTTTAAGAAGTAGGTGACTGTTATTTAAGTTAAAACAATAAAAAAACCCAGCGAAAGCTGGGTTTTTTTAAGTAATTTTTTTAAAAACTACTGAGGATGTACGTTAGCCGCTTGTGGGCCTTTAGCACCATCTTCTAAATCGAACTCTACTTCTTGACCTTCTTCTAGTGATTTGTAACCGTCACCTTGAATAGCGCGGAAGTGAACGAATACATCGTCACCACTTTCTTGCTCAATAAAACCAAAACCTTTTTTTGCGTCAAGTTATTGACAATCAGTAAAAATTCCTTACAATAGTGGTAAATATATATAAAAAGTAAGGAAAAATATGCAAGCAACGATTACTAGTAAAGGG
>CAZOAA010000058.1:0-5186 GCA_964577715.1 uncultured Candidatus Thioglobus sp. | reverse complement strand
CCAAAGCTTGGGCGATTGAACCGGCAACCAAATCGGCATTGATGTTGTAAGAGAAACCGTCTTTACCCACACCAATGGGTGCAATTACTGGGATAAAATCGCCTTCGAGCAAAAGCTCAATCACAGAGGTGTCAATGGTATCCACTTCACCCACATGGCCTAAATCGATAATCTCTGAGGTGGGTTCAATGTCTGTTTTGAGTTTTTTGGCTGAAATTAGGCTGCCGTCCTTACCCGTTAGCCCGATGGAATGACCACCGTGCTGATGAATAAGGTTGACAATTTCTTTATTGACCAAGCCACCCAAAACCATCTCAACCACATCCATGGTTTCAGAATCGGTGACACGCATGCCACCAATAAATTCACTTTCTTTGCCAATTTTTTCTAGCGTTTTGCCAATTTGTGGCCCACCGCCATGCACCACAATTGGGTTCATGCCAACGGATTTCATCAACACAATATCGCGCGCAAAGCTTGACTTTAGCTTTTCGTCCACCATGGCGTTGCCGCCATATTTAATGACAATGGTTTTGCCTTGAAATTTTTGAATATAAGGTAATGCTTCGGTTAAAACATTAGCAATATTGTGTGTATTGTCAGACATAATAAAAATTAAAATAAATTTCGCATTATTTTACTTAATGGTCGCCGGTTAAGCCGATTATTTCTTTGACAACCAAAACCACCAAATAACGCCAATAATTAAGACCAGTCCAAAAATATTAATTAAGGTTGTCACTTGCTGCCTCCAAGCTTAATATAGCGCAATCTATTAGCATTACTAACCACAGTTAAAGAAGACATTGCCATTGCTGCACCAGCAATCATCGGGTTGAGCAATAATCCAAACACTGGATACAGGGCTCCAGCAGCCACCGGAATTCCCAAAGTGTTGTATATAAAAGCACCAAATAAATTTTGCTTAATATTTCTTGTGGTTGCTTTGGAGATATTAATTGCGTCTGCCACACCATTCAAAGATCCTTGCATTAAAACTATATCAGCGCTCTCAATAGCAACGTCAGTACCTGTACCGATTGCAAAACCAACATCAGCACCGGCTAATGCTGGCGCATCATTAATACCGTCTCCCACCATGCCAACTACATATCCATCCGCTTGCAATTGTTTGATTTTTTTAGATTTTTCATCTGGCATAACATCAGAAACAACGTCAATAATATTAACCGACTTGGCAATTGCATTTGCAGTTGCACTGTTATCTCCTGTAAGTAACACAACCTTCAATCCAGATTTTTGCATGTTTCTAATTGCCTCTTTAGAGTCTTCTTTGATAGGGTCGGCCACTGTAACAACACCTGCAGCTTTTCCATCAATAGCTAAATAGATTGGGGTTTTTGCCTCTTGAGATCGGATTTCTGACTCTTCTTTTAGTGCAGTAATATTAATATCATATTGCCGCATTAAGCGCTCGTTGCCAAATAAAACCAATTGCCCTTTAATGTTGGCTTTAACTCCTTTTCCAGTAATAGAGTTAAAGTCTTCGCATAACTTAACATCCAAATCCTTTGATTTTGCCTCTTCAACAATTGCTTGAGCTAACGGATGCTCAGAGGAAGATTCTATTGACGCTGCAAGACTTAAACACTCTTGATCAGATATATGACTCAATGACATAATGTTGGTAACACTTGGTCTGCCTTGAGTGATAGTACCGGTTTTATCCAAAACTATTGCATCAAGCTTTCCAGCCTGTTGCAAAGCCTCTCCGTTGCGAATCAATATAGCGTGATCAGCCGCTTTACCAACACCGACCATAATAGAAATAGGGGTTGCCAACCCTAGTGCACAAGGACATGCAATAATTAATACTGTTACTGATGCTACTGTTGCAAAAGTAACACTGTAGCCAATATTAAACCATATTAGAAAAGCAATAATAGCGATAATAAGAACCGTAGGTACAAATATTGCTGAAACCCGATCAACCAATCTTCCAATAGCTGGTTTACTAGACTGGGCCTTGCGCACCATTTCAATAATATGAGCAAGTGCTGTATCTTTTCCAATATGTGTAGAGACAAACAAAAAAGATCCAGTTTTATTAATTGTTCCCGCTGTTACCTTGTCACCAGCTTTTTTCTTAACCGGCATTGGCTCACCTGTAAGCATTGATTCGTCAACACTAGAGGATCCGTCTATTAAATTGCCATCAACAGGTATCTTTTCTCCTGGACGTACCTTTATTGTTTCAGAGATACCCACTTTCTCAATTGGCAAATCTATCTCCTTGCCATTGCGTATCACCAATGCTGTCTTTGGTTGTAAGCCAATCAAGCGTTTAATGGCTTGTGAAGTTTTGCCACGCGCTTTGTTTTCTAATGCAGAACCTAGATTAATAAGTGCAATAATAATTGCAGTAGCTTCAAAATATACATGTTGAGAATCTTTAGGAAAATATTCAACAAAAACAACGATCAACATTGAAAACATCCAAGCCACACCTGTACCTAATGCTATCAAGGTATCCATATTAGCGTTATGATTCAAGAATACTTTTATTGCTCCATTATAAAAATGGGAGCCAGAATAATACATAACAAATGCAGTTAATATGCCTATTATCAGCCAAAATATTTGATTAATAGCACTATCTATTGCTGGCAATAATCCCAACAAGCCAGCAATAAATAAAGGCACTCCAAGTAATGACGCAACAAAGGATTTTCTTAGTAGTTGCTGATAATGAACAAACTCATGTTGCTGCTTTTCAAGCACTTGATCAGCATCACTTGGTACTAATTCATCTGCATCATAGCCAGCATCTACTACAGACTCAATCAAATCTTCTATTCTTGCATCACCAACTACCTCAGCAGTATGATCGACAAAATTAACACTAGCTTTATCAACACCGTCAACATTGTTTAGTGCATCTTCAACACTAGCAACACATCCAGCACATGACATGCCGGAAATTGATAAATTAATATTTCTTTTACCCATATAGAACTCTTTCAATAAGCTCCATAGTACTTGAAATCAAGTTAACTATTTGATATTACTTAAATTTTTCATCATATTTTTGTTGTATAGATTTTGGCCATAAACTGTAAATATAATCAAGCACGGCTTGTTTTTCTTTCTCACTCAATTGATCTTTAAATGCGGGCATCCACCCACCATGGGCAATTCCGCCATTATTTATTGTTAACAGTAATGCTTTAGGTGAATGATGCCATGCATGAGCACTACCATTAAGTGGCGGTGCAGGAAACTTACCATTTGGCAGTCTTTGCCTCCAGTCTTTAGTTTTTCCTTGCGCCCCAACACCATGACATGTTGCGCAGTTTTTCTCAAAAGTTGCTTGTCCTACCTGCACGCTCTCTTTAGTTTTTGCTTGTGCATCACTATTGTCGAAACAACCTGATAGCAACAAAACACTTGATAGAATTATTAATGTTTTCATATTTTTATCCTTTTTATATATTTAAATTAATCTGTAATTTATTAAAAATAGACAGATTTTTAAGTGAAATTAATTAAATAAACTACAAAAAGATTGGGGGTGGATTTTCTACTTCAGATATTTTAGATAAATAAAGATAATCAAGTTTTAGTCCTATTAAAGCTTGGTTTATCAATACGAAATATCGCATTGTCTCAGTTGGAAGGGCAATAGAAACACCTGCGCAGTTGTCACAAAAATGATTATGCTTATAATTTGTATTGGCCATATTCATAACTTGCTCACTAGTACTACAAACACCCTCGTGCCCACTGTTATCATTGGCGTGAGAGACAATTGTGAATTGCGATACAAGCAGTACTAAAAAAACCAACACTTTCATACCAAGAAAATTTTATCACAAAAAAAATTCTTGCAAATCATTTAGAAAATCATAGCCTTTGGCACTTGGTAACACGTGTTTTTTATTTGTTTCAATAAGCCCTAAATCTTTGGCTTTAGCTATTTTCGAGGCTACTTTTTCATAGCCGATACCAGTTCTATTTGAAAAAAGCTCTTTGTTAAAACCATCTTTGAGACGCAAAGCATTTAACATAAAGTCAAATATTAAATTTTCAATTTGCTGAATTGATTTCTTGGGTGTTGATAAATAATCTTTTGGCGACCTAGACTTAACTGTTCTAAAAATTTTATTATTATTAGCGTCAGTTATCTTGCCATGAGCACCTGCACCAATGCCAATATAGTCGCCAAACTGCCAATAATTTAAATTATGTTTTGATGCTTGGCCATAAGCTGATACCTCATAACGCTTAAATCCATGTTGCTCTAATAATATCGCGCCTTGTTCACCCATACGCCAAATATCATCGTCTGCAGGCAAGGGAGGTGGAAACTTGGCAAACAAAGTATTCGGTTCAATCGTTAGCTGATAAAAAGAAATATGTTGCGGATTTAGATCAATGGCTTGATTAATATCTGAGATGCAATTATCAATACTTTGCCCTTCTAGGCCATACATTAGATCAATATTAAAATTATCAAATAGATCGCTTGCCAGAGTGCAAGCCTTAACTGCCTCTTTGGCATTGTGTATGCGACCTAGTGATAATAGATGTTGATCGTTAAATGATTGCACGCCTATTGAGAGTCGGTTGATACCAATGTCTTTAAATGCTTTGAATTTTTCTATTTCAAACGTGCCCGGATTGGTTTCTAAAGTGATTTCAATATTTGGATCAAAACTGAGCCTTGATTTTAAGCCAGTAAATAGTGTGCTTAAATCTTGCTCAGACATCAAACTAGGTGTGCCACCACCGATAAAAATAGACTGAATACTGCGCCCCTGAACATAGTCTAAATCCTGATCTAAATCCTTTAACAAGGCTTGGATATAACCGGATCTATTCTCCCCCTCGTGGGAGTTGAAGTCGCAATAAGGGCATTTTTTCACACACCACGGATAATGAATATAAACACAAAGTGGTGGTAGTGTTAACACCTGTGGATTACAACTGAGTAGGCATCTGTGCCAACAAGGCGCGCAGTGCTTGCCCACGGTGAGAAAGAGAATTTTTCACCTCGGGGGGTAATTGTGCTGAAGAGCATTGATGTGTGGGTACATAAAAAATTGGATCATAGCCAAAGCCGTTCTCACCCACCTCTTCTTTGAGAATCTCACCTTCCCAACCGCGTTGAATAACAATGGGTGTGGGATCATTGGCATGACGCATAAAAACAATGGCACACCAAA
>CAZOAA010000057.1:0-5652 GCA_964577715.1 uncultured Candidatus Thioglobus sp. | reverse complement strand
AATACTAATATTGTTCTTAACTTTAGTGAGGCGATTCAAGCTGGCACAGGTAATATCCTGGTGAAGAAAGTGAGTGATGACAGTACTGTTAAAACTATTGATATTAATAATGGTCAAATTAATATTTCAGGGTCAACTTTAACTATTAATCCTACAGTTGATTTTACGGCGGGTATTGAATACTACGTTGATATTGCATCAGGTGTTATTCGAGATGCTGCCGGTAATAATTTTTCTGGTACCAATGGTCAAAATGTAAGTTTTACTACAGGTGCAGTAGGGTCTGCTACTGCAGGGGATGACACTATTAGTGGAACAACTGGCAATGATACAATTGATGGTTTAGCAGGTAATGATTTAATTCGTGCTGGCAAAGGTTTGGATACCGTATCTGGTGGCGATGGTAATGATACTTTTGTAATGGTAGGTACCGTTGCAGCGGGTCAGTATACAGATAGTGATGTATCTGCAGTTACAGGTGTAATTGCCAATGCGGCAGCAATTAATGGCCAATCAACTTCGGAAGCAGTTTCTGGCGAATCTATTGATGGTGGTGAGGGTAACGACACCTTGCATGTATTTGGTACGATCGACTTATCGGGTGTTACATTAACCAGCATTGAAAGTATTGTTGTTCACTCTGATGTAACCTTTGGTGAGGGTCAGTTAACTTCTATGGGTGCGTCTGATATTACAGGTGATGGTGGAAGTGCTATCAGAATTGATAACAATGGTGCTGCTTCAGACAATTTAACAGGTATTTCTATGAGTAATATTGGCAGCTTTAATTTGGCAGCCGGTGTTGCTGCAACCATGAATCAGACTAATGTAAATGCGATTTCTACTTTTGCAAATAAAGGCTCATTAAGCGGATCAGGTTTAAGTTTTGCAGGTAAAAATGTTTATGGTGGTGGTACAGTTGATGGTAATGCTGCTGCTACCTGGAAGGCAACTGCAACAAATAATAGCGGTGTTGATTTAGCACAAGCCATTACTGGCATGCAAGACTTTATTGGTGTGGATCAAGATCTTGGAGCAGGAACAACATACGCATCAGGTACTTTAAATAGTAATTTAGGCAGCATGAGTATTGCCCCAGTTAATGTTGATAATCTAACCGAAGCAAACATGAGCTTATTAGTTGGTGACTTGTCTAAAGCGCAAATATTAGCAGGTGGATCGGGTACTGATTTTGTTTATGGTAGTGATAATATTGAAACTGTTACAACAGGTAATGGCATGAACTTTGTCGCTTCACGAGGTGGTGCTGATGTGATTACTGGTGGAGACGATACTGATTTTATTGCTATGGGTGCAGGCGATGACACGGTTAACTCAGGTGCTGGTCAAGACTTTGTGACTACTAATGACATGAATTTTGCATCTGCTGGATTTACAAAATTAGACAATTCTACAGCGGGAAATGACACCATTAACTTAGGTGCTGGTGATGACTTTGTGGTTGTGGGCTCAAACCTACAAGCAACCGATGAAATTGATGGTGGCACAGGCACCGATCATGTTGTATTTGATGGTGATTATGGTGCTGGTGTAACATTTGGCGCTAATACATTAAATAATGTTGAATACTTTATCTTTGAAGAGCATGCGACCAATGATTTTAATTTCACATTGCATGAAAACACATTTACCAGTGCGGCAACCATACAAGGAAGTGGGCTTGGTTCAGGCAATACATTAACCATTAATGCTGCTGCCGAAACTTCATCGGCCATTACTATAACCTCAGGTGCTGCCAATGATGAATTAACTGGTGGCGCTGCTGCTGATACAATTATTGGTGGCACGGGTAATGATACGATTACTGGTGGTGGTGGTGCTGATACACTGATTGGTGGTCAAAGTAATGATGGGGGTGCGACAGGTAATGGCACAGGAGACAATATATTTAAATATCAAGCATTAAGTGATAGCTCGTATGCTGGAGGGGCGTCTGCCTGGGATACTATTAAGGGGTTTGATGATAGTGATAAAATTGATCTATCTGAATTGACGATTGACAATAAAGAAGTTTCTGAAATTTTCGATAAAGGAGATTCGTTAAATTTTGCAAGTTTAACAAATGCAGATTTCTTTGATAATTCAAGTACTGATTTTTCAATTGCTGTAGGTAGTGATGGTACAAACGCGATGATATTTGTCGATTTAGATGGCGATGGTAATTTAGGCAATGATCTAGCATTTATTGTTGGCGGTCATACTAATGCTGATGATATTATGCAAACCAGTGATTATGTGCTTACATAATAAGTAAAATCATTAAACATGCGTGACACTCTACGCCTGTTCTTAAACAGGTCAACGCTGGCTTTTGAGCTGGTGTTGAGTTCGTTGTTTGTTAATATACTAGCGCTGGCTGTGCCGCTGTTTGTGATTCAAGTGCTCAATCGATATGTGTCATACGGCATTGATGAAACGCTAGCAACTTTAACTATCGGGGTTGTTGTAGCAGTACTGTTTGAGCAAGCATTTAGACGTATTCGATTGCGCTTAGCGGAAGGCGTAAACCAGCAACAAGAAGCAAAACTTAATCAGCAGTCGATTGGCGCTATTTTGCGTGCTAAATTCTCCGTAATGATGAACATTCCTACCGGTGCCAAAACTGAAATGGTGCGCGGTATGGATGTGGTTAGGTCTTCTAGTAGCGCAGGCAATGTGGTGACTTTGCTGGATACGCCATTTTCATTAATCTTTCTTTTGGCTATTTATTTGATCAGTCCAGTTTTATCATTTGTGGTTTTGATTGCTATTGTCGTGAGTATTGTAATTGCTATTAGTGGTAAAGATAGTTTAGAAAAGCAGACCAATATTTTGCAAAAATTGAATATTGATAACAATGGTATGCTAATCGATGTTGTGGATAGTGCTGATACTTTACGTGTATTTAACGGTGTAAAGCGATTTGGCGATAGGTGGGATGAAAAGCAATCCGAGCTGCAAGATTTAAAAGATAAGCTTGCCTTTAGGCAGGCTAATATTGCCGCAAAATTGCAAGGTGTTACAGCGCTAATGAGTGTGGCTGTGATTGCTATTGGTGCTATGCAGGCAGTAGAAGGCTTGCTCAGTGTTGGCGCTATGATTGGTGTAAATATTTTAGCTGCACGAACCTTAACACCTATTGTTAAAGCTATACAATTGTCAACGGTTTTTACCAAAGCAAAAAAAGCCAAAGAGCGTGCCTTAGAATTTTCAAAATTGCCAATGGAGGAAAATTCTGGATCTGCACTAGGAGAGTATAGTGGCAGAGTTGAGTTAAGTGATGTTATGAGTGTTTATCCTGGTGCTTCATCACCGCTATTTGAATCATTAAATGTAAAGATTGCTCAAGGAACAACAACAGTGATAACCGGGCCCAATGGTTCAGGAAAAACAACTTTGATTAGATTGTTGACTGGACTTCTAGAGCCAGCACGAGGGCAGATTCTGGTTGACGGGATGGAAGTTAGACAATTGGCGCCTGAATGGTGGAGAGGGCAGATAAGCTACCTACCACAGGAGCCTAATTTTATTAGAGGTAGTATTCGTGACAACATACTCATGTCCAATCCTGACTTGGGTGAGCAAGAGTTAAATAATATTGTAAAACTATCTGGATTGAGAAAATATATAGAAACTACTGCTGATGGCTTGGATCAGATCATGGATCAAGCTGGATCTGCTTTGGCATTAGGCATTAGACGTCGCGTTGCTATTGCAAGGGCCTTAGTGTCACAAGGGCAGTTAGTTCTATTTGATGAGCCAACAGCAGGACTTGACGCTGAAGGCTGTAATGCAATTTATAACTTATTAAATGTGCTTAGTAAGGCGCAAAAAACTATCGTGATCGTTTCACATGATCAGGCTATTATAAAAGCAGCAAACCTGCATATTGATTTGTCTACCAAGCCAATTCCAGCTGTACTCAGTAGAGTAGCAAAAAAAGAAGCTAACAAAAAGAAAGAGGTAGAAGTAAATCAGGGCAAGGCTACAGATAAAGATGAAAGCATTCATTAATAAATTTAATAATAAGAAAGAATGGATTGAAAGCTTAGATGTTTTATCACTGCTGTACTTAACAGTAACAGCAGCATTTGTTTGGATGTGGTTAGGGACATTAGATATAGTAAGTTTAACATCCGGCAGTGTTGTGCCAAGCTCCCAGGTTAAGGCTATTCAGCATTTAGAAGGCGGTATTGTTTCTAAAATATATATCAAAGAAGGGCAGCAAGTATTGGCCAATCAATCGCTTCTTGAGCTTGAAAGCACAGACAGTGAAGCCAATGTTGGTGAGATGTTAGTGAGACTAGCCACTTTAACCGTGAAAATGGCAAGATTGGAGGCAGAATCCAATGATAGTGAGATGATTGTATTTAAACCTGAAACGGAAAAAAGAACTCCAAAACTAGCGCAACAAGAAAGGGCTTTATTTAAGGTTCGTAGAGATAGTTACTTAAGTGGCGTTGCTTCTCAACAGGGATTGGTAGTTCAAAAGGAGCAGATTATTGAGCAAGTAAGCTCAAGATTGTCTCATTCTGAAAATAAACTAGAGTTATTGCAAGAGCAGATAGATATTAGTGAGGAGCTTTTAAAAGATGAATTGACCAACCGTTATAATCACTTAACTTTACTTAAAGACAAGAGTGCATTGCTTAGTCAAATTGATGAAGACAAGGCTTTGTTAAAAGGGTCTAAAGCATCGTTGGTAGAGGCTCAAGAGAAGCTTAATGAGATAAGGTTGGGCTATCAGGCTAATTCTCGAGGTGAGTTAGAGGAGTCTCGTCGTGAGCATAGTGAGTTGTCACAACGCATGGAAAAGCTTAAAGATAGTCTAAAGAGAACAGTGCTTAGGGCGCCAGTAGATGGTACAGTGAAGACGCTTAATGTGCATACGGTTGGCGGCGTTATTCGCCCAGGTGAAACAGTGATGGAGCTTGTTCCTGCGGATGATATGTTGTTAATTGAAGTAAGTCTTCCGCCGCAAGATGTGGGTTTTGTGCAGGTAGGGCAAACAGCACAAATTAGATTGGCTTCTGCCGATGCAACTCGCCTTGGAAAGCTTGATGGTAAAGTGATACATATTAGTCCAGATAGTATTGTTAATAAAGAAGGCATGGCTTTTTATAAAGTGCGTATAGAAACTGAAAAGAGTTTTTTTGAACACAATGGGCTTAAATATTTCTTATCCCCCGGTGTGCAAGTAAGTGCAGGTATTGTTACTGGCGAACGCACAGTTTTTGAATATTTATTTGAACCGTTCTTAGGCGGCATGGAAAGAGCATTAAAAGAGAGATAAATTAATATTTTCTATAGGTTTTTTTGAATTAATTACACACTTTAGGCACTATAAAAAATCCATTCGTAAAATTTCAGAAATTTTTGATAAGTATTATAGGTAAATCCTATGATTGTCATTTAGTTGACTTAAAAGCAATTTTTTATCATTAAAAATTAAGATTTAGCGGTATTTTGGAGGAAAGAAAGGCTTTCTTCCTAAGGAAACAACCTTATTTCAATTATTTCCAATATTTTTTTATTGATTTTGTATTGTGATGTTATTTAGTTCTCCTACTTTTTTCCAAGCATGTCCATAGATGACTTCGTAGGTGGCAGGTAGTTTGCCATCTTGTCGGTAAGCTTCATACATCTTTATCA
>CAZOAA010000056.1:0-5714 GCA_964577715.1 uncultured Candidatus Thioglobus sp. | reverse complement strand
AGCCCCGGATTGTGATTCCGGTTGTCGCGGGTTCGAACCCCGTTTCTCGCCCCACCTTATATTTTATATATCTAGTTTGTTCACTACCCTGCTTCTACAGGGTTTTTTAAGTTACTTTTCTGCTGATAGCATAGATTTTTTAAATCGCATTGCAATACAAACTGGGCAACTTTCTGGATTGTGTTTTCTGATTTTTTTTGATGCTTTAGCAATCAACCCTTCAATACCTTTTCGTTTAATTTGTGAGCCAAAAGTAGCGTAATAATTTTTAACCAAGCTAACACCTGAAAAGACTACATCATAAATAGACCAATCTTTATCAAGAATCATCTTAAGAGAGACAACAACTGGCTTTGGATCACCACCAATATTAATATGTAGCTTAACAATAGCTTTATTGTCTTTACGCTTTACTTTAGGATCTGCTGAAATCTTAATACTATCTAAATCATTATAAGAAGCTAGAATAGAAGAATAACTATCGACCAGTGAAACGGCAATATAAGTTTTAAGAATAATCTGTTGTTTTGGCGTTAAGTCGGACCAGTGTTTTTTCAAGGCTTGCTTGGTGCTTTCATTGATATCTAAGCTAGGCAGAAGTTGTTCAACAATTAAATTTTCAACATCTTCAATTGAACTTTTTCCTTGTGCTTTTGATTCTTTTAATGCTAATAAAGCCTCAGTCATAATATGCACTGCTGCTATTTCTGGTGGTGGCTCTGATAAAGTTATTGTGGAAAATAAACTACCTGATAAAAATATTAAGGTTGCACAAAATTTTTTAAACATATTTCTCCTAATACAACAAAAACCCAAATAATGCCTAAATTATTTGGGTTTTTACTTATGTTATGTAATTAGCTCTATTAAAAATTAACAGATAAAGAATAATTAATTTTTGGGTCAAATTTATTATGTGAGATAGAGTTTAAGCTTCCTGCATCAACATCAATCTTTATGCTCGCATCATCAATACCTTCAATTTTCTTTTTTAATCCTCCGCCCAGGGCAAGATTAATACTATTTTCACTTGGCTTTAGTGTTGCAGATACAAATTTCTGTGCATCTTTACTACTACCAATAAATTCACTTTTAACAACTGTAACATCTGCATTTGCAAAAGAGGCAGATAACAGTCCAACCATTATTACGATTGGCATTAAATAAATACGATTGTTCATAATATTTCCCTCATAAAACAAAAAAAATACCTAAGACTAATGTTTATTCATTAGCTGGTAATTGTATAAATAAATACTAGACTGTAACCATAAAAGCGAGATTGCTTTATAGGTTTTACCCCCCTGTTGCTTCAGCACTATACATAAGTTAAATCTAATTTGCAAGTTTAACAAGTCTATAAAATAAGACAAATGAGTCAAATCATTGAACAAAATATCATTATCAAGCAAAAATCAAAAGTTGCTATAGATACTATTGCAAACGAATTACCATTATCAAAACAAGTAATCAAATTAGCTATGGAAAAAGGCTGTGTTTGGTTAAAACGAGGAAAAAAAACTAATCGTATACGGCGTGTTAAAAAATCGCTTAGTATAGGTGATGAGATTTTTATTTACTATAACGAAAAAATTCTATCTACAAAACCAGATGCGCCCGAACTACTACTAGATAAAAAAGATTACAGCATTTGGTTTAAGCCATCAGGTGTGTTTTCTCAAGGATCTAAATGGGGGGACCACTGCTCACTAATACGACTAGTGGAAAAACAACTTAGTCGCTCTTGCTTTTTAGTGCATCGACTAGATCGTGCCACTAGTGGGGTAATGATAATGGCTCACAACAAAGACATGGCAAGGGATTTGTCAAAAATGTTTGCCGATAGACAGATTAAAAAAACTTACCTTGGTATTGTTAAAGGTGTTTTTCCTAAAGAGACAATCACCATTAAAAAACCTATAGATGGTAAACCTGCTGTTAGTCATGTGAGTTTATTGCAATTTGAGCAATCCAGATCATTGGTTGAAATCAATATAGAAACTGGTAGAAAGCATCAAATCAGAAAACATCTGAGTGGGTTCGACTATCCGATTATTGGAGATAGACTGTATGGAGATGCAGACAAGGGCTATCCGGAAGACTTACAATTACAAGCAACAAATCTCAAGTTTAACTGTCCGATTAATAAGCAAACTATCGAAATTGAACTAGACCAAAAGAAAAAAATCAAACTCTAAGAGCAATCTTTTTCAACTTCACGATCCCATATTGTAGGAATGATAATTGTTAAGCATTCGGCAACTGATAAATTTTCACAAATAGCTGGCTCTTCTTTGGCAGGATGATTATTCTTTTTTGTTGCCTGATCATTTTGTTCAATAGTAGTGTTATTTTCTTTAAGTGTAATATCTTGTGTGGTTTTTTGATCTTCACAACCAGACAGTAATAATAAAAATAATAGAAAATATTTAAGCATTATGTTTATTGTAACCCCAATAAGGTTGAATCTATAAGATAATACCCACATATATTACTCAATCAATACTAATATAGGATTTACAAATGAAACGAATTTTTCTATTCTTACTAACTAATATCGCCATTATGGTGGTATTAAGTATTACTCTGAGCATATTAGGAGTAGATAGCCTACTCCAACAAAACGGATCCGATTTAAATGTAGAGGCGCTGGTTATCTTTTCTGGTGTGATTGGTTTTGGTGGTGCGTTTATCTCACTAGCAATCTCTAAATGGATGGCAAAACGCATGACAGGCGCTGTAGTTATTACCAATCCGTCTAACAATATGGAGAAATGGCTAATTGAAACTGTGAAAAAACAATCCAAAATTGTTGGCATAAAAATGCCAGAAGTAGCAATTTTTCCATCATCACAAATGAATGCCTTTGCAACAGGAATGAGTAAAAATAGTGCTTTAGTTGCAGTATCTCAAGGCTTGATAGACTCAATGAAACAAGGTGAGATTGAAGCTGTAGTAGGTCATGAAATGAGCCACGTTGCGAATGGTGATATGGTTACTCTAACCCTTATTCAAGGTGTGGTAAATACCTTTGTGGTATTTTTATCACGAATTATTGGCCATGTCGTTGATCGAGTAATTTTAAAAAATAATCGAGGTTATGGCATTGGTTATTATGTCACCGTTATTTTTGCACAAATAATTCTCTCTATTCTTGCTGCTGTTATTGTGATGTACTTTTCAAGAAAACGTGAATTTGTTGCTGATACTGGTGGTGCTGATTTGGCTGGCCATCAAAATATGATTAATGCACTTAAACGATTGGCACAAAGGGAGCCAGAACCACTTCCTGAGCAATTAGCTGCTTTTGGTATTGGTGAAAAATCTAAACAAGGTTTTATGCATCTATGGTCTTCCCATCCACCATTAGAGGACCGGATAGAAGCCTTAGAAAAACGAGCAATGAATAAAAAGTAATTGCTAATTATTTTATGGGAATTTCAATAAAATCAGCCGATGAAATAGAAAAAATGCGTGTTGCTGGTCGCCTAGCGGCTGATGTATTAGATATGATTGCTCCGCATGTCAAGGCTGGTATTAGTACCAACGAATTAGACAAAATTTGTCACGACTATATTGTTAATGTACAAGAGGCAATCCCGGCGCCACTTAACTATCATGGTTTTCCAAAATCAATTTGTACCAGTGTGAACAATGTGGTGTGTCACGGTATTCCTGGTGATAAAACCCTTAAAAAAGGAGATATTGTTAATATTGATATCACTGTTATTAAAGATGACTATCATGGCGATACTTCTAAAATGTTTATTATTGGAAAATCTAGCGTTAAGGCCCAACGCATTTGTCGAATCGCTCAAGAATGTATGTATATTGGCATTAAAAAAGTAAAACCTGGTATTCGTTTAGGCGAAATTGGTAAAGCCATCGGTGCACACGCTGATAAAAACAACTGCTCTGTGGTGCATGATTATTGTGGGCATGGCATTGGAACACAATTTCACGCAGAACCTCAAGTAGTGCATTATGACGATGGAAACTCAGACACGAGTCCCATCCTTGAAGCAGGAATGACTTTTACTATAGAACCTATGGTTAATATTGGTAGCTATGAAGTTGCCACTTCCAAAGTAGATGGATGGACAGTAACCACTAAAGATCGCTCACTTTCTGCGCAATGGGAGCATACAATTTTAGTTACAGAAAATGGCCATGAAATTCTAACACTTCGTGATGAAGAGTCGATATAAAACCAACACAATGACTGTGCTAAAATAATGCTTTTGTTGTTTACTCCTGTGTTCTTGTGAAGAATTTAAGAAATTATTTCATTTCTGGTCTACTATTTTGGATCCCGTTAGGATTAAGCATTGTTGTTATTAAATTCTTTCTAGATTTAGTTAATAACATTGTTCCTGCTCAGTACCTACCCGAAGCTCTATTTAACCTAGACAGAAGCATCCCTGGCTCGGGCATTTTTTGGGTTGTACTCATTATGCTAATTACAGGAGCGCTGGTTAACAACTTTATTGGGCGAAAATTATTACAGTTGTGGGAAAAATTACTCAATAAAATTCCTGGATTTAGAGGTATTTACAATGCCTTAAAAAAACTTTCAGATACAGTTTTAAGCCCATCTGGAGAAAGCTTCAAAAAAGCACTATTGGTTGAATATCCCAGAAAAGGCATGTGGACAATTGCTTTTCAAACAGGTAATTACCGTGGCGAAGTAGAGAAAAAAATTGGTGAAGAAATTGTTAATATTTATGTACCAACTACACCTAACCCAACCTCTGGTTTTTTTATTATGATGCCAAAAAAAGATGTTATTGAACTTGAGATGAGTGTTGACGATGCATTTAAATTGATTATTTCTACTGGTGTTGTTACGCCCAATTAACAAAGGATAAAATTATGAGAACACATTATTGTGGTGAGCTAAATAAAACAAATATTGATCAGGCGGTTGAAATCTGCGGTTGGGTAAATCGTCGTCGTGATCATGGTGGTGTCATCTTTTTAGACATGCGTGATAAGCGTGGTATTGCGCAAGTGGTCATCAACCCCGATAATACTGATTTCACATTAGCAGAATCTATTCGTAACGAATTTGTACTAAAAATTACTGGGCAAGTTATTTCCAGAGAAGAAGGGTTAGTTAATCCTAAGTTAGCCACAGGTGAAATTGAAATTGTTGCTCAAAATATTGAGATTTTAAATAGCTCTAAACCGGTTCCATTTCAAATTGATGCTACCGACACCTCAGAAGAAGTTCGCCTTAAATATCGCTACTTAGACTTGCGCCGCGATGAAATGCAAAAACGCTTGCGCTTACGCTCTAAAGTAACGCACTTTATGCGTGAATTCATGGATAAGAATGACTTCTTAGATATTGAAACACCTTTCTTAACCAAGGCCACACCAGAAGGTGCAAGAGACTATTTAGTACCTTCACGTACTCATCCAGGTGATTTTTTTGCTTTGCCGCAATCACCACAATTGTTTAAACAATTGTTAATGATGTCAGGCTTTGAACGTTACTATCAAATTGTTAAGTGCTTTAGAGATGAAGATCTTCGTGCCGACCGTCAGCCTGAATTTACTCAGCTTGATGTTGAGACTTCATTTATGAATGAAGATGAAATTATGGCGATGATGGAGCAGATGACACGCGGCATGTTTAAAGAAGTTATTGATGTCGATTTAGGTGATAAATTCCCACAAATTACTTATGCTGACGCGATGAATAAATATGG
>CAZOAA010000055.1:0-6256 GCA_964577715.1 uncultured Candidatus Thioglobus sp. | reverse complement strand
ATCTGAGCCAGGATCAAACTCTTCAGTTCAATCTTTGACTTTTTAGAACATTGGCAACATTTATAAAATAAATGCGCTTTGCGTTCAATTTTTTTAAAAGCTTAATTGCTTTAGTTTTTTATGTGCACTTGCACAATTTAATGTACGAGTGCCCACACAAGTTGTTTGATATATTTTTAAAGAGCTACCACGATTAAAAACTTAAAGTCAGTTTTCAACGCGGTGAAAGGCGGAAATTATACCCAGATTAATTTTTGCGTCAAGAACTATTTTGCTTTTTTTACAAATTAATTTGTCTAAGAAAAACTAGGGTTTTAATTTGCTCTTAGGTACTGGTTTATTTAACCATTCGTCAGCTTGGTCGATATCAACAATATCACTACAATCATTAAACATTTCCAAGTCGTTATCATTCCAACCCTTAATGCCCAACTTGAGTGATCGAACATTTTTAAAGCCCATTTGTTGCATTGTTAGTGCAGCAAGCACTGATCGATTACCTGATCGGCAAACCACGACAATATTTTGATCTCTGGCTTGTGCTAATGCTGGAATAGTGTCATCATAGTTCCAGACACATGCGCCTTCGAGCCGTCCTCTAGGTACGTGAATTGAATCTTTAATGTGCATCATATCAAACTCATCCTGCTCTCTAATATCTAATATGATCAAATCAGGATTTTTTCTGATCTCCTCTTCTAAGTCCCAAGGCATTATCTCATCTACGTTGCGTAGAGCCTTAACAACTAATCTTTGATACCCGTCCATTTTATTTACAATACTCTTTTTCTGTAACCATAACAGCAACCTCAACTCTTGAACTAAGTGCTAGTTTTTTCAAAATCGATTTTACATGCAGCTTAACCGTGCCATCTGAAATACCCAATTCTCTAGCAATGACTTTATTGCTATGACCACTAGCAACTTGGCAGGCTACTTCTTTTTCTCTATTGGTTAATAACTCAAATGATGGTTCATTATCAGTTAACTCATTTTTTAATACCTTTGCCAGAACATGAGTCATATCCTGAGACACAACTATAGATCCTTGAACAACTTCGCCCAAAGCATCTACCAATTCATCTGGATCCATGTCTTTTAATAAATACCCCTGAGCACCGTGTTTTAAACAATCGCGTAAATCTTTCTCTTCAGTACTGGTAGTTAACATCACAACAGGGGTTTTAACATTTTGCAATTTAAGAGACTTGAGCACTTCTAATCCAGACATAATAGGCATGCGCAAATCAAGCAAGATAATATCTAACGATAGCGTTGGTATTTCTAAAAGCCCTTGCTCGGGAGATGCGGCTGCCTGAGCACTAATTTGCCTTGATTCTAATAATGAAATCAACCCATTACGAAATAGTGCATGATCATCAATGATATAGAGTTTCATGAGTCTTCCTTAAAAGACACGGTGATTCGAGTACCCTCATCTACCTCTGATTCGATCTCAATATGTGCACCAATCCTATCGGCTCGCTCTTTCATGATATTCATACCGATATTATTCCCCATTATTTCACTTTCGTTCTTATCTTTTTGGAATCCAACACCATCGTCTTCAATTAATAACTGGCAATTTGGCTCAGCTGATAGCAAAATACGAACATTACGCGCTTGTGCGTGCTTTCGAATATTTGATAACGCCTCTTGAGTAATACGCATAATTTGCATTTCTACTTCTGGAGATATTTTAAGCTTGCCCTCTACCTGTAGATAAGTCGCAATTCCTTCTTCAGTTTTAAACCGATTGACTAAATTAGATAGTGACACTTCGATACCTTTTGGATCTAATGGCACACGGAAATTACACATCAGCTCCCTTAACTCTTGATTGGCTTGAGTGATATGTGATTGCAAGCCAGCAACCTTATCACTAGCATCCGACTTATTATCTTTTTTCAGCATATCACCTAATACTGTTACTTGTAGTTTTAAGCTATAAATTGTTTGAGCTAAAGAGTCATGTATCTCTTGTGATAAAAATAGTCGCTCCTGTGAAAGCTCCATACGTTTAGTCTGTTCATCTAGTCTTGCCTTATCAAGTGCAATGGCAATATTGTCGGCAATAGACTCTAATAAAGCTCGTTCATCAAAAGCCAGAGATGGCTCCGTATCAAAAAATAAATTAAAAATACCTAATGTCTTGCCGTGGTAGCGAAGTGGAATAAAAATTGTACCCACTTTTGCCTTTTCTCGAGATTTTTCGCCCACGCATTTAGCACAAGTGTGTACACTAAATTGCACATGTACGTCTTGCGCCATTGCCACCTCACCACAAAAACAATCGGCAGTTAGCACATCTTCAACTTGGCCTTGTTGATTGACAGAACCATGTACTACTTCTAAATGAAGTTCACCATCCTCGGTAAGACTACGTGCTACGCCAGATGAGGCGCCAGTCATATTAATAAAAATATCTAAAAAATGCTTAAATAATTCTTCAGGAGAATGCATAGTATTAAGCTTTGATGAAACACCATAAAGCGTCTCTAACGAAGCAGATTTTTTACTAAGACGCTGTATTTGCTTATTAAGAATAGCCTCCATATCATCATAAAGATGTTGATTTTCATCAATTAGGTGGTTAATGGCATTTGCTACTGGTTGAAATGACGTTTTTTGTTCGTCACTAAGGCGCGCCCCTTGGTCTGTCTTATAACTTCTAACCCAAGTCTGTAAATCATTAAACGGAAGTAAAAAATCTTTACGAATCGCAAGATATAACCCTAAATAAACCAGCAAAATCACCAATACCAATAATGCATCAACAACATTGGGGGACCGATAAGTTAATATAATTTCATTGACCAATAACGGAGACAAAACAATTGTCACTAATAAATAGAAGTAAAATTTTGTTTTAATGCTCATTTATTTGCCAATACAAAAAGAAGAAAATATCTCGCCCAATAAATCATCAGATGAAAATTCACCGGTAATACTACCTAAGTATTGGCTGGCTTGGCGCAAATCCTCAGCGACCAACTCGATAGCATTACTACTAAGTTGCTCTAACGCGTTCTTAATTGAATCAAGTGCCAGTGTTAAGGCAGCAGTATGTCGCTTTCTAGCTAAAAATACACTCTCACTTACCTCGCTGAGACCAGCAATATTTGATAACTCTTTTCGTAACAAATCTATACCGTCAGAATTTTTAGCACAAAGTGAAAGCTGTGTTAGACCATTCACTACAGAAGCACCTGTTGGCTCACTGGTTAAATCAACTTTGTTCTTAATCAGCAACAAGTTATTGTTTTTAAGATTACTTGATAATATAGATAAGTCAGGCGTCTTATCCTGTGCATCAAACACCATTAGCACCGTATCTGCACGTTCAATTTCATTGTGTGCTCTTTTGATGCCTTCTTGCTCTATTTTGTCGCTACTCGTATGCAAACCCGCTGTATCAATAATATTAATAGGCATTCCATTAACCATAATAGTCTCTTTAAGAACATCACGTGTTGTACCCGCAATATCGGTAACAATCGCACTAGATTGTTGAGTGAGCGCATTAAGTAGGGAAGATTTTCCTGCATTAGGCTTACCTGCAATGGCAATTGTTAAGCCTTCTCTTAAGATAACACCTTGTTCTGCAGAAGTTAGAATATTCCCAATAGACTTTTTAATAGTGGTGATTTTTTTCTCAACTTCTCCCGAGCTTAAAAAGTCAATCTCCTCATCAGAAAAATCAATTGTTGCCTCTATAAATACCCTGAGTTCAATAATAGATTTAGTCAGCATATTAATCTTCTCAGAAAACTCGCCTGATAAAGATTTCAGTGCTGATCGAGCTGATCGATCTGAACTCGCATCAATCAGGTCGGCAACTGCTTCAGCTTGGATTAAATCCATTTTTCCATTAAGAAAAGCACGCTTTGAAAACTCACCTGGTTCGGCAGCAACTGCGCCTAGCGCCAGTACAGAATCAAATAAGGAACGTATAACAGCAATGCCGCCATGGCCCTGTAACTCTAGCACGTCCTCACCAGTAAACGAATGTGGGCCCGGAAAAAATAGAGCAACGCCTTTGTCTATTTCATCACCATCTTTATTAAAAAATGATCCATAATGAGCATAGCGCGACTTGGGTAGATATCCCAACATTTTCTTTGCAATCTCAATACACAACTCTCCCGATACACGTACTACGCCAATGCCTCCTTGTCCTAAACTTGTTGCAACAGCACAAATAGTTGTTTTGTTATTACTCATTACACGGGATCTGCTTAAAGTAATCATCCAAAAACTCATCAAAACTCATACTATCTGCTCGTTCAATCTCTGTTTGTTTTGCACATGAAGACTGTGCCTCATTGTCTAATAGATCAAAATGTTGCTGATCAACTTTATTAGATAAAAAGCTTTTCCTGTATTGCTTAGAAAATGAATCAATATAGTCAAAAAATCCTTGTGATTTACTCTTCATTTGATTCAGTGTAATAGCAGATGGGGTTAAATTCGGGTTATCAATACGTTTTCCAATGCTACTAACTGCCTTTTCATGTTCTTGACTCAACAGCTGAGCACAAGATTGTATTTTTTTAATAATATCTACTCCGCATTCTCTCAATAGTACACTTTGACCTTCATACATCAATTTTAGACCTGGTCTACGACCTTCATGTGCCACTAATCGATCATTAGTGTCAATTTCAAACTGTTCTCGACTTGAGATAGCTTTTGATGTTTCCAGCAAACAAAATAACATAAAAGATTCAAGGAAATAAATTTGCTCCTTATCTATACCTAAAGGTGTTAACGGGTTGATATCGATTGATCGAAGTTCGATATAACTAATGCCGTTATCATTGAGCGCATCTAACGGTTTTTTATTCTCTTGCACTGTAGGCTTAGGGCGAACAGAGGCGTAATATTCATTTTCAATTTGAAGAATATTGGTATTTAATTGCTGATATTGGCCATTTTTCTTTAAGCCGATTTCCTCATACTCGCGACAAGAAGTTTGCATACCGGATTTAAGACTATGAATATAATGATCAAGACTATTATAGTTGGCCTTAACACCGGCTTCATCTTCACGCAGATTTTGATAACCTATATCGCCCATACGCAAAGAAGTGGCGTAAGGCTTATACAAAGTAGAATCGTTAAATTCAACTAAAGAGTGCTCATGATAGCCCTTTAAAAACGATTTACAGACTGCACTTGAGGCACCAAACAAATAAGAAACCAGCCAGCCACAGCGTACTACATTTCGAGTCAAGTTCATGTAGCAATTATCAGTAAATACTCTTAACGAATCATTAGGTGAAAGCAATAAACGATACTGTTCAAAAAAATCTTGTGAAAATGAATAATTAAAATGAATACCTGCAATAGTTTGCATCACACTACCATAGCGGTTTGCTAAACCATGGCGATAAATAGTTTTCATCATGCCTCGATTAGAAGAACCGTACTGTGCGATTGGAATATAAGTTTCACCGCGAATCACACAAGGCATAGAGGCAGGCCAAAAACTTTGATCTTTTGGCAGATGATGATACAAATATTGTTGTGTTTTTGATAAGAATGACAATACCGACTCGGCGCTATGTAGTGGTGGCGTCACCAGCTCAATCAGAGACTCAGAAAAATCTGTAGTAATATTCGGATGTGTTAATGCACAACCAAACGCCTTTGGGTGAGAAGCTTGAGAAATGCCACCCTTCCTAGAAACCCTTAGCCCTTCTTTCTCAATACCCATCAAATTATCTTTGAGCAATGCGCTATATGGTTTTAATGTTTGAATTTTATCTGCTAAGTTCAAATGCTTGCTCAATGCTAAAATGCTATCATTTTACCATTAGGTTGTCAGAATGAAGATAATCAAGGCGGTTGTTGGTGTTTTGCGCAATAACAAAGGACAAATATTAATCGCCAAACGTCAAGATCATCAATTTATGGGTGGTTTCTGGGAATTACCTGGTGGCAAAACAGAAAACAACGAGAGTGCCGAACAAACTATCATTAGAGAGCTCCATGAAGAATTGGGTGTTCAAGTAGATGCGTTTAACTTACACCAAACTATGCAGCACCAATATAACGATAGGGTTGTTAATCTCAGCATCTATAATATTAACAAATATCAACATACTCCCACTGGTATTGAAGGTCAAGAGATTAGCTGGGTAAGTATTAATGAATTAAAAGACTACAAATTATTGCCTACCATGAAAACCTTTATCGACTCAATCACACTGCCAAACAAATACTGGATTACGCCATCAAGCAATCATCAGAG
>CAZOAA010000054.1:0-6695 GCA_964577715.1 uncultured Candidatus Thioglobus sp. | reverse complement strand
ATAAGTACCACTGGGCAGTTGCTGATTACTTACAACGTGCGGCACGTCACTTATCCTCAGAGTCTGATGTTGAGCAAGCATATGCACTAGGTGAAGCTGCTGTTAACATGGCATTAGAGGGTAAAAACTCAGTTATGCCAGCAATTATTCGAACATCAAATAACCCATACACTTGGGAAATTGGCTCAGGCGAGTTAAAAGACATTGCGAATGTTGAAAAAATGATGCCAATGGAATACATCTCTGACGATGGTTTTGGTATTACTGATGCATGTCGTGAATATTTACAACCACTCATAGAGGGTGAAAACTATCCTCCATATAAAAACGGCTTACCGGATTATGTGGTGATGAAAAAAGAAATAGCTGATAAAAAATTACCGCCATTTGAAATTTAATTTTATAAGGAAGAGAAACAATGAACGTTATTCTATTAGGCCCTCCGGGCGCAGGTAAAGGTACACAAGCAACTAACATTTGTGAGAAATACTCTATACCACAAATCTCAACAGGTGACATGTTACGTGCCGCTGTTAAAGCAGGAACACCCCTAGGCATTGAAGCTAAAAAAGTAATGGATGCTGGTGGTTTAGTATCTGATGATATTATCATTGGCTTAGTAAAAGAAAGAATTCAAGAGAGTGACTGTGCAAATGGTTTCTTGTTTGATGGTTTTCCTCGTACCATTGCCCAAGCTGAAGCACTAAAAACTGACGGTGTAAAGATTGACTATGTTGTTGAAATTCAAGTACCCGATGAAGATATCGTTGCCCGTATGTCAGGTCGTCGCGCCCATTTAGCGTCTGGTCGTACTTACCATATTATCTATAACCCGCCTAAAGTTGAAGGAAAAGATGATATTACTGGTGAAGACTTAGTTCAGCGTGCTGATGATAACGAAGACACGGTTCGTTCACGTTTAGATGTTTATCATGAGCAAACTCAGCCACTAGTAGATTATTACCAGTCTTGGATGAATGAAGATGATAATGCGCCTAAATATAGTGCTGCTAACGGCGTTGGCTCACTTGATGAAGTTAGAGATCGTGTTTATGCAAACCTTGGCTAAAGCCTAGTTTGCTTTAATATTTAGGGGGCTTATGTCATAATGTGACATAAGCCCTTTTTTTAAGTTTTTTTAACAGGTAGATAGATGACAATCGGCCCAAGAGAAATAGATGTTCCTTTTCGCCCCATCCCCTTAGATGTGCCAGAAGGTATGAAGCATAATGAATTTTTCAACTCGCCGGAAAATCTTAAAGACCTAACAGAAAATAATGGCTTGCTAACTAATGAGCAAGATTTACTGTTATATCGTAAAGCATTAGGTCATTCCAATGAATTTGACTGCTCTATTATTTACAACACTTCTCAGAGTGTATTAAACCCGCTAGGCAGAGCTGTTCGTCGTACACAGTTGCCTAATGATATTAAAAAAGTTTGGAATAGGATGAATCAGATCATCTTTAGCTTTATGTTAGAGCAATATCCTGATCCAAAAAAACATTTAGTACTTTCAGGCGAGGCATCACTTGATGCCACTTGGCCAATCACATCAGCTGGTGTGCCCAGCATTAGAATGCTACATAACCACTTTATTGTTTTTAACAAAGAAGATCTGAAAAATGCAAAGTTAGCTGATACAAAAAATCCAAATCTTACTGATGGTGGCCAACATTCATTATTTGCTGCTTATATGCAAGATGTTTATATTGAATTTTTATCAACACTTGATTTAAAAATACTTAAACCCATCACTGGAGATGCGTCAAATTTAGCTCTCACTGGCTATCCTCAAGGCTTACCTAGTTGGGAAGTTATTGACGGTATTGATAGTTTAAAGAATATTGATTTTTGGCAAGAGTACGATAAAGTATTAAAAGGTTTTTTAGATTTTTACCGCACTTTCTTTAATCAAGTATCGAGCAGAAATTCTGGTGTACCTAAAAATGCCTACTTTCCTAAGGAGATTGAAAAAACCTTATTATTTAACAATTGCTTTTTATCAGCCGCTAAAAAAGTACGTGATAAATGCATTGATGACGCCAAATACGCATCAAGCATTCGCTGGCAACCAGCATTTAAACAACTGATCTATCGTAATGATGAAGGTAAATTAATTGTGACTATTTCTCAAAATTCAATTGGCAATGCTATTACTGAATTATTAGGCGTAGTTGTTAATAGAATTCCAGATGCACAGGCCTATGAAAAAGCCGAACCTGCATTACTTGAAAAATTACTTAAACTTAGATCTAGATTAATTGAAGCCGATCTTGGGCATGGTATTAAAACCCGGCACTGGGATAGTTTTTGAAATGCTTGAAAAACCTTAACTCAAGTCAATTTTCAATAAAATTATTATATTATTATCTTATGCACTACTGATAATTAACTATAATTACTGCTGAAGAAAATTTAACGCAAAATAAGGAGAAAAAATATAATGGATACTATACTTATCCTAGCCATCGCGGCATCAATTATTGCTGTTTTATACGGCTTGTTCACTATTACCTGGATTGACAAGCAGTCCTCAGGTACTGACAAAATGAAGGAGATTTCAGATGCAATTGCACAAGGTGCAAGTGCTTATCTAAATCGTCAATACACAACTATCGGTATGGTTGGCTTTGTTTTATTGGTTGTTATTTCTCAAGTATTAAGCTACTCGGTTGCACTTGGTTTTTTAATTGGTGCAGTTCTTTCAGGTGCGACTGGTTATATCGGTATGAACGTCTCTGTTAAATCTAACTCTCGTACAGCAGAAGCTGCTAAAAATGGCATAAATGCCGCTTTCCAAGTTGCCTTTAAAGGTGGCGCAGTAACTGGCATGTTAGTTGTTGGTTTGGCACTTTTAGGTGTTTCTGGTTTTTATGCTGGCCTCCTGTCCTATGGTTTAGAGCAAGCAGATGCGCTACATGCTTTAATCGGTTTAGCGTTTGGTGGTTCACTAATCTCAATCTTTGCGCGTTTGGGTGGCGGTATCTTTACTAAAGGTGCTGACGTTGGTGCAGATATTGTTGGTAAAGTTGAGGCAGGCATTCCAGAAGATGATCCGCGTAACCCAGCAGTAATTGCAGATAATGTTGGCGACAATGTGGGCGACTGCGCGGGAATGGCGGCTGACTTGTTCGAGACTTACGCGGTAACCATTATTGCAACAATGATGCTTGCTGGTGTATTAAGCCTTGGAGAAAGTGCAATTCTTTATCCATTGGCACTTGGTGCGGTGTCAATTATCGCTTCAATTATTGGTACATTCTTTGTTAAAGTATCTGATGGTGGCTCTATCATGGGGGCTTTATATAAAGGCTTATTCGTTTCTGCTGTATTGGCAGCCATTGCATTTTATTTTGTGACTGCCAACATGGGTATGGGCACAAACTTATTCTATGCATCTCTTATTGGTTTAGCATTAACAGCGGTCATGGTAGTAGTAACAGAATACTACACTTCAACTGAGTACTCACCAGTACAGCATGTTGCCGAATCTTCACTAACAGGTGACGGTACAAACGTAATTGCAGGTTTAGGACTGTCAATGAAATCAACAGCTCTACCAATTATCGCGGTATGTCTTAGTATTTGGGGTGCAAATGCATTAGGTGGCTTGTATGCAATCGCGATTGCAGCAACGGCTATGCTTTCTATGACTGGTGTAATTGTTGCACTAGATGCCTACGGTCCTATTACTGATAATGCAGGTGGCATTGCTGAAATGGCTGAGCTCCCTGAAGAGATTCGTAACATTACTGACCCATTAGACGCAGTTGGTAATACAACCAAAGCGGTTACTAAAGGTTATGCAATTGGCTCTGCCGGTCTTGCAGCATTAGTACTATTTGCTGACTACACTAACTCACTAGGTGGCGATACTAAAACACTATTTGATCTATCTGATCACCGCGTAATTATTGGTTTATTTATTGGTGGTTTAGTGCCTTACTTATTTGGTGCAATGGCAATGGAGGCAGTAGGTCGTGCTGCTGGCGGCATTGTTAACGAAGTGCGCCGTCAATTCAAGGAAATGCCAGGCATTATGGATTACTCACAAAAGCCCGACTACTCAAAAGCAGTGGACATGTTAACTAAGTCTGCAATTAGAGAGATGATCATACCATCAATTCTTCCGATCTTATTCCCAGTAGCGGTTGGCTTGTTATTAGGCGCTGAGGCATTAGGCGGTTTGTTAATAGGATCGATTGCAACCGGTATTTTTGTTGCGGTATCAATGACCACTGGTGGTGGTGCATGGGATAACGCTAAAAAGTATATCGAAGATGGCAACTTTGGTGGCAAAGGTTCTGATGCTCATAAGGCAGCAGTGACTGGTGATACTGTAGGCGACCCGTACAAAGATACGGCTGGTCCTGCAATCAATCCACTGATCAAGATTATCAACATTGTTGCGATTATGATTATTCCACTTCTGTAATAATCAATTGATCGATAAAAAGGCGTGCTATTGCACGCCTTTTTTATGCATAAATGGATATGCATGTCTCGCATGCTTGAATAGCCGTTAAAGCCCAGAAAGAAACTAATGGGCTCATAAACAACAATAAAAAAGGATGCTAATTGCATCCTTTTTCAAAGATATAAAAAAATCTAGTTTTATTTGTCTTCTTTTTTAGATTTAAGCGCATTTGTACTCTTAGAAAGAGAAAAGTCTGCTTGCGCCTTCATAATAGAATCAACACATTCACCTAAATCATTGTATTCATCAACGCCTGCATCAAAACGCTTATCACGTAAGAAGTAAAACAAAGCTCTATATTTAAAAGCGCCCATTTTAATAACGATGAACGTATAGTGTTTATGCTCCCAAACGGCAGCTGGTTGCTCTTTTTCGTCTACTTCAATATCACCTAAATGCACACCATGATCTTTTTCTCTCCAACGATCATCAACGTGTTTTTGGATGATGTCAATTTCTGATTGTGTAAAGTCCATAATGCTTAATGTATTGATTGTGAATTAGCAAAATTTGGCGAATCGTCAACTGGTCCACCTAAACGAGCTTCTTCACTTGTTGGCTCACGAACAGTCAATACTTCAAGAACGAAGGTCACTTTTCGCCCACAAAGTGGATTGTTGCCATCAACGGTAACAGAGTTTTCATTAATTTTAATAACGGTAAAATTTATACGATTACCCTTATCGTTCTCCATTGGAATCATAGTGCCAACTTTTCGCAAGTCTTCATCCAAACTATCTAGTGGCATCGTTGTTACTAAAGATTCATCACGAGGACCATATATCAAATCCGTATCAACAGGTAATTCAATAATATCGCCTTCAACTTGGCCAACTAACTCGGCTGTTACTTCTGGTGATAATATTTCACTAATTCCCTGGATATAACCGAGTGGAAACTCAACTTCTGATAAAACATCATTGGTTTTTTGATCAATAATCTTATACTTCAGTTCTACAAATTTCCCATCTTCAATAATCTCTTTCACTTGCGTCCTTTAATGTATAAAAATTAAAAAATAGTTGCGCCGAAGATCTTTATTTTGTCTTCTTCGTAGCCGAGCACTAAACGACCTAGCCATTCGCCCGCTTTCTTTTTGTGCTTTTGCTTAAATAAAACGGTCACATATTCACCTCGGCGAATCGTGCCCATAAACTCAACATTTTCATCTAGGTTTCTTGTCAGTTCACTTCTAGCAAACTGCTTGCCCATTTCGATTTCGTTTGCACCACGAAGCATTTCTTCTGAGAAATTTCTTGTAAATGCACCATAATTTGCATTATTAGAATACTTAACCAGATCATCCCACATTGGGCGCGCAATATCTAATAACTCTTTATCAGTTTTTTCAAGAATATTCATTATATTTCTCCAATAAATATTAATATTTTTTATCTATAGTCAGTCTAACACTAAACTCACTATAGATAAAAAAAGACCAACTTATCGTTGGTCTTTTTTTAAATCATAGAGGTTTAATTAAAAACCTCTATTGAAGATTTTACTAACTACTTCTTCTTAGCTTTTTTAGCTTTATTAAGCTCAGCTAAAGCCTTATCTTCCATATCACCAACTAAGTGATACAATGGTTGTTTTTCCATTGTGTATTCACCAGTTGCACGATCACGATGAGAAGTTGTTAAAACATGCCAGTTCTTATCGTCTAGCTTCATCTTGTCGCCACGATAGTAGTAACCAGGCCAACGAGTTTCCTCACGGAATAAAGTATGCTGAATTACACACTCAGAAGTACGGTGACGGTGCTTAAGCTCCCATGCACGTAATAACTGGTGAATATCTTCTGCAGCAACTTTTTCTAAGTCTTCTTCTAAGATCTTCATCTTTGCCAGACCCATATTTAGAAGCTTGTCGTTAGTCATGTATTGTACTGTTACACCACCTGCATACTCGTCCATCAACTTCTGTAAACGTTGTAGACCAGGGAAAGGCAAGATGTAGCTTGGCGATACCGTACCGCCAACGATTTCATTACTACCTACTTGATAAGTCTCTAAAGGCTTATAGATTTCAGCTTTACGATCATCAATTTGTTTCTGAGAAACACTGATGCCTTCTGCCTTACCATCATCGATGTATTTACAAGCAGCTTTCGCAGATAAACGACCTTCAGTAAATGAACCCGATGAGAATGCGTGTGGCGTACCACCAACAGCATCACCTGCACCAAATAAACCGTCAACTGTCATCATACGGT
>CAZOAA010000053.1:0-6810 GCA_964577715.1 uncultured Candidatus Thioglobus sp. | reverse complement strand
GGCTCATCAATGCCAAATCGATTTTTTCTAAAATTTTTACCAACTTTTGCAAATTTAAGTATTTTTCCAGATAATATCGGCAAATAGATGCTAAAACCCTTATTTTTTAGGAAGTTTTGTATGTATTTTGTATCAATTTCACCATCATTTGGCAAATAAAGGGCGATTTTTTGCCCATTTTGAAAGTTTGCTAATTTTTTAACTTGAGATAATAGTTTTTTGGCAAATTTCTCTCGATCAGACGCTGAGATTGAGCGTCTCTGTATGCGAATAGATTGTCTTAGTGTTTGCATAGTATGGATTATAACTGAAACACTATAAATTTAGAAAGATCCATTGTGCAGCGCTTGATGAAAACCTGAACCACTAAGGCTCAAGGCGGAAGTTTGAAGATTACCGCAGGCTTCCCACTTCAAGGTGGGCTTGCTCAATAGTAAGCTATCGCATCTCCTTTTGTATTTATTTATCGGCTCAGGGGATATACTCAACCACAAACACAACAGACAATTAATATTATCACCTTTTGTTGGTTTTATAGTTGACTTTTTATTTTAATAAAGTGAAATATAAGGCAATATTAGGAGTAGTATTAGACAATTTTGAACAGATTAAATTAGTTGGCATGATGAAATTTATACAAAAATTAATTCTTATTTTGGCCGTATTTATTAATCTTAACGCTGTTGCTGAAGAAGGAAAAATCATAGGCGGTGCAGCTTACGAAATCCCTGCTTGGTTTACTGATAGTTTTTTAGATATTAGTGAAGATGTTGAGGATGCAGCGGATAACAATAAGAGTGTTTTGTTGTATTTTCACCTAGACGGCTGCCCTTATTGCGATAGCATGCTGGCGCAAAATTTTAAAGGCGGTGATAATCTGGCTTTTATTCAAAAACACTTTTCTGTCATTGCAGTTAACCTCAAGGGTAATCGAGAAATTACATTAACTGAAGATGAGACCTTATTAGAAAAAGAACTAAGCCAAAAGCTAAAAGTGCAATATACGCCAACCATTATTTTTATTGGTGAAGATGGTAAACAAGTATTTAGAACGAATGGCTATCGTACGCCAAAGGCTTTTCGCCATGTATTGGAATATGTAGTAAGCCAATCTTACAAAGACACCACGTTGTCAGATTATGTTGAATCTAGCGAAAAATCAACCAAAGGCTATACCTTTATTGACCATCCAGGTTTAGAAAAAGTCAGCTATTTACAAGACTACAAGCAGCCAGTTGCTATTTTATTTGAAGATAAAGATTGCCTTGATTGTAAAAATTTCCATGAAAATCTCATTAACAGAGCCGACGTAAAAGCCGAATTAGACAAATACTTGTTTGTACGTTTTGACGCATACTCTGATCAAAAAATTATTGATTTTGATGGCAAAGTAACTTCACCAAGACAACTGGTTAAAGACTATGATCTTAATTATCGACCAGGAATTTTGCTATTTAATGAAGGTAAAAATATTACCAAAATTGATGGTCAGTTATACAGTTTTCATTTCAACACAGTGCTTCGTTATGTAAGTGGCAAACATTATGGTGACTACCCAAGGTTTGGTGATTATCTTAAAGTACGTCAACAAGAGCTACTTGATCAGGGCATCGATATCAATATTGTAGATTAAGGTAAAATCTCTCTATCTTGTTCTTGAGCTTTTATTGTGAGCACTACTGATTTTTCATCGCTAGACCTACATCCTAATTTATTAAAAAATTTGTCTTCGTTGGGTTATGAGTCGATGACTCCTATTCAACAACTCAGCTTGCCAGCAATATTATCAGGCAAAGATGTGATTGGTCAAGGCAAAACGGGATCGGGTAAAACTGCTGCTTTTGGTTTGGGCTTATTGCAAAAGCTTAATGTTAAATCCTTTAAAGCGCAATCGATTGTCCTGTGCCCCACTCGCGAGCTGGCTGATCAAGTAGCCGCTGAAATACGCAAATTGGCCAGAGCAATTCATAATATCAAGGTATTAACCCTTTGTGGTGGCACACCTTTTGGTCCGCAAATTGGCTCGTTAGAACATGGCGTGCATATTGTGGTGGGTACACCAGGGCGTATTGAAGAACACTTGCGCAAGAAAACACTTAAGCTTGATCATATTACAACATTGGTACTCGACGAGGCAGACCGTATGCTTGATATGGGCTTTCAAGATACCATTGATGAGATTATTGAAAAAATCCCCAGCAATCGCCAAACCTTATTGTTTAGTGCAACTTACCCCGAGGAAATCTCAGATATTGCTGAGCGAGTGATGCAAAACCCGACCATGGTTGAGGCGCCTACTACTCATGAAGAATCAACCATAAAGCAATATTTCCATAAAGCCAATAGTGCGGATGACCGCATGACGGCATTGCGCCTACTTTTGGCTAAACACAAGCCAGAGTCTGTTTTGATTTTTTGTAATACTAAAATTGACACCCAAGATGTGGCTGATGAGTTGGTTTATTATGGTTTTTACGCATTGGCCATTCACGGCGACCTTGATCAACGAGAGCGCGATCAGGCGCTAATTAGATTTGCCAATAAAAGCGTGTCAGTTTTAGTGGCGACTGATGTGGCAGCCAGAGGTTTGGATATTGATGCACTTGACATGGTGATTAATTTTAATATTGCCCATGATCCAGAAGTACATGTGCATCGTATTGGTCGTACCGGTAGAGCAGGGCGTAGTGGCATTGCCTGTACTTTGTATGGTGACAGAGAAATCCACAAACTGGATGCTTTGGAGCTTGATATTGATTTTAACCAATACACTGACCCACTACCGAGTGATAGTTACCTAGATAAACCTATTAAAAAACCACTCATGACTACACTTAAAATTGACGGTGGTAAAAAACAAAAATTACGTCCTGGAGATATTGTGGGTGGCCTAACAGGTAAGGGCGGTATACCGGGGGATAAAATTGGTAAGATTAATGTTGCCAGCAACTGGTCTTATGTGGCAGTGAGCTCAGAACTTATCAAACCAGCACTAAAGAAAATCAGCAATGATAAACTTAAAGGTAAGTCATTTAGGGTGAGAATTTTATCATAGCAATAAGTTGCCTAAAAGGCACACATTGTACTATAATATTAACAATATGATTACTTATAATTGGAACAAAGAAAAGAGTTTGCTACTAAAAGAAGCTCGTGGCATTAGTTTTGATCAGATTGTAATGCATATTGAAAATGGAGATTTGATTGATATTATTCAACATCCAAATAATAAGAAATACGCCAATCAAAAAATCCTAGTTGTTAATATAAATAATTATATTTACACCGTGCCATGCGTTATTAATGGTGATGAGTGGTTTTTTAAAACGGCAATGCCCAATAGGCAATTTACAAAGAAATATCTTGGAGGTAAAAAATGAAACTAGATAAAGAAGAGCAAGAGCTGTTCCAGTCGTTAGAATCTGGGGAGTGGGAGTCTGTTGATAATTTAGAAGAAGAGATTGCACAGCACCGCCTAGCGGCAAAAAACACTTTAAAGAAAGATCAAAGGATTAACATTCGACTTTCTGCAAATGACTTAGAGTCACTAAAAACTAATGCAGTTGAATTAGGATTGCCTTATCAGACACTGGTTTCAAGCGTTTTACATCAATATGTGTCTGGCAAATTGGTGCAAAAATCGATTAGATAACTTTAGTCTTCAATCGGCTCGACGCTAAAGTCTTCCCAGTTGTCGGTATCGTACGTAATGTAGAAACCGTATAGCATTTCTGAGACTTGCACTTTCATCTCATCGGGCAGTTGCCATACACGATTACATTCTTGATAACCTTGAACATCCATAAAGTTATTCGCACGAATTACATCTTTTTTATTGATTTCTAAATCAGTAAAAGTGGTGATTACTTCACCTACAAATGCCGGTTTTTCTAAAGTGTAGTAGCCTTTTTCTTCATATCTTCTCACCATAGCGATACTGGATTTTACGTGTGCGATGACTTTATCAGTATCGTAACCCCCTTGGGTAACGGACACCACATCATCACCTTCAATGATGGTGCTGGTGATTTCTGGATAAGCGGTAATTTTTTCGATACTCATGTTGAGAGAGTTTGTAGTGATGCGTCATTTTAATCTATAGTGGCATATGTTTATACTTATAAAACATAATTGTATTTGCATAAAATAAACCCATGAGTCAAAGCTATTCAAAATTCGGTGAAAAATTTACCCAATATTCTGGCATCACCCAGTTGATGGATGATCTTGGTAAAGCAAACCATAGTGATGATGAAAACATCATTATGCTTGGTGGTGGTAACCCGGCATTAGTGCCTGAGGCGCATGAGGCTTTTGTGCATGAGTTAAAGACATTAATTAACAATAATGAAGTTGATCAAATGCTCAGTCATTATGATGGCCCACAAGGCTCAGAGGTATTTGTTCGAGCATTGGTAGAAATGCTTAATGCCAATTATGGCTGGAATTTAGACGAGGGCAATGTTGCTATTACCAACGGCTCACAAAGTAGTTTTTTCTCATTGTTTAATCTCTTTGCTGGTGAGATGCCAGATGGTAGTAACAGAAAAGTATTACTACCACTAGCACCTGAATATATTGGTTATGCCGATCAAGGTTTATCAGAAGATATGTTTGTTTCAGTCAAGCCTAAAATTCACGAGCTTGATGATCAGCAGTTTAAATACCAAATTGATTTTGACAAACTAGAGCAAATACTTAAACAAGAAAATATTGGGGTAATATGCGTTTCACGCCCAACCAATCCAACGGGTAATGTTATTACTGATGATGAATTAGAAAAGCTTGATAATATCGCCCAAGCAAACAACATTCCGCTAATTGTTGATAATGCTTATGGTAATCCATTTCCAGGAGCAATTTATACCAATGCCACACTGAACTGGAATGAGAATACGATTTTATGCATGTCACTCTCTAAGCTTGGACTGCCTGGCATTCGCACTGGCATTGTTATTGCCAATAGTCAAACCATTGAAGCCATGAGTAGGGTGAGCGGTATTCTCACCTTGGCACCAAGTAGTGTTGGCCCAACTTTAGCAACAGAGCTGGTTAAAAATCAAGAAATTATGCATCTAGCAAATGATGTTGTTAAGCCTTTTTATCAAAACAAAGCCACAATTGCACAACAGATTTTTTACGATGTATTTGGCGGCACCAGTGCCAAATTTCACAAACTCGAAGGTGCATTTTTTATGTGGATCTGGTTTCCAGATTTGAAAATTACATCAGAGGAGCTGTATCAAAAACTCAAAGCCAAAGGGGTCTACATCATCCCTGGGTATAACTTCTTTATCGGCATGGATGATGCTTGGCCACACCAACATCAATGTATTCGTATCAACTATGCCAAAGATGAAATGACTTTAAGAAAAGGTCTTGAGGCAATTTATCAAGAAGTTTTTGATTTTTAATAGTGTTATAAAACGATACCATTTTGTGGTATTATATATTCTATGAACAATAAACATCGAAAAACATTAGACAAATTAATGTCTAGGCCAGCTTTGGCAAATATTAAATTTGATGATGTTGATAAATTATTGATAGCGTTAGGTGTTGAAAGAATAGAAAAAGAAGGATCTAGGGTGGGTTATTTTATAAATGACATGGAAGAGGTGGTACACAAGCCACATCCCCATAAAGAACTACCCAGATATGTTGTGAAAAACTTACAAAGATTTTTAAAAGAATCAGGAGTCGTAAAATGAAATACAAAGGTTATAGTGCAGTCGTTAATTTTGATGAAGATGACCAATTATTTGTTGGAAAGGTGGTTGATATTGATAGTAGAACCAATATCAGTTTTCACTCAAAACATGCTGACGAATTACAACAGGAGTTTGAGGCTTCAGTTAAAGCTTATCTTGATATGTGCAAAGAACGCGGCATCCAACCAAGAAAATCTATCAGTGGTAAATTGTCGTTAAGAATTCCACCTGCCTTGCATGCACGAGTTAGTGCTAGAGCGCAAGTTGAAGGTGTGAGTATTAATAAATATATTGCCAAGACTTTAGAGCATGGGTTAGAGTTATAAAAGGGCGCCCCTTTAACAAAAGATGTTTGTCGGGAGATTTATTGAATGAATAACAAATTAATTATTAATTTATCTGGTCAGGTAACTAAGTCAAATTTTTCCGAGTGGAAAAATGATTTGATAGAACAAATTAATAACACCAATTTGGAGCTGGTTACAGCTAATGACTTTTCTGAGGCGCAGTCCACTGTAAAGTCATTTAAGAATGCAGAAAAAACATTAAAGCAAGCTAAAATCAATGCGATAAATCAAATTAATGACATTCAAGAGCTTTTTGATGCTATTGATGAAATTGTTGAAAGTGCGCGACAGTCTAGACTGACATTAGAGCGTCAAATAAAAACTAGAACGATTGAAATCAAAGAAGAGATAGTGCAATCAGGAGTTGATGAAATAATTAGCTATATTGAAGACCAAGGGAGTTTAGTTCAAGCGGTAGACTTAAGTAAATATACTGATAAATCAATTTTTCAACATGCTATAAAAGGAAAAAAAGGGTCCAAAGGCGCAAAATTAGCTATTGATGATATTTGTGAAAAAGTTAAATTAGAAATTTCTAACAAGGTATTACAAATAAGAATAAATAGAACAATTTTAGATACAGTGCCTCTTGAACATAAGGCCATATTTCAAGATCAATCTTATTTGCTGTCCATAGCAGAAGAGGATCTAAATAGAACTATTGATGAAAGAATTAATGCATACAATCAAAATAAAATAAGGGTCAAGACAACTTAAGCATGTTTAAAAACCTGTTAAAGTACTGTCATGAC
>CAZOAA010000052.1:0-7076 GCA_964577715.1 uncultured Candidatus Thioglobus sp. | reverse complement strand
CGTCAAATTGCTTTGGTGCTTTAACCAACTGCATTGCAGCATTGTCAACATACATATGTGAAAGCTCTACATCTGGATAGTCTTTAGCCACTTCTTCCATTACGTCGCGCCAAAGCTCACACACTTCTAAAACGTTAGCTTTATCAACCGAACAAACACGCTTGTCGCGAAGTTGCGCAATTTTGAATGCTGAATGGCCAATACGACGAATCTCAGACTCGTAGTAAGTAGCGGTATTAAAACCATAACGCTCACCATCTTTTTGCTCAATACCACGAGGCTGACCAAAATAAATACCGGCTACTAACTCACGCACAATCATTAGATCTAATCCAGAAACAATGTCTTCTTTTAGGGTGGAGGCGCTGGCTAACTGCGGGTACAAAATTGCCGGGCGAAGATTTGAGAATAAATCCATCTCTGCGCGCAAGCCTAATAGACCACGCTCAGGGCGAAGATCTCGCTCTAACGCTTCCCACTCATAGCCACCTACTGCGCCTAATAAAATAGAGTTGCAATCGTGTGCCGCATCAAGTGTGGCTTGAGGAAGCGGTGAGCCAGTTTCATCATAAGCAGTACCGCCGACTAAGCCGTGTACTAGCTCCATACCTAGGTTAGTGTTTTCATTTAAATGATCGATAACTTTAAGTGCTTGAGCGACAATTTCTTGCCCAATACCATCACCTGGCAGTATTAATACTTTTGACATTTTTTTATTCGTTTTAAAAATTAACCTCGTATTTTACTAGAGGCGCCCTGCAAGACTTGCAAGAAATATTCTTTGTTATAACAAAGAATATCAGGAAGTGAGGAAGGCCTTGCCTTCCCCACTAACTAGATTTCAACCATTTCAAACTGATCTTTAGTGGCACCACAATCAGGACAAACCCAATCCTCTGGCACGTCATCCCATTTGGTTTTTGGCGCTATACCTTCGTTTGGTGCGCCTAAGTATTCATCATAAACCCAGCCACAAACGATACATCTTAATTTTTTAAATTCCATTACTCTCTCTCCAATTTTTGAATAAAAAAAAGGGGAGTAAACCACTCCCCTTTATCATACTAACAACTAATTACAAATTATCAGCGTTTTTCGCTAAGTATTCAGCCACACCTTCTGGTGTGTCTTTCATGCCTTCATCGCCTTTATTCCAACCTGCAGGACAAACCTCTCCATTCTCAGTATGGAAATCTAGCGCATCAACCATGCGTAACATTTCATCAACATTACGACCCAATGGTAAATCATTTACAACCTGATGACGAACATCAAAGTTTTCATCAATTAAGAAAGAAGCACGTAGTGCAACACCGTCTGGATGAACAACGCCGTATGATTCCATGATTGCGTGATTAACGTCAGCCACTAATGGGAAGTCAACCGCACCAAGACCACCGTCATTAATCGCAGTATTGCGCCATGCGTTATGTGTGAATTGTGAGTCGATAGATACACCGACGACTTCAACACCCTTCTCAGCAAACTGAGATACTCTATGGTGGTGTGCTAGAATCTCGGACGGACACACAAAAGTAAAGTCCAACGGATAAAAGAACAACATGATCTTTTTGCCTTTTAGGCTTGATAATGTGAATTCATCAACAATTGTGCCATCTGCTAAAACTGCAGCAGCTGTGAAATCAGGGGCTTGTTGTGTTACTAAAACGCTCATACTTTCTCCAAATAAAATAATAAAAAACCAGCCAATTATACAACCGACAAAGTATATAAATCATATAAAAATTAAGGGTTTGTCTAACTCAGCATATCTTAGCACTTTAACGTAAAATAACGCCATGCTTAAAATTTACAATACACTTAGCAAACAAAAAGAGGATTTTCATCCTATCAACCCTGACACAGTAGGGATGTATGTTTGTGGTATGACGGTTTATGACTATTGCCATATGGGGCATGCGCGTGTACTGGTAATGTTTGATGTGATTACTCGCCACCTAAGGCGTCAGTTCCCTAAGGTGAAATATGTGCGCAATATCACTGATATTGATGACAAAATTATTAAACGTGCTGTTGAGAACAAAGAAGATATTTATAGTCTGACTAATCGCTTTATCGAAGCAATGCATGAAGACGAGAAAGCACTTGGTGTATTGCCGCCTGATGTAGAGCCACGGGCTACAGACGCCATAGATCAGATGTTCTACATGATCGAAGCGCTGATTGAAAAAGGTATTGCCTACCAAGGAAAAAATGGCGATGTCTATTATTCGGTACGTGATTTTGAAGGTTATGGAAAACTCTCAGGTAAGAATTTAGACGAACTTGAGGCTGGTGCTCGTGTTGATGTTGAATCTGACAAAAAAGATCCACTAGATTTCGTATTGTGGAAAATGGCCAAACCCTCTGAACCAAGCTGGTCATCGCCTTGGGGTGAAGGTCGCCCTGGTTGGCACATTGAGTGCTCTGCTATGTCATGTCACCACTTGGGTAATCATTTTGATATTCATGGTGGAGGTATGGACCTGACCTTTCCACACCATGAAAATGAGATTGCACAATCTGAAGGGGCGAATGACACCCCATTTGTAAATACTTGGATGCATGTTGGTTTTGTTAATATTAATGACGAAAAAATGAGTAAGTCACTGGATAACTTCTTCACCATTCGAGGAGTTTTGGAAAGTTATGATGGTGAAACGTTGCGCTACTTTATTATGAGCTCGCATTATCGCTCACCACTAAATTTTAGCGATGAAAACCTTAGCAATGCAAAGTCATCTCTCACTCGACTCTACACTGCAATACGAGGTCTGAGTGCTTCAGAAGCGGCAATGGATGAAGTGTCACAACGATTTGATTTTGAAAAGCGTTTTAACGCTGCATTAGATGATGATTTTAATACACCCATTGCGCTTAGTATTTTATTTGAGCTGGCCAAATTGGTTAACTCTGAGCGTGAAAAGGACATTGGCCAAGCGCACGCACTAGCGCAACTTTTACAAAAACTTGGTGGCTATATAGGAATTTTACAAACCGATGCAGATACTTTTCTAAAGCAAGGCGTTGACTTAGATGATAGCGCCATTGATGAAAAAATAAAACAGCGCGACGAAGCAAGGGCCAACAAAGACTTTGCCCTGAGTGATCAAATTCGTGATGAGCTTACCAAGCTTGGTATTGTTTTAGAGGATAGTGCAAATGGCACAACTTGGCGCCGAGGATAAGCTCGACTGGTCACAGATTGACACAGTGCTACTCGATATGGATGGCACACTGCTTGATCTTAATTTTGACTTGCACTTTTGGATGGAATATATGCCCTTGGTGTTTGCTAACAAACACAACCTCACGCATGATGAAGCCAAAGACAAAATCTACCCTATTCTTCGTGCAGAAGAGGGCAAACTACATTGGTACTGCTTAGATTATTGGCAAAAAATATTCGAACTCGATATTGCTAAACTCAAAGAAGACGTCTCTCATCTCATTCAAATACATCCATTTGTTTTAGAGTTTCTTGAACAAGCCAGGCAACACAACAAGCGCATTTATTTAGTCACTAATGCACACCGAAAAACCATTGCACTAAAAATGCGAGTGACCAATTTGAGAGATTACTTTGATGATATCATCACTTCACACGACTACGGTATTGCCAAAGAAGACCAAGGATTTTGGCAAAAATTAGACGACTCTATTGACTTAGACAAAAAAAGAAGTGTTTTTTTTGATGATTCAATTCGTGTACTAGAATCAGCCAAAAAATTTGGCATTGGATCTGTGGTTGCCATTAGTAAACCAAGCTCTAAAATTAAAAATAAACTAGTGAAGGGGTTTATTAATATTGAGACTTTTGAGTACACGTTGCCAGTTAAGCCTCACGCATAAAAAACCCGCCATCAAGACGGGTTTTATCTGAGCTTAATCTTGGTAATTACTCACCGCCGATTGCACCCATTAAAGCAAAGCTTTTTACAAATGGATTAGCCATTCTAGGATCTTTAATCATTGCAGCAAAATCACCCGCTTCAAATTTTAATTTACCCATAGTCACTGCCATACCCATTGAAGCCATGCCAAGTGGCTTATCAATCCATTTCATCCAGTTTTTCTTATCTGCACGCATGTCCCAATCGGCATTCTCGCCGTTGTAGTCACCCGCATGAACACACTGACCATTTTCAACCACGAAAACACCTGTTGGTGTGCCGTCACCTTTAAAACCACAAGCAATGGTTGACGAAAAGCCAATCTCTGCTAATTTTCCACTAACCTCATCTGAGCCATTCCAAGCATCTTTTAATTGATTCATCCACTCATCTGAAAATAATACTGCCATGTTGATCTCCTATCATTTGTTTTATACAAGAAAGTATTTTTTACAAATACTTTAATTTTCTTCCTTTAAATTTTTTTCAAAGAACGGCAATATTATGCCAAGTAAAAATCACAATATTGCACTGTTTTATTTAAAAAATACCAGCTATTTTTATTGACACTATGAGGCAGTTGTTTTCACAAGAAAAATAAACTTTTAAAGTATAATTAGTCACTTGTTTTTTTAACCAAATTCATCGTGACAAAACTTTGTATATTGTCTGATTCTCATGGGTTTATCCATCCAGATATTGTCAAAATTGTTAATCAAAGTGATATTGCCATTCATGCGGGTGATATTATTGACAAGAGTACACTGAGTCAACTAAAACCCAAGCAAAAACTCATTGCCATTCAAGGCAATAATGATGATCACATCACTTCACTCAATAGGATTGAGTTTCTTGAATTTTCAAGTGGGAAAATCGTTATTGAGCATGGGCATTTACACGGTCACCACAAGCCATCGCATAACTCATTAAGAAAAGCTTATCCGGATGCCAAAATGATTATTTATGGTCATACACACAAACAAGTGATTGATAAGGATTTGACACCTTGGGTGATTAACCCAGGCGCATCAGGTGAAATTAGGAATCATGGTGGTGCCAAATGCCTGACCATTGAGATTGATGGCGATAAGGAGTGGCTAATCACTCCGCATGTTTTTAGTTAATTAAAAAATCTAGGTTTTTTTATTTTTTAGGAATATAGTCACCAAACATCGCCACCACTTTGGTTACTTCATTTTTTGAACCTAGAATAACCGGCACGCGATCGTGAATGTCTTTTGGCTCTACATCCATAATACACATACGACCTGTAGAAGAAAGACCCCCCGCCTGCTCAACAATCATCGACATTGGATTGCCTTCATACATTAAACGAAGTTTACCTGCCTTTGATGGGTCTCGACTATCGTAAGGATACATAAAAATACCACCACGAATCAAAATACGATGAACCTCTGCCACCATAGAAGCGACCCAGCGCATGTTATAACGCTTACCCAACGGGCCCTCTTCACCTTGCAGACAGTCATCAATGTATTGTTGCATTTCTGGCTCCCAGAAACGCTGATTAGACATATTAATTGCAAATTCTGCTGTGTCTTCGGTAACTTTTAGCTGTTCTTTGGTGAGTACAAATTCACCGACATTGTTGTCTAATGTAAATAAATTAACACCCTTGCTTGTTGTCATAACAAGTAGTGTAGAAGGGCCGTAAAGCACGTAGCCAGCTGCAACTTGTTTATTACCAGGCTGCAAGAAAACGTCTTGATCATCGCCAGTGCGTTTATCATCAGGTGCTTCTAAAATAGAAAAAATCGTTCCAACAGAAAGGTTTACGTCGATATTTGAAGAGCCATCTAACGGATCAAAAGTTACCAGATATTTACCATCGGCATGACCAGCGATTGTGTAATCTTCCTCTTCAGAGCCCACGCCTTTAACGTAAGGATTAGAGCAAAGAATATCTTTTAAAAGATCATTAGAAATCACATCCAACATCTTTTGGGTTTCGCCCTGAATATTTTCATCTTCAGTTGCACCTAAAATACCGGCTAACTCGCCTTGGCCTAATTTGTAAGCAATGTCTTTACACGCCACCATCGTGTCTTTAATCACCAACTCTAACTCAGCTGATACGCCATCACTTGACAGTACCTGATCTAATCTTTTCATTGAAATCTCCCACCTTTTTTTAATGAAACAATGATTATGATTTTAGCATACCCCTAATGAGATATATTTCAATATCACTATAAAACAACATGGCGAAAAACAGCTATAGGTATAATTTTTTGATTTTCTAATTAATAAGGATATGACGATGAAGAATGCTTTCTACGCTCAATCTGGTGGTGTAACTGCTGTGATTAACGCATCTGCTTGTGGTGTTATTGAAACTGCACGCAAACATTCAGACAAAATTGGTACTGTTTATGCTGGTCAGAACGGCATCATTGGTGCATTAGCTGAAAACTTAATCGACACTTCTAAAGAGTCTGATGCAGATATTGCTGCGCTTAAGCACACTCCTTCTGGTGGTTTTGGCTCTTGCCGCTACAAGATGAAATCTTTAGAAGCGAATAAGGCAGAATATGAAAGATTAATCGAAGTATTTAAAGCGCATGATATTGGTTATTTCTTTTACAACGGTGGTGGCGACTCAGCAGACACTTGCTTAAAAGTTTCTCAATTATCTGAGTCTATGGGTTATCCAATTCAAGCAATCCATGTGCCAAAGACTGTTGATAATGATTTACCAATCACAGATAATTGCCCAGGATTTGGTTCAGTAGCAAAATATATTGCTGTTTCTACTATGGAGGCTAGTTTTGACGTAGCTTCAATGGCAGCAACTTCAACTAAGATTTTTGTTCTTGAAGTAATGGGTCGTCATGCTGGCTGGATTGCAGCTGCAGGTGGCTTGGTTGATGATTCAATTCCTGTAGTTATCTTATTCCCAGAGGTTGATTTTGATGAGGAAAAATTCCTTGCTAAAGTAGATGCAAACGTTAAGAAGTTTGGCTACTGTACAATCGTTGTATCTGAAGGCACTAAATGGGCAGATGGTCGATTTTTAGCAGAACAAGGCACACGTGATGACTTTGGTCATGCACAGCTTGGTGGCGCAGCCCCTGTTGTTGCTAACTTAATTAAAGATGCACTGGGTTATAAGTACCACTGGGCAGTTGCTGATTACTTACAACGTGCGGCACGTCACTTATC
>CAZOAA010000051.1:0-7176 GCA_964577715.1 uncultured Candidatus Thioglobus sp. | reverse complement strand
GATATGGTGGTTATGGGTGGACTTGAACCACCGACCCCAGCATTATGAAAATGAAACTTGTAGTTTCCATTGGTTTCCACTATAATCCATTTATCACCCTATAACTCTTTATTTTAAAGGATTTATTCGGCTTACTTATCCATTTTAGATAATTCTAAATCTGAGGTAATAATGTGACTTTGTAATCCCAACGTAATCCTGAGATTATAAGATTTGATTAGATGGCTAATAAAAAAGAAGACAACATAATAAACTTTACAAAAAAGAATCTTGACGAGTTGCCCATCCCTAAAGGTAGCTCAAGACCATACTATCACGACTCAATCGTTGGCGGGTTAAGTATAAGAGTTACAAATAAAGGTGCTAAATCATTTGTTATACAAAGGCGTGTTAATAAAAAGCCTGTGATTGTCACACTTGGTCGTTACCCTGAAATGACTATACAGGTTGCTAGAAAAAAAGCCATTAAAGCTTTAAACACTATAAGCGAGGGCGTTAACCCAAACAACAAAGATAAAGAATCCTTACTTAAAAGTATCAGTCTCAGTCAAGTATTTAAGGATTACATTACAAGTCGCGGCACAAATTTAAAAGACAATACAAAGAAAGGCTATGAAAGTGCTTTCAATAACTATCTAATAGATTGGTCTGATACACCTATCTCAGAAATTACGCGAGATATGGTTGAAAAGAAACACAGAACAATCACTAGTCAGTCGCCCACAAGAGCCAATACTGTAATGCGACATCTTCGAGCATACTTCAATTACGCAATGGGCGAATATGAAGATGCTACTGGTAGCCCTATTTTTACACATAATCCTACATCGAGATTGAGTCACGTTAAAGCTTGGAATCGTGAGAAGCGCAAACAAACGGTAATTAAAACTTACGACCTTAAAAAGTGGTACGAAGCTGTAATGGATTTACCCAACCATCAATATAAAGATATATATATTGAGTCGGCTGAGATTTGCCGTGATTTGTTCTTATTTATATTATTTACAGGTTTACGCAGAAGAGAGGCTTCGACGCTTATGTGGGAGAATATCGACTTCAAAGACCATTCTTTAACCATTGAAGACACTAAGAACCACGAAACCCACTCTCTGCCATTGACACCTTTTTTATTAGAGATTCTAGAAAGGCGCAAATCTGACAGTTCTTACATATTTCAGGGAACAACATCTGACAAACCTATTAACGACCCCAAGAAGCAACTTGATAAAGTTAGAAAGTTAAGTGGTGTGTATTTCAACCTACACGATTTGCGTAGAACCTTTATTACTATTGCCGAAAGTTTAGATATTAATACTTACGCACTAAAACGCCTGCTAAACCACAAAGACCAGCGTGATGTAACTGGTGGCTACATTATTACTGATATGGAGCGTCTTCGTGAGCCTATGAATAAGATTACTAATTACATATTAGAACAAGTTAAATGACCGATATTACATACACTTTAGTTAAGCGCAAACGCTCTATTAAGTTTATTCATAGTTTAGAACAATCACTTAAACTCAAGAAAGAAGACAAAATTTTCCATGATGAGGATTGCTCTAATGATGAAATCAACGAATTATGGATAAATATTCAATATATTGACAGCCAATTACACAATGATCACATCGACAGGATGGGTTCATATAGGCAATGGCGTAGAGCAATAGACATGGAAGTTTTGTCATACAACGAGGCATTATGTTTACTACTAGGGATTCCTATCGAATTCACAGATAGACTTCTACGCATAGATCTGTCTAATAGTAATATTGAGACAAAAATAGACAAATGCAGCATTGAATATGAGTTCAATAAAACTGAAGAAAACAGATTTCTATTTCGAAAATACAAAGACAGTGATTCGATCAACACCAAAGAGTTTATTGAGTGGTCTATTGATGCAAAATTTGTAGAAAAAATTATTATGCCCTCTAGTGGAATTAAGCACAGGCCAGCAACAATTGAATTACAAAAACTAATTAATCACACTGCTGGAGACATCATAAATAAATATCCAAATGTAACAAAAGATTGGTTATCTATTGAGGTTTCAGAAGTGCTAAAAAAGAAACATCAGATAAGCAGAAAACCCAGCACCATTCGTACAAAAAACCTGAAAGATTACCCAGATTTTCATTAAACAGCACAATAGCACACAAACAGCACAAACAAATCCTTTAACAAAAGGGTCTTTAGAGTATATCAATAGCACACCAATTACCCTCTTCAATAGTTGTAAATTGTATATTTATTAACACTTGTGGACTGGATACATCCAGCGATAACCCAAGTTGTTTTTAATTACTACTAGGAGAAGAAAATGGAAAGATTACTCAACACAAAACAAGCAGGTGAACTACTTAACCTTGATCACAAGTCTTTAGCAAATAGCAGAAGTCGTGGCACTGGAATACACATACCCTATATCAAAGTTGGTCGACTAATTAGATACAAGCAGTCTGATCTAGAGGCATACATAGAGACACACACATTCAACCATACAGGTGAGTGTAAATAGCATGTCTAGAAATAAAGGCAAAAGAAAAGAAAAAGCAATAAATTTTGCAGGAATACCTAGGTGGATAGTGGAGGAAGATGCATTTAAGTCATTAAGCGGGAATGCTGTAAAACTATTAGTACACCTTGCATATCAATACAAAGGGAAAAATAACGGTGATTTAACTATTACACACTCTGTATTAAAAGAATATTTTAAGTCAAATACCACAATGTACAGGGCAAGAAATGAACTATACGAGAAGGGTTTTATTGATTTTAACGCTTATGGTGGCAAGAGTTTTGATGGCAGAAAAATGTCACACCTATATGCCCTAACATGGGCATCGGTTGATGACTTTATCGACCTTAAAAAGAACTGCTATCGATTTACGCATTTAGCAATTGGGAAAGATCCAAAGGTTTACTTTGTTAAAGGTGGACATCCTCATCCTAAAAATACTAAACAGATAAAGTCACAGTATAAAAAAGATATAAAAAAAGCAAATGTACAGCATGATAAAAATTAAAAAACCATTACCAGTATTTAAACCTATTTGTAAAAAATAACCCCAATAACTGCACAAGCACTGCTTATAAAGTAGGCAATTATCATAATAATAGGTTTAGAAAATAGGGCTATTCAAGTTCAGTACCACACCATTTATTAAACACCTACATAGGATAAGCCATATATATTAGTCAATATTAGAGTGCGGAGTACCAAGCGAGCGTGTGAGTGTAGACAACCTTAACCCTCACAGCAGAATGCACAAGGATTTCGTAAACCTACTGCTAAGTAAACAGGTTACTTTCAAGTGTATGTAAGCGTGATACAAGCCTGTTAAAGGTTTTATGATGCATGTACTTGGGTTTAAGATTATCTCGCTCTAATCCGTGTCTAGCACGCAAGTGTCTGGCTATTATTAATCCTCTTGCAGCCCGTTGCGGAGAAGCCTCATAATACAGTCCTGCACATGAAGAACATGTCAATCCTCTTGGTAGCAGATATAAGTATCTATATCGTTTACTGCAGTCAGGGCAGATAAAGAATGTATCTGTTCCAGGAGCGCAACCCTTGCTTTGTTTTAAAGATAGTCCTACATAGTGATTAGACTTGCCAACGATAGATATCTCGGCAACGCCATCGCCTTTAATATCTTCATACTCATGGATTGGAAATTTACAAACTCTTATTAGATTGCCTGCTGTCTGTCCTGCTTTCTCAACAACACCCTTAGCCTCAACATACTCTTCTAGTTTATTAAATTGGGTCGACCTTATTCTTATTTGATTCTCAATAAAATTATTCATATCACACTAAATTATCTAGATCCAAAAATATAATAACCAATTACCAATATAACAATCCACATAATAGTTTGTTTTAAAATTTTAACAACTGCTTCAGATGCGCTTAAACCAAGATTCCTTTTTCTATAATAACTGTTAATTAACTCTACTGGTACTGAAGCGAGCATTAACAAGAATAATGTAGAAGGATAAATGATAATACCAATTGCCGCAGGCGCTATTAATATCTTAAGTATGTATTTGTAATCATTGTAGTTTATAACATCAAACAATTGCAATATACCCATAGGAATCCCTACAATAGCGGACAATATGAATGAATAGCCAACAATCATCTCGCCAATATCTTTAATTTTTACTGTTATAGGGAACTTATTGGCAATAAACTTTTCTAATAAAGGCAACTCTTTGTATTCTTTAACTACACCATGTTCCGATCCACGATCAATTGAATTATTTTCATTCTGCCACTTCCTATAACGCTTCACAATATCATCAGGATAAGCATGGCTTAGCAATGTTTCACTTTCAGGAATATCATGAGTAATTCTATAATTATGCCAATAATGAGGCTTTTGTCCAATATTCCAACTTGAATGTGAGATGTTTGCCTTCTGTAAATTACACCATATAGAGCCGAGATTGTCTCGCTCTAACTGCTCAGACTCTACTTCTTCTTTTGGCTCTTCTTCTGCTTGATAAGAACTATCTGCCTCTAGCAATACACCAGGATTATCAAAATCAAACCTGTCTATTAAGTCGCCTTCACTAAGAAGGGAATGTTGAATATCAGAACTTATATGCTCTCTTGGAGATGGAGACTCGTACAATAGAAAGATACTTGAATCTTTACTGTCAAACTGATTAATTGCTTTATCCACAAACTCATCTGGAAATACAATATCTTTAGTATCAGGCACATCTGAGAATATATAAACAGGAGAATTAGAACCAAACCTTAAATTGAATATATCACCATAATTTCCAGTAGATTTAAGTTCATCTAAAATTATGTCTAATTCATTCTTAGTTCGATCATCAGAAAAAACACCTAATTCCCAATCATCAGGCTTACGATCAATTAATCGTTGAACATCATTATTAACTTCAAATATATAATTTTCTTTAAAGTATTGGTAATACTCATCATATAAATATTCAAATAACTCTGGATCAAGTTTGTAAGTCTCTTCATACTTCTCATAATATTCTGTGAAATACTTTGAATTACACTCTGGAAAGTTACTTTTCTTTATATAAGACCACTCCAACATGGTTAACAATCGTCTAAATTCACTACCACCTGGTGCAAAGAATTCAATACCAGACCTAATCATATTTTTAAATATGGTATTTAACTTATCTTCATATTTTTCTTGAAACGACTTGTTCTTCCATTCTCCAGCACTGTTGCCAAATAACTCTCTGGCTAAACCAATACTAACAGGAAAGCGTACTAACTTATCACCCCTAGCAACCCTATTCCAATCAATTAGTAAAATTTTCATTAATTATTATTACTTTGGAAATACATATATTGGTTTAATACCCAAAGACTTTTTCAATTTTTCTAATTCTTTAAAATCCTTGGATGCCTTTATCTCTTCTTTAAAAGCCCCAGCATCAATAAACATCTTAATTGTTTTCTCAAGTTCTCTAATCTTATACATATCAATTTCTTCTTGAGTAAAGCCAAACTTTAACGGGTCAAGAGATCCGCTATCAATGATCTTTCTTTTTTTATAACCCTCTTCATATCCTTTTTTATATGATGTTTCATCAATCTCAACTCTCTGAATTTCGTTTCTTTGATATTTGATTATTTCACTTACTGCAAACAAACCAATAATAAAAACAATCGACAAGATTAGTATGTTCTTGAAAATTTGTTTAACACCCTCAACCTTAACTCCTTTAATTTTTAACTTTGACAATACAAAAGCAATTAACAATACTGCTAATATTTCAACAAGCAGTGTTGATGCACTTATCCCTTCAGAAAAATTCGGTGGATCAGTTATAAATGCATGCTGAATTCCCACTGTACCGAACTTGCTTACATGTAGAGCAAATGGTGGCACTAGCAATACAGGTATAAGCAAAACTATAATCCAAAAAAAGAATTTCTTGTTCATATAACAACCTTATCAAATTAAATAAATGGGTACTATATCCCGTGGTGTTATATTAATTATAGACCTATCATCTTTTGTATGGCAAGACCATATAAAAACTCTTCAGAACATCAAGAACTTATTGACTTTGGTAATGCAGTACGATCTATACGCTCTGATAAGGGAATATCTCAAGAATCACTAGCAGAACTTGCTGGCATTGATCGTTCTTATATGGGTGGCGTAGAGAGGGGTGAACACAACATAGCACTCATCAATATCAAGCGCATATCTGATGCTTTGACGACTCCCGTGGTGGTGTTAATGGACAAGGCTAAACTTTAAGAGTGCGTTTTTTTTCACAATTGTATTTTATTGTTTCATTTAAAAAATGATCCAGTACATACTGCTCTGTAGAAGAAGTACCACAAACAATGTACATGTCTATATCATTATCATGCATTCCATTCTTTTTTAGAATATCTCGCATTTTTTTGTTTATATTTTTTTGCCTACTCTGATCATTTATATTGTTTATATTAGTAGAAAATAACTCTGAATCTATTTCAAACAAGTCAAAATTCCTATCCAAAAAGTTATAAATATTCAAATTCTCCTCTATTAATTCAGGTCTTGTTTTGTTTATACAAACGCCTTTTAATACTCCAACCCATCCATAGTCGACCTTAGCCACTTTATACTTTTCATACAAACCTTTATCTTTAAGAATTCTAATAAGAGTATTTTTGTGCTTATAGGGTTTATTTTTTGATGTTGTATAGATCTTGGGAATATCTTTTTGATTTACCTTTGTAGCTATGTATGAAGATTTGGATCTTTTATTTTTTAACTCAGCAACTACATGCCATATAAATACAATTACGAAAAACGGTATAGCAATTTCCAAGTAATCTTCAAAAGCAATATAAAAAAGAATAGCGGCTAAATATAAAAATAGCGCTATAAAAAAACCATTCAGAACCGCCTATCCTTTCATTCATAATGAATCATTGTATCTCAAAATCCTCCCAAAAATAATTTTTCCCCTCCGATGTGTGGGGTTAACCTTATGTATAGAGAGTAAAGTAGTGTTTGGGGGGGTGGGGTGCACATATACAAATAAAATAAACCGTAATCCCAGAGTAATCCCGAAGTTTTTTATTGATATAGATAACAGACTGAAAGCCTTATAGAATATGGTGGTTATGGGTGGACTTGAACCACCGACCCCAGCATTATGAATGCT
>CAZOAA010000050.1:0-7295 GCA_964577715.1 uncultured Candidatus Thioglobus sp. | reverse complement strand
AAAATTTGCAATAGGTAATGCTAAATCAAAACTAATATTATTTTTTTGACCATCTGTTGGAAAGTTGTAATCGTCTAATGTGTTATTACTCCAGTTTAAATTTGCTTTGATTTCGCTACTATCGCCACTGGCACATTGTTTGGGTTCGTGATTAGCATCAGAGAAAGTTGTACCACAAGTGATATCTCTACTTGACGCTCTAAGATCGGCATTGATACGTGTATCTTCTGTTAGGGGTATTCCGTATCCAAAACTTCCACCTTTTTCATTGATTTTGTATGAGCTGACAGATAACCCGGATCCATCAACATTTTTACTAAAAAGTCCATAACTAATACTATGCTTATCTTCAGTAAAATAAGGATCTACAAAATAGAAGCTAGCCTCTTGCACTGCCTCAGAGTTTGAAAATTGAGCATTTAGTGTATTACCAGTACCTAAGAAATTCTTTTCTTTAATACCCATATTAAATGATGCACCAGCACTATTGGAGTGAGATAATCCAACCGAGAATGTACCTGTTTTTGTTTCTTCTACAGAAAAGTGTAGATTAATTTTATCGTCAAAGCCTTTAAGCTTGGATACTTCCATTTTTACATCTGAGAAAAACCCCAATCGTTTAATTTTTTTAATTGATTCATCAAGTTCAGTATTAGAGTATAGGCCACCTTCATTAATGCCGATTTCTCGACGAATAACTGCATCTTGAGTTCGAGTATTACCAACAATAGTAATACGATTAATATAGACTTTCTTGTTAAGAGAGACTTTAACATTTAAGTTAATAGTATGTGTTTTTTTATTTTCTGAAGTAATAGGGTCAACTTTTGCAAAAGCATAACCTTGGTCGGCAAATACATCGGTAATAGCCTGAATGCTTTCAATTACTTTTTTACGTTTAAAAACATCACCCTGAGAAATAGTTAGTAGCCCTCTAAGGTCTTCAACAGACTGATTTAGCAGGTCACCTGTAAATTGGATATTACCAACTTTATACTCTTCTCCTTCGCTAATCTTAATTTCAATATCGATACTTTGTTTATCTTCGGATAGATCGGTTTTTATATTGCTAATTTTAAAATCAAGGTATCCAGAGTTAATATAAAAAGATTTCATCGCCTCAACGCCTGCATCTAGGGCAACTTTTGAATAGTGATCTTTTCTAGTAAAGTAATTAATAATGAAAATATCGGGCTCTCCAATTTCAAATAGGTCAAGCAAATCCTCTTCGTCATTAATTTTGGCACCGATAATTTTCATAGATTTAATACGTGCCACCTCCCCTTCATTAATATCAAGCTCTATTCCTATTCTATTTTGAGTATCAGTTTCAATGGTTTTGGTGATTTTAATATTGTAATAACCTTTGGAAATATATGATGCTTTTAGTTGGGAAACTAGTTTATCAAGCTGCCTTTTATTAAAAATCTTTCCTTGAGATAGGTCCATGCTTTCCAAGATTTTTTCAAGTGAATCCTTGTCGATAACTCTGTCTGAATAATTAATGACATCAATGTATTTAATATGTGGGTTTTCTTGTAGGGTAATTTTTAAAATTTGCTCATCTTGAGAAACTTCAATATCTTTAAAGAAATTAGTTTTATAAAGTGAACGAATAATTTGCCCAGAAACTTGCGTGTTGTATTCGTCTCCAACCTCAACGGGAAGATAGCTTAAAACAGTACCTCTTGAAATGGCATTTAACCCAATAATTTCAATACTTTTGATAGGAGTGGCGTGAATGTTGAATGACAGTAAGACGCCCAATATTAAAGAGATTTGAATAAGAATTTTTTTCATAAATTTAGTTAATTACAATAATCGTGACAAGTCATTATACATTGCCACAATGGTTAACGATAAGATAACAAACAGCCCAAATTTTAACAAAATTTGTTGAAATATTTGACTAACTGGAGAACCTTTTAAAATTTCAATTAAATAAAGTAATAAATGCCCTCCATCTAGGAGCGGAATTGGTAATAAATTTAACAAACCTAGACCGATGCTAATAAGTGCTAAAAAAGATAAAAATGAAACTAGGCTAATTTGCGCAGTCTTCCCTGCATAGTCCGCAATACTGACTGGACCACTAATTTGTTTTAGTGATGCTTCACCTAAAATCATTTTTTTAATCATTAAAAGATTAAGTTTAGTTAATTCATACACCTTGGTGTTGGCAGATACAAAAGAATCTACAAGGTTCTTTTTAACAATAACTTTCCATTTATCAAGATAGTTCTCAGGGATTAAGACACTAACGCCTATTTTTGCTATACCGTTTGTAATTTTTGGGGTGAGTGATAGCTCAACGATTGTACTATTGCGCCTAATTTTTAATTGCATTTCTTGATTAGGGCTATTTTTAATAATATTTACAAATTTTTGCCAAGTGTCTATATTTTTACCGTTAACTTTTAGTATTTCGTCATTAGATTGAAGTCCGGCAATTTGTGCAGGGCTATCGTTAATAACTTGATCAATTATTGGTTTAATTTTTGGCATAGAGAATTGAAATCCTAAATATTTTTCAATACCTTGTTCAGGATTGTTTAAAAAATCATTATCTAAAGATAACTCTATTTTTTTTAAATTTTTTGTACTTGAAAGCACTTTTAGTTGTAAAGGATTATTATCTAATTCTTGGATAAAATTAATAGAAAACTCTTCAATGGTTTGTATCGCTTGATCATTAATACTTAATAACTGATCTCCGGTTTGTAAGCCAGCATGCATAGCAATACTGTTTTTTTCAATAGCTCCAACAATAGGCTTAATACTTGTTGTTCCTATATAAAAAATAAAAGTATAGGCGAAAATAGCAAAAATAAAATTAGCCGCAGGCCCTGCAATTACAATAGCGATGCGCTTGTAAACACTTTGATTATTAAATGCCCTGTGTTTTTCTGACGCCTCAACTTCAGACTCGTTTTCATCCAGCATCTTGACATAACCACCCAGTGGTAGAGCACATATGGTGTAGCGTGTTTCACCACGTTGCCATGATTTTAAAACCTTGCCAAAACCAATGGAAAACCTTAGGACTTTAACACCTGATTTTTTAGCAACCCAAAAATGTCCAAATTCATGAACTGTTACTAAAATACCAATGGTAACAGCAAATGAAACCAGTGCAATTAATACTTCCATTAAGCTCTATAGTGATGAATGAGTATGACCTGCATCTTTTAGTTTTTTAAGATAATCAGCCCACAAAGAGTCATGATTAGTGGCAATATGATAAAGGTGTTCCCAAGAATATATTCCTGTGTCATGACCATCGCTAAAAAACAAAACAACAGCATAATTGCCTGTTGGCTCAATCCGTGAAATTGTAACTCCTTCTTTGTCAGTCTGTAAAACTTCCTGGCCAGGGCCATGTCCAACAACTTCGGCAGAAGGCGAGTAAACTCTTAAGTATTCAGCGCTAAGAGGATAGTCAGTATTGTCAAAAGTAATAGTCAGTGTTGTTTTTGATTTATCGAGTTTAATATTGGTAGGTGTTTGCATAGTTTTGCTTGAATTTTATTTAAAAATGATTTTATCAGAAGTTATTATTAGTTAACCTTGAGAGTTGTATGTAGATAAAATATCCACCATGATGATTAATTTTACAAAAATGCATGGATTGGGCAACGACTTTATGGTTGTTGATAATACTGCAGGTGATATTACTTTTAGTGCTGAACATATTACGGCTTTAGCACATCGACACTTCGGTATTGGATTTGATCAATTACTAATGATTGAGTCAAGCACAACAGCAGAGGTTGATTTTCGTTATGTTATTTATAATTCAGATGGATCTGAAGTTGAGCAATGTGGCAACGGTGCTCGTTGTTTTGCACGATTCGTTCGTGAAAAAGGCTTAAGTGACAAAAACCCAATTAATGTCGAAACCATGTCTGGCATTATTAGTTTGTTTATTAATGACGACAATAGCGTGCGTGTTGATATGGGTCAGCCTGTATTTAATCCAAGCGATATCCCATTGATTGCTACAAAAGAATCTCTTTATTATTCAATCGAAGATTATGAAGTAGGAGTGGTTTCTACTGGAAACCCACATTGTGTGATGATTGTTGATGATGTTGATTCTATTGATGTAGAATCCATAGCGCTTCAAATCCAGCAAAGTGAGCTATTGCCCAATCAAGCCAATATTGGCTTTATGCAAATTATAGGCCGAAATGAGATTAATCTGCGTGTTTATGAGCGTGGGGCAGGGGAGACATTGGCATGTGGTTCAGGTGCTTGTGCTGCAGTTATTCATGGTGTGAGAATAGGGCAATTAGATTCTCAGGTTACTACTCATTTAAGAGGTGGAGATGCACTGATTGAATATAACAAAAATGAGCACGTATTTTTATCAGGCCCTGCGCAATTTGTTTTTGAAGGTTGGATTGATATTTAAAGGGAAGCACTTAACAATTAACTGAGAATATTTTTCTATCTTCTAGTCTAATTGCGCTTAAGCTACCGCCCCAGATACAACCTTGATCCATTGGATAGATATGTGCCTGCTTAACATTGGCCAAATCTGACCAATGTCCAAAAAATATATCGGTATTTTTTAGTTTTCGACTAGGGTGCAGAAACCAAGCTTTATATCCTTTTGGAGCTTGGTCGTAATTGACTTTATGGTCAAATTCTAATTCACCATCACTTTTACAAAAGCGCATCCTCATTAGGGCGTTAATCGTGTATCGACAAGCGTCTAATTCACTAAGATTGTCTTGATATTTATTAGGTTTGTTGTCATACATATTTAATAAAAAACTACCTACTCTATCGCCTTGTAAGTGTTTTTGAACAAGGGAAGATTGTTTTAAAGTGATATCTTGATCCCAATTAGGCGGAATTCCTGCATGCACTAAGATTGCATCTTTATGTGTTATTGCTAGAGGTTGTTGCAATAAAAACTCAATTAAATCGTCTCGATCATCAGCATTTAGAATATCTGTGAAAGTATCTTTTGGGTTTTGCTTAATTGGTGTAAGCGCACAAGCTAATAGGTGAAAATCATGATTACCTAGAATCATTCTAGCGTTACTATCTAAATTTTTAATAAAGCGCAATGTAGTTAATGATTTATCACCGCGATTTACCACATCACCTAAAAAAAATAGTTGGTCCTTATCGGCGGAAAATTTAATTTTTTTTAATAGGTTTTGTAGTGAGTCAAAACATCCTTGAACATCACCAATTAAATAATCAGACATTAGTGAAGTGTATAAGGTTCGCTAAGTACAAACTCGGCTATATTGGCTTTAAATCGTTCGCCTTCGTCGTTAATCATGCCATAAGTGCCTTTCATAGAGCCAGTCTGGGTTTTGATTACTGCGCCAGATGAATACTGGAAACTCTCACCAGGTGCTAGATGAGGCTGTTGCCCAATAACGCCTTCCCCGATAACATCTTCAACATCGCCACTTTCGTCTTGTATATGCCAATGACGTGTGCGCAATTGTGCACCTATTTCACCATTATTAGTGATGGTAATTGTATATGCATATGCATATTGGCTTCTAGGAATATCTGACTGATTAGCCAAATAAGTAACTTGAACCTCAACTTTTATATTGTTTTTCATAATCAGATGTTAGTGCAATAAAATCATCAATACTCAGCATTTCCGCTCTTTGTGACAAATCAACACTTGTCTGTTTTTGTGTTAATAAAGATTTTAAACAATTTCTCAATGTTTTTCTGCGTTGTGCGAAAGCTGTTTTGACCACCTTTTCAAATATATTAATATCATTAACCAAAGATTTTTTTAGTGGCTTTAGATAAACAATAGCAGAATCTATTTTTGGTTTTGGTTCGAAGGATTCAGGAGGCACAATAAAAATCATCTCTACTTCAAAAAAAGCCTGCATCATCACGCTTAATCGCCCATAGGTTTTATTGCCTTTTTTTGCAATCATGCGCTCAACTACTTCTTTTTGTAGCATAAAGGTCATGTCCTTAATTCTATCTCTTTTTTCTAATAGGTGAAACAAGATGGGTGAAGAAATGTTATAAGGTAAATTACCTACAACCCTAATTGGCATTGGAAGTGTTGTTAAATCAAACTTAAGAGCATCGCCTTGGTGAATGATTAAGTTATCTTTATTAAAAGACTGCAGTATGCTAATTAGGTCTGTATCTATTTCAATAACATGTAACTGCTCTAGTTTTTCCAATAAAGGCAATGTCATTGCCCCTTGTCCTGGGCCAATTTCAAGTAGATTGTCGTTTTTTTTCGGTGCAATCGTAGTAATAATACGATCGATAATCCTGCTATCGGTTAAAAAATTTTGCCCAAAGCGTTTTCTAGCTTTATGATTTTGCATGATTAATCAGCGTTTGGGTATATTCAAGTGCAGTATTAAAACTTCCTAGGCTTATATTACCAGTACCCGCAAGCTCTAATGCTGTTCCGTGGTCAACAGAGGTACGAATAAAAGGCAGCCCAAGAGTAACATTGACCGCTTTTTTGAAGCCGAGTGTTTTAAGTACAGGTAACCCTTGGTCATGGTACATGCACAATACAACATCAACATTATTTAAGGCATCAGGCGTAAAAGCTGTATCAGCAGGCACAGATCCTGTTAAGCGATAACCTTTTTGGTTAAGTTGGTTAATAATTGGATTAATAATTTCAATCTCTTCTCGGCCCAAATGGCCATCTTCTCCAGCATGAGGGTTGAGTCCACAAACTGATATACTTGGTTTTTTAATGCCTTGTGATAGTAAGAAGTGATGAATAATTTCTATTGTTTTAGTTAGTGTTTCTGTTTGAATATGACTAGGAACTTGCGCTAGACTTAGATGTGTTGTTGCTAATGCTACACTTAGACCTTTAGTTGATAGCATCATAACAGTCTGATCAGTGCTACTGATTTTTGCTAAATATTCAGTATGTCCAGTAAATTCAACACCTGATTGATTAATAATACCTTTATGTACTGGTCCTGTTAGTAGTGCTTCGCATTTTGACGATAAGCAAAACTGAGTTGCGGTATTTAATGTTTCTAATACAAAAGCTGCATTTTCTACGTTTAACGTTCCTGCTTTAACATCGTTTTTTAATTTGATGGGAAAAACACAAATTTCACCTTGGTTAGAAATACTATCAGACTCTTTAATTTTAATGTTTAGGTTTATTTTTTTTGCACGTTTAATTAACAAGTCTGGATCAGTAAAAACTAATAAGTTTTTATCTGTTTTTTGCTGGGCATAAATAATAGCCAAATCAGGACCTATTCCAGCAGGTTCTCCAGGTGTAAAAGCAATTGACATGAAGTTATTGA
>CAZOAA010000049.1:0-7908 GCA_964577715.1 uncultured Candidatus Thioglobus sp. | reverse complement strand
AAACAGATTTTAATTGAGAATAATAAAAGTGTTGCACTTGGATTTTGAATCTAAGACCTCCCTATTTTGTAGGAAGGTGATTTATTAGTGGAGTTTATTTCCAATTGATTCAATTCTGTTAGTAATCCAACTATATGGTAGTGTTGCAATAAGTGCAACAGGTACCAATGCTAGCTTTAGCTCTCTAATCTTATTGATCAGGTTTACTTGTTTAATTTTGTCCATAATATACCTCGTTATTAATTTGTTGTTATTTAGTTAGTTTTATCTTTTCCATACAGCAAAAGTAAAGATAGTGCTGAGTGAAAAAAGTAAAACTACAATTATTTGTAGTATAGTTTCAATCATTTTCATGCTCCTAAAAAATAACCCTCTAATTTAGTTAATTATTGACATTATATAACTATTTTTAATAAAAAAACTTGATTTATATCAATAATTTAAAGAATATTATAATATTCTAATATACATTGCTTTAAAGTCTACTTTTAGCCTGTTTTATTGGTCAATAAGGCCTTATTTATGAGTATAAGTATCATGGCTTATTACGATAATAACAAGTACTTATATGCACCTTGATTGAAATAGTATTTTGGGTATAATTTATTAGTTTTTGTTCGAGGAAATTTATATGCCATCACGCAGAGATCTAGCAAATGCAATACGTGCTTTAAGCATGGACGCAGTTCAAAAAGCAAATTCAGGCCACCCAGGTGCACCAATGGGCATGGCAGATATTGCTGAAGTACTTTGGAATGACCACATGAAGTACAACCCTACTAGTGCAAACTGGGCTGATCGCGACCGTTTTGTATTGTCAAACGGCCACGGTTCAATGTTGATTTATTCATTATTACATTTGTCAGGCTATGACTTGTCGATGGATGATATTAAAGATTTCCGTCAATTACACGCTAAAACTGCAGGCCATCCAGAATATGGTTACGCTGATGGTATTGAAACTACAACTGGCCCATTAGGTCAAGGTATTACGAATGCAGTTGGTATGGCAATTGCAGAGCGCACATTAGGTGCACAGTTTAACAAAGACGGCCACGACATCGTTGATCATCGTACTTGGGTGTTTATGGGCGATGGTTGTTTAATGGAAGGTTTATCGCATGAGTCTTGCGCAATGGCTGGTACATTAGGTCTCGGTAAGTTAACTGCTTTTTGGGATGACAATGATATTTCAATTGATGGTCATATTTCAGACTGGATGGAAAAAGATGTGGCAGGTCGTTTTGAGTCTTACGGTTGGCATGTGGTTCGTGATGTTGATGGTCATGATGCTGATGCAATTAATGCAGCGATAGAGGCTGCAAAAGCTGAGACTGACAAGCCAACACTTATTTGTACACGCACAACGATTGGTTTTGGTTCGCCAAACTTATGTGGCACACACGATTGTCACGGTGCGCCATTAGGCGATGAAGAGATTGCAGCAACTCGTAAAGAATTAGGCTGGGATAGTGCACCATTTGAGATTCCTGCTGATATATATGATGGTTGGGATCATAAGACACAAGGTGCAGCTGATGAGAGCGCATGGAACGATAAGTTTGCAGCTTATAAAGCGGCACATCCAGAGGATGCAGCTGAGTTTGAGCGTCGTATGGCAGGCACGCTTCCAGCTAACTTTGAAGTTGAAATGGATAAGTTTATTGCAAAGACTCAAGAAGAGATGCCAAATATTGCATCACGTCAAGCATCGCAAAAAGCGATTGAGGCTATGGGTCCATTATTGCCAGAGTTATTTGGTGGTTCAGCAGATCTTACGGGTTCTAACTTAACCAACTGGTCAGGCACAGTTAAAGTAACACCAAGTAATGCTAATGGTAACTACATCTCTTGGGGTGTTCGTGAATTTGGTATGGCACATATGGTAAATGGCATGGTGTTGCACGGTGGATTTAAGGCATATAGTGCAACCTTCTTTATGTTTATGGAATTTATGCGTAATGCACTAAGAATGTCAGCATTGATGAAATTGGGTGCGATTTATGTTTATACGCACGACTCTATCGGCCTAGGTGAAGATGGTCCAACGCATCAGCCAGTTGAGCAAATGGCAACAATGCGTATGATTCCAAACTTCCAGTCTTGGAGAGGTTGTGATGCTATCGAGTCAGCAGTATCTTGGAAGATGGCTATCTTAAGAGGCAATGCACCAACTGGTTTGGTATTCTCACGTCAAGCATTAACACCAATGGAACGCACTGCAGAGCAAGTAGCTAACATTGAAAAAGGTGGTTATGTCATTAAAGATTGTGATGGTGATGCAGATATTATCTTCATTGCAACAGGTTCTGAAGTTGGTTTAGCAGTAGAAGCTGCTGATGCAATGGATGCAAATGTACGTGTTGTTTCAATGCCTTGTTGTGAAGCTTACGATGAGCAAGATCAAGCGTATAAGGATTCAGTATTAACACCAGGCACTAAGCGTGTTGCAATTGAAGCAGGTGTTGGTGATGCATGGTACAAGTATGTTGGCCTAGATGGCGGTTTGGTTTGTATGACAACCTTTGGCGAATCTGCACCAGCAGGTGAGTTATTTAAAGAATTTGGCTTTACGGTAGACAACGTAGTTGCAACTGCAAAATCAGTAATCGGTTAAATAAAGAATTGAACAAAATCATTGCATGCAATGATTTTGTTTTAATAAAAATTACATCCTTTTGGTGTAATCGTAATAAAAAGTAAATAGGAGTAAGAAAAAATGGCAATTAAAGTAGGTATTAATGGTTTTGGTCGTATTGGTCGTATGGTGTTCCGTGCAATCGCAAAAGATTTTCCAGAGCTAGAAGTAGTCGGTATTAACGACTTATTAGACAATGATTACTTAGCATACATGCTAAGATATGATACAGCACACGGTCGTTTTGACGGCAAAGTAGCTGTTGAAGGTGACAACTTTGTGATTGATGGCAAGAAAATCCGTCTTTCAGCTGAGCGCAACCCTGCAGATTTAGCATGGGGCGACATCGACGTAGACGTAGCAATCGACTGTACTGGTTTCTTCTTAACTGAAGAGTCTTGTCAAGCACACATTGACGCTGGTGCTAAGAAGGTAGTTCAATCAGCACCTTCTAAAGATGGCACACCAATGTTTGTATACGGTGTTAACCACACTGAGTATGCAGGTCAAGCAATTATTTCAGCGGCTTCATGTACAACTAACTGTTTAGCGCCAATCGCTAAAGTGATCAATGATAACTGGGGCTTAAAGCGTGGTTTGATGACAACAGTACATGCATCAACAGCAACACAGAAAACTGTTGACGGTCCTTCAATGAAAGACTGGAGAGGTGGACGTGCAGTATTTGAAAACATCATTCCTTCATCAACGGGTGCTGCTAAGGCAGTAGGCGTAGTTTTACCTGAGCTTAACGGCAAATTAACAGGTATGGCTTTCCGCATTCCTTCAGTTGACGTTTCAGTGGTTGACCTAACTTGTGAGTTAGATAAGCCTGCAACTTATGAAGAAATTTGTTCTGCAATTAAAGAAGCTTCAGAAGGTTCAATGAAAGGTACATTACAGTACACAGAAGACATGGTGGTTTCATCTGACTTCCGTGGTGTTAGTGCTTCTTCAATCTTTGACGCTGGCGCAGGTATTGCACTTGACGACACGTTTGTTAAAGTTGTTTCTTGGTACGATAACGAGTATGGTTACACTTGTAACATGCTTCGTTTAGTTGAGCACATCGCTTAATTAACAAAAAATTACGGCTCGCTTTGCGGGCCGTGTTTTTATGTCAGATTTATATATTCAAGATTCTCAACTTAGTGTTGAAGAAGTGATAGAAAAATTAAAAGAAGCCGTTCCAAACAATCAGTTTGGAATTTTGCATTCTTATGACATTAAACAAACATTGGCTGGTAAAGGCCAAACGTTGGCAGAAAGTTGTCACGTGTTTGAAGTTTGTAACCCGAAGGTTGCAAAAGATATCCTAGATAAGGATATGAATTTGGCAACAGTATTGCCATGCCGAATTTCGGTATATACACAGGATGGCGCTACCAAAGTTGGATTAGCACTACCCTCTAAACATATTACTCAACTGTCAAATGCTGATGATTTGTCATCACTGATTGACCCAGTTGAACAAAGTCTGATTAAAATTATTGATCAGTCAGTTGCATAAAATAAGTAGGAGAATATTATGTCAGTTATCAATTTATCAGATTTAGATTTAAGCTCAAAAAGAGTACTCATTCGTCAAGACCTTAACGTGCCTATTAAAGATGGCGTTGTTACTAGTGATAAGCGTATTAAAGCTTCATTACCAACGATTGAGATGGCAATGAAACAAGGCGCTAAGGTTATGTTAATGTCACATTTAGGTCGCCCAACTGAGGGTGAGAGCGCTGATGAATTTTCATTACAACCAGTGGCTAACCGTTTGTCAGAATTATTAGGCACTACAGTTCGTTTAGAAAAAAATTGGCTAGACGGTGTTGAGATGAATGATGGCGAAGTAGTTCTTTGTGAGAATGTTCGTTTTAACGTTGGAGAAATGTCAAATGACGATGATCTTTCTAAGCGTATGGCAGCAATGTGTGATATTTTTGCAATGGATGCATTTGGTACAGCGCACCGTGCACAAGCTTCAACACATGGTGTGGCTAAGTATGCGCCGGTTGCTTGTTCTGGCCCATTACTGTCAGGCGAACTTGAAGCATTAGGTAAAGCACTTGATAATCCAGCGCGCCCAATGGTGGCGATTGTTGGTGGCTCTAAAGTGTCAACAAAACTAACGGTTTTAGAATCATTATCTAAAGTGGTAGACCAATTGGTTGTCGGTGGCGGTATTGCTAATACATTTATTGCAGCACAAGGACATAATGTAGGTAAATCTTTATGTGAAGATGATTTAATTCCAACAGCTAAGCAGCTAATGAAAGACTGTGAAATCCCTGTACCGACTGATGTGGTAACAGGTAAAGAGTTTTCTGAAACAGCAGTGGCAGAAACAAAAGCAGCCGGTGATGTTGCTGATGATGACATGATTTTTGATATCGGCCCTGATTCAGCACAACAACTTGCTGATATTATGAAAAATGCAGGTACAATTGTTTGGAATGGACCGGTGGGTGTATTTGAATTTGATCAATTTGCAGACGGCACAAAAACATTAGGTATGGCAATTGCTGAGTCTGATGCGTTTTCAATTGCAGGCGGTGGCGACACACTAGCAGCGGTTGATAAATATAATATTGAAGACAAAGTAAGTTACATCTCGACAGGTGGCGGCGCATTTTTAGAATTTTTAGAAGGTAAAAAATTACCAGCAGTGGCAATTTTAGAGCAAAGAGCAGCGGAGTAAAAACTTGGCAAGAAGAACCAAAATATTAGCAACACTCGGCCCGGCAACGGATAAAGAAGGCGTACTAGAAAGTATTCTAGCAGCAGGTGTCAATGTGGTTCGAATTAACTTTTCTCATGGAAGTGAACAAGAGCATTTAGGCCGTGTTAAAGCAGTGCGCGATTGGGCGCAAGCTAATCATACTTATATTGGTGTTTTGATGGATCTTCAAGGTCCAAAAATTCGTATTGCTTCTTTTAAAGACGGTATCAAAATTGAGCTTAACAATGGTGACCCTTTTGCATTAGATGCAGATTTAGATGAAGACTCTGGTAGTCAAGATGCTGTTGGTATTGCTTACAAAACACTACCTCAAGAAGTTAAACCTGGCAACGTGTTGTTATTAGATGATGGCAAGGTTGTTTTAGAAGTAACTGGTGTTGAAGGTAATAAGATTAATACAGTGGTTACTCAGGGTGGAATGTTGTCTGACAAGAAAGGCATTAACCTTCGTGGTGGTGGTTTATCAGCCAATGCACTGACTGAAAAAGACAAAAAAGATATTTTTACTGCGGCAAAAGCCAAGGCTGATTATGTGGCGTTATCGTTCCCAGTGAATGGCGATGATGTTCGTGAAACTAAAGCGTTATTAGCCAAAGCAGGTGCGCACGCAGGTGTTATCTCAAAGATTGAGCGTGCTGAGTCTTTAGATGATGATATTATTTTAGATATTATTGAAGAGTCGGCCGGCATTATGGTGGCGCGTGGTGACTTGGGTGTTGAAATTGGTGACCCACAACTCCCAGCACAGCAAAAACGCTTGATTAAATTAGCCAGATCAAATGACCGTATTGTCATTACTGCAACACAGATGTTAGAGTCAATGATTACCAATCCAATTCCAACCCGTGCAGAAGTATTTGACGTGGCAAATGCCGTACTTGATGGTACTGACGCGGTAATGCTTTCAGCAGAAACAGCAGCAGGCTACTACCCTGAAAATGCAGTAAAAACCATGCATGATGTATGCCTAGAAACTGAGAAAAATCCAATTGCAAAAACTTCTCATCACCGGTTACATGAGAATTTTTCTTATGTTGATGAAACCATTGCAATGAGCTCAATGTATGCAGCCAATCATCTAGGTGTTAAAGTGGTGGCAGCGTTAACAGAAACTGGAAAAACAGCGATGTGGATGTCAAGAATGAGTTCAAATATCTCTATTTTTGCCATGAGTGATAACGTGCAAACATTGCGCAAAGTAACTCTATATCGTGGCGTTTATCCGTGCGGTATTGAAAAGGCCAGTACCAATGACTGGTCGCAGGTGAATACAACAGTGGTAGAAACACTGAAAAATAACAAGGTTGTAGAAGATGGAGATTTGGTAGTATTAACAAAAGGTGCGTACAAAGACAAATCAGGCGGAACTAACATGATGAAAATTCTTCGTGTTGGTGATGCTAATTATTAAAAAATAGTAAAAAAGAAAGGAGTAAATATATGTTAATTTCATTAAGAGAATTACTAGATCACGCGGCAGAGAACGGTTATGGCATGCCTGCGTTTAACGTTAACAACATGGAGCAGGTTCATGCAATCATGGAAGCTGCAGATAAAACTAACTCGCCAGTCATTATGCAAGGTTCTGCAGGCGCAAGAGGCTATGCAGGTGAACCGTTTTTGCGTCATCTTATTTCAGCAGCAACTGAGATGTACCCACATATTCCAGTTGTTATGCACCAAGATCACGGCAGCGAGCCAGCGGTATGTTTACGTTCAATTCAGTCAGGCTTTTCATCAGTAATGATGGATGGTTCATTAGAGGCTGATTGTAAAACGCCAGCATCTTTCGAATACAATGTTGCAGTAACAAAAGAAGTAGTTGCAATGGCACATGCAGGCGGCGTTTCTGTTGAGGGTGAGTTAGGTTGTTTAGGTTCACTTGAAACAGGTGAGATGGGTGAAGAAGATGGCCACGGTGCTGAAGGTAAATTAGACCTTGATATGCTACTAACTTCAGTTGAAGAAGCGGCAGATTTTGTTAAAGCAACAAACGTTGATGCGTTAGCAATTGCGATTGGTACTTCACATGGCGCTTACAAGTTTACTAAAGAGCCAGATGGTGAAATCTTGCGTATTGATCGTATTAAAGAAATTCACGAACGTCTGCCAAATACACACCTAGTAATGCATGGATCTTCTTCAGTGCCACAAGATTGGTTGGAAATTATTAACTCACACGGTGGTGACATGGGTCAAACTTATGGTGTACCAGTAAGTGAGATTCAAGAAGGCATCAAGAATGGTGTGCGTAAAGTTAATATCGATACTGATTTGCGTATGGCATCTACCGGCGCGATTCGTAAGCATTTAATTGAAAACACTTCAAACTTTGATCCACGTAAATTCTTGAAAGAGTCTACGTTGGCAATGTCTGAAATTTGTGCTGCACGTTTTGAAGCATTCGGTTCAGCTGGCCAAGCGGATAAAATCAAAGTATCTTCATTAGATACAATGAGCCAAAGATACGCATCAGGTGAATTAGACGCAAACGTTAAGTAAGCGCCTAACGATCAAGTATCAAAAGGCTCGTTTA
>CAZOAA010000048.1:0-8486 GCA_964577715.1 uncultured Candidatus Thioglobus sp. | reverse complement strand
TCAAAACCATAGGGTTTGATTAAATGTAGCTTACAGCCCATATTTGCCGACAGGCGAATCAAGCTTCCTGTGTTATTGGGAATCTCGGGTTCGAATAATACTAAATTTAACATAATATTTTATTTTTTCACTTGAATAACCAAATATCATCCCATAGATAGTAACTAACTTAAATAAAACTAATACAAAATCTATGAATATTGACAAACTAACTTCTCAATTTCAACAAGATCTTGGATTGGCACAATCTATTGCAATTGGTAAAAACCACAGTGCAATTGAAGGTGTGCATGTACTAAGCTCTATGCTGAGTGATAATAGTTCTAGTGTTGCTAATGTGCTAAAGGCATGTAATGTTGATACTAACAAGCTTAAAGTAAATGTTGATAAAGAGATTGATAATTTAGCAGTTGTAAGTAGCCCAAATGGTGATATTGGCATATCACAAAACTTACTAAGACTACTCAATACAACTGAAAAATTAGCAACTGATAAAGGTGATAGTTATCTATCAACTGAGTTATTTTTATTGGCTATTATTGATAGTAATGACACAACTACAAAATTATTAAAAGACACAGGTGTTGATAAAAACAAATTATCAGCAGCAATTGATGACCTTAGAGGAGGCGAAAACGTGACAGATCAAAATGCAGAAACTGGGAGAGATGCCCTAAAAAAATATACGCTCGATCTTACAGAACGCGCACAGGATGGTAAGCTCGATCCTGTTATTGGACGTGATGGTGAAATCCGTCGTGCTATACAAGTATTACAACGCAGAACCAAAAATAACCCAGTACTTATTGGTGAGCCAGGTGTGGGAAAAACCGCCATTGTAGAAGGCTTGGCACAGCGCATTATTAATGGCGAAGTGCCTGAAGGCATTAAAGGTAAAAAAGTTCTATCGCTCGATATGGCAGCACTTGTTGCAGGAGCAAAATATCGTGGAGAATTTGAAGAGCGCCTAAAAGCTGTACTGAAAGAGCTTGAAGCTGAACAAGGTCAAGTCATTCTATTTATTGATGAACTTCACACTATGGTTGGTGCAGGAAAAACTGACGGTGCTATGGATGCAGGTAATATGCTCAAACCTGCTCTTGCAAGAGGTGATTTGCACTGTATGGGCGCTACTACACTTAATGAATACCGTGAATACATTGAAAAAGATTCAGCGCTAGAGCGTCGATTCCAAAAGGTATTGGTAGATGAGCCAACTGAAGAAGATACAGTGGCTATTTTGCGCGGACTCAAAGAAAAATACGAAGTGCATCATGGTGTTGAGGTTACCGACCCAGCTATTATCGCTGCGGTTACTTATTCAACACGCTATATTACCGATAGACAACTACCAGATAAGGCTATCGATTTAATTGACGAGGCGGCATCGCAAATTCGTATGGAGATTGATTCTAAACCTGAGTCAATGGATAAGCTTGATCGAAAATTGGTACAACTCAAGATTGAGCGTATGGCACTTAAAAAAGAAAAGGATAAATCTTCTAAGGAGCGCTTAAAAGAGCTTGAGAGCAATATTAAAAAACTAGAAAAAGAATACGCTGATCTTGAAGAAATTTGGAAAAAAGAAAAATCCCAAGTACAAGGTGCACAACACTTAAAAGAAGAATTAGAACAGGCTAAAGCAGAGCTAGAAGCGGCAAACCGTAATAATGATTTGGCGAAGATGAGTGAGCTGCAATACGGAAAAATTCCAGATTTAGAAGCCAAAATCGTCCAAGCAGAATCTGACGATGGCGAGGATATGACACTACTTCGTAACAAAGTAACTGAAGATGAAATCGCCCACATTGTAGCGCGTTGGACAGGTATTCCAGTGGATAAAATGATGGAAGGAGAAAAAGACAAGCTACTGCAAATGGAGGAAATTATCCATAAGCGACTTGTTGGTCAAGATAAAGCTGTTAAGGTTATCTCTGATGCAGTGCGTCGCTCGCGTGCAGGATTAAGTGACCCTAACCGACCAGATGGCTCGTTTATGTTTATGGGACCTACTGGTGTTGGTAAAACTGAACTCACTAAAGCATTAGCCGATTTCTTGTTTGATACCGAACAAGCCATTGTACGAGTAGATATGAGTGAATTTATGGAAAAACACTCAGTTGCACGCCTCATTGGCGCGCCTCCTGGGTATGTTGGTTACGAACAAGGTGGTGTTTTAACCGAAGCGGTGCGTCGTAAGCCATACTCAATTATCTTGCTTGATGAAGTGGAAAAAGCACATCCTGACGTATTCAATGTACTTTTACAGGTACTTGATGATGGTCGTTTGACTGATGGCCAGGGTCGCACGGTTGACTTTAAAAATACGGTTATTGTAATGACTTCGAACCTAGGTTCACACCTTATTCAAGAAAACCCTGGCAAAGACATGACTAATGAACTAACTAAAATTGTTGGTGAACATTTCCGACCTGAGTTTGTAAATCGTATCGATGAAATTGTAGTGTTTAATAATCTTGAAAAAGAGCAAATCAAAGGTATTGCTAAACTTCAAGTTGAAATCTTACAATCTCGCCTTCAAGATTTAGATCTTAAGTTGGAGTTAAGCGATAATGCAATGGATATAATTATTGATAGGGGCTATGACCCAGTATTTGGCGCTAGACCGCTAAAGCGAACTATTCAGCAACTATTAGAAAATCCTCTTTCACAAAAGATTTTATCTGGAGAGTTTTTGCCTGGCACTACGATTCATGCAGATACTGACAATAGTGAGTTAATATTTTCATAAAATCATAAATCAATCATCAGTAGAGCTTGATATAATCAGGCTCTATGGATGATTACCTTAAAATTGTTAGAAACGGTCTTTGGAACAATAACCAAGCTTTGGTTGCGCTCCTTGGCTTGTGCCCTCTTCTAGCGGTTACTAATAACATTGTTAATGCAATTGGTCTTGGTCTTGCCACAACATTCGTACTGGTATCATCAAACATAACTGTATCGATTTTTAGAAATCAAATTTCAAAAGAAGTACGAATCCCAATTTTTGTTTTATTAATTGCCTCTTTTGTGACTATTGTTGAATTATTAATGCAATCGTACTTTTATGATTTATATTTAATACTGGGAATTTTTGTACCGCTCATTGTTACCAACTGCGCAATACTTGGAAGAGCCGAATCTTTTGCCAGTAAAAATACTTGGGGAAAATCTGCACTTGATGGACTAATGATGGGAGTTGGTTTTTCATTAGTACTTATTGTATTAGGAGCAATGCGAGAACTTATTGGCTCTGGTACTTTGTTTGATCAATCTGCCTTGCTACTCGGAAGTTTAGGTGATACACTAAGCATTACAGTGTTTAACGACTATCAAGGTACATTGTTGGCAATTTTGCCGCCAGGCGCATTTATTGGCTTAGGGTTGATTGTTGCTGTTAAAAATTTATATGATTTAAAACTTGAAAAACAAAGGGGAGAGTAATGAAAAAAATAATAGTACTATTAGCTAGCCTAATAGCATCAGGCGTATACGCTGAGGGCGAAGCAACTAAAGAAGTGTTTATTTCACCAGGTGTGGTGTCTGTTGATATCATTCACCAAGATAAACCAGTCAAACTTCAAAGAGATCAAGATAAAGAAAACGAAATATCTGATTTTTATCTAAAAACTGCACGTGGAAAAATTCAAAAAATGCATCCATTTGCACCACATTTGGTTGAGACGATTGGTGAGCTTGATGTGATTGACTACGTTAAAAAAAGATCTGGCGGTGATGATACAATCCTAGTTATTGATACACGCACACCTAACTGGCCAGTTATTACTGGTGGCATTCCAACAGCAGTTAATATTCCTTATACACATTTTAAGAAAAAAGAAAAAGCATTAGAAATCATGGAAGATCGCCTTGGCGTTCAAGTTGATGAAGTTTATGATTTCTCATATGCAAAAACTTTAGTTATGTATTGCAATGGTATCTGGTGCGGCCAAACGCCAGCTGCAATTAATGCACTACTTAAGTATGGCTATCCTGCTGCAAAACTTAAATACTATCGTGGTGGCATGAATTCTTGGAAATCTTTAGGCTTAACAACAGTTAATTTGTAAATCTTGAATACCATTGATGATTACCTTAAAAGTGGCGTAATTGATATTGCGCCACTTTTGTCTTTAGCACTTAATAAACCAAACACAGCGCTTTACACTCAAACCGATTATCAATTAAGTGAAACAGAATCAAAACAATTAGACATACTAATTCAGAAAAGAAAAAAAGGCACTCCTTTTGCTTATCTTAGTGGAGAAAAAGGATTCTATCATCTGAATTTTAAAGTTACGCCCGATACCCTAATTCCAAGACCGGAAACCGAATTACTGATTGATATTGCACTTGACCTATTTGATAATAATCAACCTTGTGAAATGCTCGACTTAGGAACAGGGAGTGGTATTATTGCCATTACTTTAAGTGATAAAAACCCTCACTGGAAAGTCAGTGCAACAGACTTTTCAAAAAAAGCACTCGATGTTGCCAAAAATAATGCAGCAACTGATATTAATTTTTATCAAGGCAGTTGGTTTGAAGCGGTTAATGGACAAACTTTTGATTTAATTATTTCTAACCCTCCTTATATTGAGCAAAATGACCCGTATTTGGATGATTTATCTTTTGAGCCACAAAGCGCTTTAGTATCTGGCAAGGATGGTTTGAATGATATTAGAGTTATTATTAATAATGCGCCACAGTATTTAAACAAAGATGGTTATTTATTGCTAGAACATGGATTTAATCAGCAAACTAAAATTACTGATTTATTAGATAAAAAATTTCATAATATTAAAGTTTTCAAAGACTATAATTCTAAAGACCGTGCTATCTTGGCACAACTTAAATAACAATGTTTAATTAATTCCTAACGAGGAGAAAAAAATGAAAAAACTAATGCAATTATTTGCAGCAGTCGCTCTCATCATTACTGCTTCTGGCTGTAGCGATGATGCTAGTCAATCTACAAATACACAAAAAGACAGTAAAGTTTACACCCTGAAGTTGGCTGAAACATGGCCTAGTAATTTTCCAATTTTTGGTGATGCAACTAAAAACTTTGCTAAATTAGCTAATGAAATGTCTGATGGTCGCTTGGTTATTCAAATTGACTCAAAAAATAAACATAAATCAGCGTTGGGTATTTTTGACTTTGTGAAGTCTGGGCAATATGATTTAGGTCATTCAGGTTCGTACTATTGGAAAGGTAAAGATATCAACACCTTATTCTTTACTTCAATGCCATTTGGTATGACAACTTCTGAGCAACACTCATGGTTTGAGTATGGTGGTGGTCAAGAATTAATGGATAAGGTTTACGCCAAGCATGGCATAAAATCTATTATCGGTGGTAGTACTGGTAATCAAATGGGCGGTTGGTTCCAAAAAGAAATCAATACCGTTGAAGATCTTCAAGGTTTGAAGATGCGCATCCCTGGATTTGCTGGCGAGATTATGGCTGAAGTTGGCGCTAAACCAACTAATATTCCTGCAGGTGAACTTTATACCGCGCTTGATCGTGGAACAATTGACGCCTTAGAATGGGTAGGCCCTTCACTTGATTTAAGAATGGGTTTCCACAAAGTAGCACCTTACTACTACACAGGATGGCATGAGCCTGGCACTGAATTACAATTCTTAATTAATCTTAAGAAATACGATTCGTTACCATCAGATTTACAAAGTATCTTAGTGACAGCGATGAAACTATCTGCTTATGAAATGTATGCACAGTCTGAACATGAAAGCGCTAAAAATTGGTCAACCATGCAAAAAGATTATCCTAATATTAAAGTTAAAACATTCCCTAAGCCAGTGTTTGATGCCCTCAGAGCAGCGAACGACAAACTACTTAGTGAACTAGCTGCTAAAAATCCACTATCAAAAGAAATTATCGATTCTCAAGCGGATTACTTAGCAAAAGCACGTGCTTGGACCGCAATCTCTGATCAATCTTACTTAAATTCTCAATCTAAATAAGGTTGTTTCAACGTAAATACACTCAATGGTTAGAAACTCTAACCATTGGGCTGTTGCTTCTCACTATTTTCAACGTCTTTATTGATGTTGTTCTTCGTTACATATTTAACAACTCCTCAATTGCTCTTCAAGAAATGGAATGGCATTTATTCTCTGCCATGTTTCTGCTTGGTATTGCCTATACATTACAAAGTGATGCGCATGTTAGAGTTGATATTTTTTACGCTAAATTTAAACCTAAAAAACAAGCCTTAGTTAACATTGCTGGCTTTATTTTATTTGTTATGCCAATCAGCTTACTGATTACCTATTATGGCATTGACTTTTCCTATTCGGCCTTTGAAATTAAAGAACAAAGTGGTGATCCTGGAGGCTTATCACACAGATTTATTATTAAAAGCATTATCCCAATCAGTTTTATCTTAGTCATGATATCTGGACTTATTTTTGTAAAAGATAACTACGAGGCATTCAAGCGATGATTGGTTTAATCATGTTTGTATTAACTTTGATGCTACTTATGGTGGGTTTTCCTGTTGCATTTACCTTTGCAGGTGTGGCTGTTATTTTTGGTACTTTAGCCGAGGGTATTGATTTATTTGGCTTTATGCCTTATCGCATTATGAGTGTAATGGAAAACACCATCCTCATGGCCGTTCCGTTATTTATCTTTATGGGTATTGTCTTACAAAAAACCAAACTTGCTGAACAATTACTCGAAGCCATGGGGGATTTATTCGGCAATATACGTGGTGGCCTAGCCATATCAACTATTTTAGTTGGTTCACTACTCGCCGCATCAACAGGTGTAGTTGGTGCTAGCGTTATTGCTATGGGTGTTATATCGCTCCCTGTTATGTTAAAACACAATTATAAAAAAACACTCTCAACTGGTGTAATTTGCGCCTCTGGAACACTAGGTCAAATTATTCCGCCTTCAATTGTTTTAATTATCTTGGCCGATGTATTAGGTGTGCCGGTTGGCGATCTGTTTAAAAGCGCCGTACTACCCTCTTTGGTTTTGGTTGGTGGATACATCATTTATGTATTAATTATTTCCCATCTGGATCAAGAAGCAGCACCAGCATTTAAAAGTAAAAACCATGGATTAAAAAAATATTTAGCTATCTCTAAAGCTATTATTCCGCCAATTGCATTAATTGTTGCAGTACTTGGTTCTATTTTTTCTGGCATTGCCACACCTACTGAATCAGCCTCTATTGGCGCTGTTGGTGCTTTAATATTGGCTTCAATATACAAACGTTTAAACTGGAATATGGTGCGAGAATCTAGTATCGAAACTATTAAGATAACCTCAATGGTATTTGCTATTTTAGTTGGCGCAACCGCATTTTCCATGGTGTTTACTTACAGTGGTGGAGATATACTAGTAGAAGAATTTATCATGGGATTACCTGCTAAAGAAATGAGCTTTATCTTGATATCAATGCTGATTATTCTTGTTCTTGGATTTTTTATTGATTTTGTCGAAATATCACTGATTATCGTTCCAATCTTCTACCCTATTGCCCTCTCACTAGGTATTGACATGGAGTGGTTTGCAATATTAATTGCCATGAACTTACAAGCATCATTCTTAACCCCACCCTTTGGATTTAGTTTATTCTATCTTAAGGGTGTGGCACCTGCATCAGTCAGCACAACTGATATTTATAAAGGCGTTGTGCCTTTTATTATTATTCAGATTATGGTGCTTAGCAGTTTGGCAGTATTCCCTCAATGGTATGGGTTTAGTGGTTTTTAAGTAGCATCAAAAAAACATCCTTATTTTTTAATACTCTTTTTAAGTTTGTCAGCATACTTAGAATCTACCTCACAGTATTTTTCTTGCTGAGTAAAGTAGTCTTCCTCCACCCAAGTGCTTGAAGGCTTAAACACTGGTGCAGTTTTCTTGCCAGTATAGGTAATGGTATTATCTTTATAAATGGTAATATTTTTATCAGAATAAAGTATTTCTTTATCGGCATAAGCGCTGATCGCCACACCTGATAAAAATACAAAAACTACTTGTCCAATCATCCTATTCATAATTTTATTCTACAACAAAATCTAAACAATTGAAAGAATAAGGACTTCTTAAAAAGATGATTTTATGAGTATTTTGTTCTTATGCAAGGCATGTTTTAAAAAATACGACTGAGCATAGGTGTAACTATGTGATTGAGTATTTTTTAAGATATAACGCAGAATAAGGACAAAAGACGAAATAAAATGAAGTTGGTCTATAAGCCGGGTTCTGTAATAGATAGTCATTCATCTACGCACATTATCACTAATATGCTTTAGCACTCTACCCGCTACCTTGTACGAGCCGTACCAATGGTAGCCTATTTGAGCTTGCTCCAAGTGGGGTTTACCTTGCCACGGTTGTTGCCTTCCGCGCGGTGCGCTCTTACCACACCTTCTCACCCTTACCTATTAAAAACAGGCGGTCTAAATCTCTGCAGCACTTTCCATTATGTCACCATACCTAG
>CAZOAA010000047.1:0-8949 GCA_964577715.1 uncultured Candidatus Thioglobus sp. | reverse complement strand
ATGGCGATTTATCAAGCGCGCTTTATGAAGTACCTTCATCACCGCGAAATTAAGCAAACAGATAAACGTACCGTTTGGGCGTACTTAGGTGATGGTGAAACTGATGAGCCAGAATCACTCGGCGCTATTTCAATGGCAGGCCGTGAGAAATTAGATAATTTGGTATTTGTCATTAACTGTAACTTACAGCGCCTTGACGGCCCAGTGCGTGGTAACGGTAAGATTATTCAAGAGTTAGAAGGCATGTTCCGTGGCGCAGGCTGGAATGTGATTAAAGTTATTTGGGGTGGAAAGTGGGATGAATTATTCGCTAAAGACACCGATGGCTTACTTAGAAAGCGTATGGAAGAAGTGGTGGATGGTGAGTACCAAGCCTATAAAGCAAAAGATGGCGCGTATGTACGTAAGCACTTCTTTGGCAAGTATCCTGAATTATTGGCGATGGTTGAACACATGAGTGATGATGAAATTTATCATCTAAATCGTGGTGGCCATGATCCTTATAAAGTGTTCCAAGCCTATCATGCAGCTAAAGCTTGCAGCGATAAACCAACCGTTATTTTGGCTAAGACTGTCAAAGGTTACGGCATGGGTGAAGCGGGCGAAGGGCAAAACACCACGCACTCGCAAAAGAAATTAGGCTTAGAGCAAGTTGAGATTTTTGCTAAGCGTTTTGATGTGCCAGTGACAGAGACTGATGTTAAAGAACTTAATTTTTACAAGCCAGCGCCTGACAGCGAAGAAATGACTTACCTAAAAGCTCAACGTGAAAAGCTTGGTGGCTCAGTACCAGTACGTTCGTTTGAATTAGAGGATTTAAAAGCACCAGAACTGGATGTATTTAAAGCTTTGTTAGAGTCTAGTGGTGATCGAGAGATGTCAACCACAATGGCGTTAAATCGTATTATGACTTTATTGGTGCGCGATAAGCAACTTGGCCCTAAGATTGTGCCAATTATTCCAGATGAGGCGCGCACCTTTGGCATGGAGGGTTTGTTTAGACAACTCGGTATTTACTCAGCTTCAGGGCAGCTTTACCAACCAGAAGATCATGACAAAGTGATGTGGTATAAGGAAGATAAAAAAGGCCAGGTGTTGCAAGAGGGTATTAATGAGGCAGGTGCGATCTCTGATTGGATTGCAGCAGCAACTTCATACGCAACACACAATACCACCATGATTCCATTCTACATTTATTACTCTAAGTTTGGTTTCCAGCGTGTGGGTGATTTGGCGTGGGCAGCAGGCGATATGCAGGCCAAAGGCTTTTTAATTGGTGGTACAGCAGGGCGCACTACACTCAATGGTGAAGGTTTGCAACATCAAGATGGTGATTCGCATTTGGTGGCTAACACGATTCCTAATTGTATTTCGTATGATCCAACTTATGCTTATGAGCTAGCAGTAATTATTCGTTCAGGCCTAAAACGCATGTATGAAGATAATGAAAATATTTTCTACTACATCACAACAATGAATGAGCTTTATACTCACCCCGAAATGCCAACAAGCACAGAAGAAGGGATTATCAAAGGAATTTATCCACTTAAAGAGGTGGGTAAGGGTGATAAGCAAGTACAGTTAATGGGTTGTGGTACGATCTTGAGAGAAGTTGAAACCGCAGCGCAGATGCTCGCTGATGATTGGGGTGTTAAATCTAATATTTGGTCAGTAACCAGTTTTAATGAGCTTACGCGTGAAGCACAAGCAATTGATAGGGAGAATAGATTTAGCTCAGATGCACCAAAAGTGCCTTATATTACACAGTGCTTGGCAGATGCTAAAGGTCCAGTTATTGCAGCGACAGACTATATGCGCAACTATGCTGAACAAGTGCGTAAGTATGTTCCAAGTCGTTATGAAGTATTAGGTACCGATGGATTTGGTCGATCTGACTCACGTGCAGCACTTAGAGATTTCTTTGAAGTGGATGCTAACTATGTCACTTTAGCGGCGCTAAAAGCACTGGTTGATGAAGGTGAGATGGATGCGTCAGTTGTTGCACAAGCGATTGAAAAATACGGTATAAATACTGACAAACCAAATCCAATGACGGTGTAGGACAATACTCAGATAAGGGGAGAAAATGACACAAGAAGAGTACTTAGAAGAACTCAGAACAGGCGCAAGAATGAAGTTTGAAGACTTGATTGATCTGATTGATGATGATTATAACTATACGCCAGCTGCTTTTACTAATGGTGAAGCTGAAAATGCTGCTGATGAAAATCAAGGCAGTGCTAAGTTATTTTGTTTTGCTGCAATTCACCAACTTACTCAATTAGAGACACTACATTGTTTTGGTCAGTATTACCAAGATGTATTAAATACGCCGGATAGTGATTCACATGCCAATATTCGTAACTTTATGACTTATGGCTGGGAAGGCTTAAAGTTTGAATCGCCTGTTTTAGATAGGAAATAATACATTAGTAATGTGGTGGACGTTCGTTGGTGATCTCCCCACCTTGTGACTTGTCTTTAAGTTGTTCTATTTGGGATGATAAAAGTTTAATCATTTCTTCTAGCTCATCATTTTTTTGTGCTTGACGAAAAACAATATTATTGAGTTTTTCGATTGTATGGTCTAGATGTGCAAATTTCTCTTCTAATTCAATAATCTTTTTATCCATATTTTATTTCCGTATTCATAGATTGTTAAGCCAAATAATACCAAAACAATACCGCTAATCTGTGTATTTGTTAAAGTTTCATTATTAAGGTTTGCACCCATAAGCAAAGCAAAAATTGGTGTGATAAGCGGCACAATACCAACTACACGCACACTAGCATGCCTAATTAAATAGTAATAAGACATAAAGCCAATAACCGATCCGAATAGTGCTAAGTATCCAATCGATAGAGCGGCTTTAAGTGTAATAGTTGGGACGCTACCTTCGATGAAATACCAGCTTAGGATAAATAAAGGCACACTTACAATCAACGCACCTGTTGTGGTCTCTAGTGCAGAAATATGTGCATTGATCTGTTTAAGTTTAACAGAGATAAAAGATTGAAAAGCCATAGCAAGAGTAACGGCAACTAAACCAACTATCATGCCAGATTCAAGTTTAAGTGTGTGTCTGAAAATTATTATTAATCCGAGTAAACCAAGCAATAATCCAGTAATTTTGTGTAATTTAAAGAAGTCTTCATTTAATAATATTAAAGCAAAGATACCAGTAATAATTGGTGTAAGACCAAACACAACAGAGATAATGCCAGAAGGAATTGTTTGAGAGGAGTAGTAAACTAGACTCATAGTGATAAAGATACCGAGCCCTGCATATAGATAGTTACTAATTGCAACTTTTCTAATACTAAGTCTCTGTTTTTTAATAAGTAGCAATAAAAAGCAAATTCCTAGGCCGATTAACATTCGAGATGCAACGCCAAAGCTAAAGCTGGCCCCTAGTGTTGACCATTGGATAGCAAGCGGTGTGGTTGACCAAATAGCGACAACACAGAGAAATACAAAGTAGATTGGCATGATGCCAGTATAAAACTAAAAAAACCACCTTAAGGTGGTTTTTTATTAATAACTAATTGAAATTAATTATTTAGCTAAAAGTACTTTGCGAGATAGCTTGATACGACCTCTATCTACACCTAGTACTTTTACTTCAATTTCATCTCCTTCTTTCAAGTAGTCTTCTACTTTTTCAACACGCTCATTGGCGATTTCAGAAATATGTAGTAGTCCATCTTGGTTAGGGAGGATGTTAACAAAAGCACCAAACTCAACAATTTTTGCAACTCGGCCAGAATAAACCTTATCTACTTCAGGTACAGCAGTCACATCTTTTACCATTTGAACAGCTGTATCAAAGGCATTTTGGTTATTTGCAAAGATGTTGACATTACCGTCATCATCAACATCAACACTTGCGCCAGAGTTTGAAATAATACCTTTAATGGTTTCTCCACCTTTACCGATTAGATCTCTGATCTTATCTTGCTGAATTTTAATAACTGCGGTTTTAGGAGCGTTCTTACTAGATGTATTAGGCTCGCAAATTACTTTATTCATCTCACCTAAAATATGCAATCTTGCGTCTTTTGCTTGTTTTAGAGCAATATCCATGATTTCTTTAGTAATACCCTGGATTTTAATATCCATTTGCAATGCATTAACACCACGAGACGTACCAGCCACTTTAAAGTCCATATCGCCTAAATGATCTTCATCACCCAAGATATCCGTTAGTACAGTGAATCTATCATCTTCCTTAACAAGACCCATAGCAATACCAGCAACTGGTGCTTTCATTGGCACACCTGCATCCATTAATGAAAGTGATGAACCACACACACTTGCCATTGATGAAGAGCCGTTAGATTCTGTAATTTCCGATACTACACGCACTGTGTATGGGAATTCTTCAATGCTAGGAAGACATGCAGAAATACCACGACGTGCTAAGCGACCATGGCCAATTTCACGACGACCTGTACCACCCATACGACCTGTTTCACCCACAGAGTATGGAGGGAAGTTGTAATGTAGTAAGAAGTAGTCATTTTGACGCTCAGAAGCTTCTAATTTTTCAATTAACTGCGCTTCACGCTTAGAGCCCAATGTTGTTACTACCAATGCTTGTGTTTCGCCACGAGTAAATAAAGCTGAACCGTGAGTGTTTTCTAATACACCTGTTTCAACTTTTAATCCGCGAACTGTTGTATTGTCACGGCCATCAATACGCGGCTCATTTGATAAGATACGCTCACGAACAGTTGATTTTTCAACTTTCTTGAAGTATTTTGATACTTCTTCAGCTGAATTACCGCCTTCGTCATCACTGGCTAATGCTTCAACTGCAGCTGCTTTAATTTCACCTACTTTAGCGTAGCGATCCATTTTTTCTTTAATTTGGTATGCTTCGTTTACTTGATCGCCAAATTGTGACTGGATGTCGCCTAATAATGCCTCGTTTATTGCTGGAGCTTCCCAATCCCACATTTCAGTGCCAACTTCGGCAGCAAACTCTTTAATGTTGGTAATAGCCACTTGAAACTGCTCATGAGCATGCATTACCGCACCTAGCATAATTTCTTCTGAAAGTTCTGCAGCTTCTGATTCAACCATTAGTACGGCTTCATCTGTACCGGCAACCACCATGTCTAAGTCTGACTCGGCTAGCTCAGAGTAAGTTGGGTTAAGGATGTAATCACCATCTTTATAACCAACACGAGCACCACCAATTGGACCAGCAAATGGAATGCCTGAAATTGAAAGTGCTGCTGATACACCTAGCATTGCAATCATGTCAGGGTCAACATTTGAGTTAGCAGAGATCACTGTAATAATCACCTGAACTTCGTTCATGAATCCAGCTGGGAATAGTGGACGAATAGGGCGGTCAATTAGACGAGAAGTTAGCGTTTCTTTTTCACTTGGTCTTGCTTCACGTTTTAAGAACCCACCAGGGATTTTGCCAGCAGCGTATGTTTTTTCAACATAGTCTACCGATAATGGAAAGAAATCTTGACCAGGACGCATTTCTTTAGAGCCAACAACAGTGACCAGTACTTGTGTGTCGTCCATGCTAGCTAGTACCGCGCCATGTGCTTGACGTGCTACGCGACCAGTTTCCAATGTGATTGTGTGTTTGCCCATGGCAAAGCTTTTTTTAACGATATTCATTTCCATGAATTTAAACTCCTATAAATAAAATAAAAAAGAAGTTTATGATTAAATCAGTTAAGCTTTATTTGAAACACATTTTTCTATATTAATAGACAATTTCTCGCATAGGAGTTTTTGACTATTGCTAAATATGTTTTAGATAAAACTTACTTATGATTAAACCATAAAACTAGAAGCATTATACCTTTGCACAGAATTAATGCTTTCTAATATTAGGATTTTCTGTAGATTAAGTTTAGTGCAAATAATTGTTCAGCTAAATCTAGGTTTTGTTGCGCACTGATTTGCCTTGTATTACAAAAATCAACCATTGTGTTTATTTGGTTGTTTATGTTGATTTGTTCGCCATTAATAAAGAACTTATATATATTGTTTTCTTTTAGATAAGCTGCTTTACAAACAGAATACAAAGTATAAGTTGCACTATTATCAAAAATAATATTTTGATGTTCAAACTCAAAATCTTGTAGAATTTTTCGGTCTAACGTGTCAAGTTTTGTAACAAACTTGGCAAATGATTCATCAGTTATTGTGCTAATTTCATTGGCTTTAGCGATGGCACCTGAGGGAATTAAGGCAGGTGTGTTATTATTAATCCAAGTTGGATCTTGATAATAGACATCTTTTTTGTCTTTTGGGCAATATTGGTCAAATATTTCTTTGCCAGTATAAGATCGATATCCAAAGGATAGGGTAATGCATTCATTGTCAAGGCTAACACCATGATGCGCAACTTTAGGCGGGATATACAGTATATCTCCAGGCTCGACATCAAATACTTGCTCTACTGTAAATTTATTCATAATCCTAAGTGGTGTATCATTTAGATAGTTATCAAGATTGCAAAATTGTGTGGATAGTTCCCAACGTCGTTCGCCACTACCTTGTAATAAAAATACATCGTAATAATCAAAATGCGGACCAACACTACCCCCTTTAATGGCATAAGAGATCATTACATCATCAAGCCTCCAGCGAGGAATGAAATCAAAGTGTTGAATAAGATTTGATACTTCTGGAATAAACCTATCAACTCCCTGTACCAACAGAGTCCAATCTTGTTTAGGCAGTTGAGAGAATGATTTTTCGGTAAATGGACCATTGGTTAGTGACCATTTGTTGTCAGAGATAGAGCCTATAACAAGGCGTGATTCAAATTCATCTTCGAGAGATAATCCAGCTAATTCATCAGCAGTAATTGGCGAGATAAAGTCAGGTAGCGCCTGTTTGATTAACAAAGGTTTTTTCTGCCAATAATTACGCAAAAAATTGGCTTTTGAGATTTTGCCAAAATGAATCATTGTCTCGTTAAAATGGTTTACTAGGTTAAATTTTACTATTAAGTTAGGCAGTATTTATCAACTTAATTAATCAACTAAACTAATTAATTTTATGGATCCAGTTTCTCAAGCGGTATTTGGGGCAAGCTTGTCACAAGCTTTTGCAAAGAACAAATCTTCACAAATAGGCGCAATGACAATTGGCGCTTTAGCAGCAATGGCGCCTGACTTGGATACATTTATTCATTCTAGCACCGATCCTTTGCTGACTTTAGAATTTCACCGTCAATTTACACATGCTTTAATATTTATTCCAATAGGCGCACTATTATGTGCCATAGTTTTTTATTTTTTTATCAATCTATTGGGTCGTTGGAAAGTCGATCTAAGGCGTAGTTTATCTTTTTCACAAGTGTATTTGTTTTCATTTTTAGGTTATGCTACGCACGGTTTTCTTGATGCAAATACTTCTTATGGAACGCAATTGCTGTGGCCATTTTCTAACGAGCGTATTGCTTGGAATACTATCTCTGTTGTGGATCCTTTGTTTACCTTGCCTATACTAATTTTGATTATATGGAGCGTGCTTCGACGTACAAATCATTATGCAAAAATAGCTTTTATCTATGCTATGGTGTATTTAAGTTTGGGTGTATTCCAGTATCAACGAGCTGAAGAGTCACTGATTGAATTGGCTCAAAAACGTGGTCACATTATTGAGCGAATGCAAGTTAAGCCTAGTTTTGCGAATCGTCATGTCTGGAAGATGTTGTACGAACATAACGGTTATTATTATGTTGATGCGGTAAAGCTTTTATTGGACAAACAAATATATCCAGGTGAATCGATTCAAAAACTCAATGTTGATAAAGATTTAGCGTTGTTAAATAAAAAATCGCAATCTGCTATAGATGTTGAGAGATTTCGATGGTTTTCTGATGATTATTTGGCACTTTATCCGAGTATGCCCAATTATATAATCGATGTGCGATATTCGTTATTACCAAACAGTATTCGACCTTTGTGGGGTGTTCAGATCAAACCATTAACTATTAAAAATAATGAGCTAGAAACTCATGTTGATTTCATAACCAATCGAGACAGAGATCTTAAAACCAGAGAAATGTTTATTGATATGCTTTTTTAATTTTTGAGAATAATACACATCGTCCACCTATTAGAGTTCACCCACTTTTTTTGTAAGTTAAAACAACTATATTCAATTTCAATTAATACAAGTCACCATATTGGCATTGAATTTATCATCAAGTATAAGGAAATTTAGTACTACTGGTGGTAGTTTGGCGCTTCTTTAGTGATACTAACATCATGCACATGTGACTCAACCATACCGGCAGACGTCACCTGTACAAAAGCAGCATTAGTACGCATTTTGTCTAATGTTTCACAACCTGTATAACCCATTGATGATCTAACACCGCCAACCATTTGGTGAATGATAGGTCGCATAGACCCCTTAAATGGAACACGGCCCTCAATACCTTCTGGCACGAGTTTGTCAGCTTTAGAGTCTGATTGGAAATATCTGTCAGACGAACCATGTGCTTGATTCATAGCGCCAATAGAGCCCATGCCACGATAGGATTTGTATGAGCGACCTTGGTAAAGCTCAACTTCACCTGGAGACTCTTCAGTTCCTGCAAGCATTGAGCCAAGCATTACGCAATATGCTCCTGCAGCAAAAGCTTTGGAAATATCGCCAGAATAACGAATACCACCATCAGCGATTAGTGGTATATCTGTACCTTTTAATGCCTCTGCTACATCTGAGATAGCAGTAATTTGTGGCACACCCACACCAGCAACAATACGCGTGGTGCAAATACTGCCTGGGCCAATGCCTACCTTAACACAGTCTGCACCTGCTTTAACTAAATCAAGTGCCGCCTCACCTGTTGCAATATTGCCGGCAATAATGTTTAAGTTTGGGTGTTTAGCCTTGGTTTTTTTAACGCGATCAAGTACACCTTGTGAGTGACCATGTGCTGTATCAATAACAAT
>CAZOAA010000046.1:0-10120 GCA_964577715.1 uncultured Candidatus Thioglobus sp. | reverse complement strand
GGTGAATCCTTGATGCATATGCCAAGCAAATGATGGTATTAACAAATAAGAAAAGATCGCTAGGTAACGAGTTTGCAGGTGCTGGAATAGTTGTCCCGATACAAGCCAAGTTAGCCAAAAAGTAAGGGTAATTAGTATGTATTTAAGTAATGTCAATGCCAACAGTCCCGTGCCAAATGTTTGAAACATTAACCAACTCACCCAACTGTATAAAGGAGGTTGAGGAATTGGATAACCGAGAAGAAGGTTTTGTGCAAGTCTAATTTGCTCCGCATCGTCCACTTGCAAAGTAGAGCTAAAAAATAACCGAATAGCAATATGGGCTAATAAATATATTGCCAACCAAAATGACAAAGTAGAGGTATTGTTATTTAAGGTTTTCACTCTTTTGAGAACAAACAATCGTTTGTAGTTTTTTATCAAGCGCACTTAGGATAAGATTTTTAGGTATTAGATTTACAGATTCTTTATCACTCAGCACTATAGCCTTGTCAGAAAGTGGCGCCCATGTTGTTGGAGAGGTGTGCCCAAATAATACCACTTGTTCAATATCAAGTGCTGCAGCCATATGCATAACACCACCCTCACCAATAAAACACAAATCAACTGATTTTAGAAGTGTTAGCAAATCTGCAATATTAGGCGATATTTGAACCATAGATTTTGATAACAATTTATTTTGTAACTTCTTAGCCTGTTCAATATCATTAGCCATTGCAGAGATTACAACATCGAACTGGTAACGCTTTGCAAGAGAATTAATAATGATTGACAAGGTGTCTAAATCAAGGGTGCAAGATGACCTATTATTGGACACCGAGGTAAAGACCCGAATACTATTATTTTTTAAGCTAGAGCCAACTGGTGAATTTATTTTTGGATAAAGGCATTTATCGACTTTTTTAGCCAATGGGTTTAATAATTGTAAAACACTCAAGGCATAATGCTGGTTATGATAAATATTTTCGTTATATACAATAGCTTGGTTAACAAGTCGATCGGTCCAGGTTTTTTTAGATTTAACGTATGAAATTCTTTTCTTTGCTCCTAAAAAAAAAGGAAAAAAACCATTGGCTGACCCAACACCGGTTTTGGCTGCAATGCTAATATCAAACTTTTTGCGCCTGTATTTGAGCCCATAGAAGATAAATTGGAAATACTTATTGCCCTTAGAAGGTAAAACATAAAATTCATCCACATTTTGCATAAAAGGAACGAGTTGGGCATTTTTTTCTTCCACAAAAAGGGTAATTTTATTACTTTGGTTTATTTTCTTAATGCAATTAATCAGTGGTGCAGTCATCAGGAGATCGCCATAACTGCTTCTTACGAACAAAGCATACGTTTTTTTTGTATCAAGATCTAATGACATAGAATCAGTTGAAAATTTCGAATAAAATGGCAATTTGATCTTCAATTTTATACAATCTATTTAACTTAATGGAGTGCAAGTGGGTTTATCTAATTTAAATCTTAGTTTAGAAAAAGTTTATCAATATTTGTTAATTCTACTTGCCTTTGTTTTTCCTCTAACAACTGCTGGCGGTAACTTGATTATTGGAATCATTGTTTTGTTGTGGTTATTTTCAGGCCAATATGGTGATAAATATCATCAAATCAAACAAAATAAACTTGCTCGATTATCTATATTATTTTTTCTTATCCACCTTCTAGGATTATTGTGGACGCAGGATTGGCAATGGGGATTACTAATTTTAAAAAAAATGTCTGATTTTTTATTTTTATTGCCAATTTTGCTAACACTGACCAAAAAAGAATATATCAAATACTATATCTCCGCATTTATACTTGCCATGACATTGACAGAGTTTTTATCATATCTTGTTTGGTTTGAAGTGATAGGTCCTTTGCATAAGGCAACTGCTGGCAATCCCACACCAACGATGAGTCATATATCTTACAACCCTTTTTTAACATTTGGTATTTACCTACTTTCCCATGAGTTGTTGTTTAACAACAAACTAAAGAGGATGCATAAGGTTATGTATGGTTTTTTTGCAATAACCATGAGTATTAACATGTTTATTACCGGAGGTAGGGCAGGACAAGTCATGTATTTTGTCATGTTGGTGCTATTAATATTTCAATTCTATAACTGGCAAAAAGTAAAGGCCTTTCTTTTATCGCTTATTATAATCCCAAGTGTTTTTCTTTTAGCTTACAATACTTCAAGCCAATTCCATCATCGGGTAGATGCAGCTGTGAAAAATATTGATTCTTATTATTCGGGTGGATATAGGGATACTTCTGTGGGTCAAAGAATTACGTATACAACCAATTCTATTAACCTTATCTTGAGTAATCCATTTTTTGGTGTGGGTACTGGTGATTTTCCGAGCGCATACAAAACAGTGCACTTAGAAAACACACCAGATGTTAATCTAACAGTCAATCCCCATAACATGTATATCCTTGTCACAGTCCAATTGGGTTTGTTAGGTCTAGTTTCTATGCTATTTATTTTCTACCATCAACTTAGGTTTGCGTTGAGTAAAAATAAAGGAATAAGAAGAGATTTGGGTGTTGCTCTGCCTTTATTGTTTTTGGTTATTATGTGGAGTGACTCTTATCTATTAGGACATTACACCACCATATTATTTGTTTTTTTTAGTTCGTTTTTATATAAAGAGTTTGAAAAAGGTTAATTCCATATTAATTATTGTTCAGAGGTCAAATGGCGATGTTTTGCTTAGCTTGCCACTTGTAGAATCTCTATATAAATACTTTAACAAACCAAACATTGATATACTCATTAACGACGACACATTGTCGGTTGCCGAACTATTGCCTAATATTAGACACATCCACCAATTCTCGTATCAAGAAAAAAGAGATAATCGAAGGCAACAAGAAAAACGTATCATTAGATCAATTTATAAAAAATACGATTTATCAATCAACCTAACAGCCAGCGACAGAAGTGTTATTTACGCTTTGTTATCAGGCAGAAGAAGTATTAGTGCTGTTGAGAAAAACCAAAAAAAATCATGGTGGAAACGCATACTTTTGAGTCATTATTATGAGTTTGATGATGAAAAACACATACTTAAAAATAATTTGACACCTTTGGAACTTTTGGGTGTTGATTTTTCACCTTTGTTTAAAATTTCAAAACCATCTACTAAAACATTCGAAAGGATTAATAGTAAATTTAATATAGACTATGAGAGTAGGTTTGTTATTTTTCATCCCTCTGCTCAATACAACTACAAGATATATCCTACTGAATTAAGAAATCAGTTGTTAAAATTATTAGATTCTATTGGTGTGAATATTGTTATTACTGGCGGTAATCATAAAACCGATAAACAAATTAAAACAACATTGCCTAAACTTAATCATGCAATCAATCTAATAGGTAAAACCACAATCAAAGAATACATCGCTCTGAGTGAAATGTCTTTAGGTTATATAGGCATGGATACACTTAATATGCACATAGCCTCAGGGCAAGATAAACCAATTTTTGCAATATTTGGCCCGACAAAATTAAGTATGTGGTCACCATGGTCAAATAAGCTTCAATCTTGTGCAACAGTCAATAGCCCTGTCCAAACTTATGATAAAACAACCATTTTTCAAGCACAAATACCTAAGATTGATTTTGCTTGCAATGAAAAAGGCTGTTTTGATAAAAATGGCAATCAAGTTAGATTTAACTACACATCCCCACAGGATGTTTTTTACAAAATAAAGGGGTGGTTTAATAATGTTTAGCTTTCAAAAAACTTATACACTGCCTTTTAAATACAATATACCTAATTACAAAAACGACTACCTTGCACAAACCTCTGTATTCAAGCGTTATTTAAAATTTTTTAAACGTTGTTTTTATATGTTTATCAAGAGGCAACAAAATTTAGAAATTTTTCAAATTCTACCAAAACATCAAAATATTTTATGGATTAACATCTCAGCACCAAGTTTGGGTGATAGCCTAATGGACCTATCTAGTAGAACCCTTCTTCTCAGTAAAAAAATTGATTTATTTACCGATGTGAAAAATGCACACATTTATAAAGATGATAGTGTTTTTAACAGCGTGTTAACAGATGTTAATCTTGTTACAAAATCGTATGATCTGGTCATTATTGATTCATACAGCTCAAGAAGTATAAAAATAAAATCTACAGTCGCCCCAAATACAGATTTTATAGGTATGTATGGTCACTACAATGGCCCAGAAGTAAACCGTGTATTATTTAGTTTTCATCAAATGAATCACCTACTGGGCTACATTAAATCTGGTGATGAGATTAACTCAATAGCTAAGAATTCGATTTTTATCGCCGATAAAGATCAACAAAAAATAGATAATATAAATTTGCCCAAAAAGTTTGTTGCCATTGTCTTAGGCGGCGAATGGGATTATCGAACATATAATTATTGGAATCAAGTTATTGAAAAGATATTTTCATTAGATACAGAGACAAACTTTGTTTTTATTGGATCCGATAATGCTAGAGATATAGCTAAGGAACTCATCAAACAATTTACTAATTGCAACATTGTAAATTGTGTTGGACAGTATAGTTTTAACCAAACAGCGCAAATTATCTCTAAAGCACAAATGTTGCTTTGCTGTGATGGTGGGCTCATGCATGCTGCAAATGCTCTTAATACTCCCATTATTCCTTTGTTTGCCAGGCTAACGCCAGCAATGCAATTAACGGATGCCATCTTGTCATTTCCATTATTTGATGAAGAAAATGTTAATAATATTGCAGTTGAGAAAGTATTTGAAAAATATAAACAGGCACTTAACTACGTTGATAGTCATCCTCAAGGCGAATAATATCATCTTCACCTAAGTAGTCTCCTGTTTGTATTTCGATAATCTCTAAGTTGGTTGACTCTGTATTTTCTAGCCGATGAACTGTGTTTTTTGGGATATAGGTAGATTGATTTTCCATCAATGAAAATACCTTATCTTTGCAAGTCACTTTTGCAATGCCCTTAACCACAACCCAATGTTCAGCACGATGTTTGTGTTTTTGCAAAGATAGTTTGGCACCAGGGTTAACTAAAATACGCTTGACTTGAAATCTATCTCCAATCTCAATAGAATCATAATAACCCCAAGGTCTATAGACTTTTCGATGATTATCAACCTCACCCCTGTTGTCATTTTTTAATGCATCGACAACATATTTGATAGATTGTGAGTGTTTTTTATCCATGACGAGAAGTGCATCTTGGGTATCAATAATCGCCAAGTTGGAAACACCAATAGCCGATATCAATCGATTAGAGCTGTATGCATAGGTGTTTTTAACTGATTTGAGAACAACATCTCCTTCAACCACATTGTTGTCTTTATCTTTATTTTTCACATCCCATAATGCCTCCCAAGACCCGATATCATTCCAATTAGCATCAAGAGGCACCACCACTGCATCTTTGGTTTTTTCCATGACCGCATAATCAATAGATTTTTCAGGGCATTTAAAGAATTCATCATTATTTAAACGAATAAAGTCTTTGTCCAGGTATTTTGATTGACATGATTTCTCACAACTATTAAAAATTTCAGGTTCAAATTTTTTCAACTCATTTAGATAAACGGAAGCCTTAAACATAAACATGCCACTATTCCATAAGTATTGACCAGAATCTGTATATCTTTGAGCGGTTGTTTGATCGGGCTTTTCTTTAAATGAGATAATATCGTAATAATCAGAGGTACCATCAATCTCAGCTTGAATATAGCCATAGCCAGTTTCGGCTTTATCGGGCACAATGCCAAAGGTAACCAGTTTGTTTTCAGTGGCAAGTTTTTCAGCTTTCCTAATGGCTTGATCAAACTTTTCGTTGTCTTTAATCAAATGATCTGCCGATAAAACCAACAGTATTGGATCCTTTTCTTCATTGATAAATTTAAGTGCAGCAAGTGCAATTGCTGGCGCCGTGTTTTTACCGATAGGCTCTAGGATAATACCATCTGGCTGTTGCTCAATTTGGCGCAATTGTTCAGCAGCCAAGAAACGGTGTTCTTCATTACAAATAATCAGTGGATTGTCACAGCCTTCTGGCAATCGCAAGATGGTGTCTTGAAATAGCGTGGTATCATTAACCAAGCTAATAAACTGCTTTGGATGGAGTTTCCTTGAAAGTGGCCACAGTCTTGTGCCACTACCACCAGAAAGGATAATGGGAACAATCATTGGTTGGTCTTATAAATTGGGTCTACACTTGGAACTTTCCAATTAGCTTGTGCTTCAGTGAGCTTGATATAGCGATAAAAGGTGCCTTCAAAATTACCAAAAGCAATCACAAATCCAGCACCCCCGTCTAAAAAACCGAGCTTGAAAATATAGTGTTTTATAAACGACCAAAATCCATGTATAAAAGCTTTAAATACACTACCAGTTTTCCCTCTATCTTGTAATTTAGTAACACCAAGTGTGGAATAACGATTGGCTTTATGAATAACTTCTTCAGTGTTTTTAAAAGGAAACTGCCAAATAACATTTTTAATTATTCCAATTTTTTTATCACTATGGCTAATGTAACCTTCATGAACGGGTTTTAGATCGTAAGTCATTTTTCCATTTCGAAACAATTGTGGTTGCCTAAAGTTGGGATACCATCCAGAATGTTTAATCCATCTACCCATGAAGTAGTTCTTTCTGGGCACTCTATAGATATCAAGTGGTGCATCTTCAATGAGTTTTAAAATTTCATCTCGAACTTTAGTGGTGCAGCGCTCATCTGAGTCTAGACTAAATATCCAATCTCCCGTGCAGTGCGATATGGCCTCATTGCGCAATTTTCCATACCCATCAAATTCAATATGCACAACTTTCGCACCAAGTTCTTCAGCAATTTCAGAAGTGCCATCGGTGCTGTGTGAGTCAGCAACAATAATTTCATCAGCCCACAAAACACTATTAATGCAATCGCGTATTTTTTCTGCTTCGTTATAGGCAATGATATAAACAGATATCTTCACGGTTATAATAATGTCAATTAAAAATTATGTGGTTAAATGTTACCTAATTAATTAGGATTTGAATATTAAATTGCGCGTAAGTTTAATCGTCACCACCTACAATCGACCAGATGCACTCTTATTTGTCCTTCGCAGTATAGAGCCGCAAACTTTATTGCCCGATGAAGTTATTATTGCAGATGACGGCAGCAATGTTGAAACTAAAAAAACCATTCAAGATTTTAAATCTGCATCTAGGATTAACTTAATTCACTCTTGGCAAGAGGATAAGGGCTTCAGAGCGGCTAAATCAAGAAACAAGGCCATAGCCAAATCAAGTGGCGATTATGTTGTTTTGATTGATGGCGATATGATTCTACATCGTAACTTTATCGAAGATCATATTAATAATGCAGAGCCTGGTTATTTTATCCAAGGCACTAGAGTGCTGCTAACTGAGAAAGAAACAAATAATGCACTACAGGAAGGAAAAATTAATTTTTCATTTTTCTCTAGTGGTATTAACAATCGTAAAAATTCTATTCACTCAAATACATTATCTAAATTATTTTCAAAAAAGAAAAATTACCTGCGTGGAGTTAAAACATGCAATATGGCCTTTTTTAAAAAAGATTGTATCAATATTAATGGCTTTAATAACGATTTTGAAGGCTGGGGTAGAGAAGACAGTGAATTTGTAGTGCGTTTATTAAATAGTGGAATTAATCGGAAAAACATTCGTTTTAACGCTATTCAATTCCATCTTTGGCACAATGAAAACACACGTACCTCACTACAACAAAATAACATGCTTTTGCAAAATGCAATTGATAATAATGCAAAGTGGTGTAGTAACGGTATTGACAGGTATTTATAGTTATGTCGATTAGTAGGAGAATTAAAGCCTTTTTTTTAAGAAAGATTGCCAGCAAAAATCCTAATGATTTTGACATCCATAAAGCAAAAAACGTGTTGTTTTTGCGTTATGATCGAATTGGCGATATGGTTATTACTACACCCGTTTTTAGAGAGTTAAAACTTGCCTATCCACAGACCATCATAACGGTTTTAGCCAGTCCAGCCAATCAGGCTGCGCTATTAAACAACCCATACATTGATTATGTTATAACTAATTATAAAAACAACCTGATTGGCGACTTGCCATCGTTAATCAAACTTAGAAAGCAGAAATTTGATGTATGTATTGAGTTCGATCATTCGGTTGTGCCTCATGCGATTATTCGTCTAAAAATTATCAATCCTAAAAAAGTCATTTCTGTTAAAAAAGATGGCAGATACGGTGTAGATGGAAGCGAGCTGTCTTTGTATGATATTTACACAGAAAAACCAAAAAATACTCATTTTAGAGATATTTGGCTGGCCACCTTAAAGCCATTTAATATCCAACCAAAATCCAATAATTATGATTTGTTTATTTCTGACAATCAAAAAAAACAAGCAGAAAGTTTTGTTAAACAGTTTTCACCCAAACTACTTATAGGCATTAACCTCGAAGGCGCTGTCAAAGGAAAGAAAATCAAGTTTTCTGAATTATGGCAAATATGCCAAGCACTTTTTAAAGAAAACAACAACATTCAAATTATCATTCTAACAACGCCAAGTAATTTACCAAATGTTAGAAAAAAGGCAGTAGAAGCTAACCTCGGGTATGTTGCCGTCAGCTATAAAACCGATACAATTTTGTCTGTAGCAGCACTTATACAACAGTTGGATCTAATTATTACGCCCGATACATCTATTGTACATATTGCCTCTGCCTTTAATAAGCCAATTGTGTCTATTCATGAAAATAATCAAGACAGTTACCAGCTTTTTTCACCAACATCTAAGTTGAATAAAACTGTTTTCGCGCCTAAGAACAACACTTTAGAAGGCTATGATTTGCAAAAGCTTGTAGAATATACAAACCAATTAATCAAGGGTATGTCTTTATGAGAATTGTAGGTACAAAATACTGCGGTCATGACAGCGCAATTTGTTTATTAGATACTGATAAACAAACAATATTTGCCATGAGTACTGAAAGAGTAACTCGCATAAAGCACGACTATTTAGATATCACACCTATTCTTGGCGCATATCATTTTGACAGTGTCGATTATGTAGCGCACTCTTATAACGACTTTGAAGACAAGGGTAGAGATGGTGAGTTAAGGGAGAAGATGACTTACAACAAGGACATCGAAAAAGCCATTCGTTTGATTGTTAAACCAACCTATGCAAAAGATTTACGCATATCAAGAGCAGAGAAAAACAAATTAATCTTTGGATCGCTTTTTGCTAATTTTTCAGCAGTTAGATCTTATTATGGTGCAAAGTTAAAGCGCGCATTAGTAAAAGAATCGCCAAAAGGCAATAAAAATGCATTTACCAACTATATTAAAAACAACTTCAACAAAAATAACCTACACCCTAAGGACGTTTGCTTTTATGAACACCATCTGTGTCATGCCATTCCTTCATATTATCTATCCCCATTTAATGGAAACAAAGCCATTGCCTTAACGATTGATGGTCAAGGTGATGGGTTTTTTAGCAAACTGTATGCTTTTAAAAGTGATACAGAATACGAACTTATTGGCCAGTCTAGTGCAGATTTCATGGGCAGTGGAGATCGTTACTTATCAATTGGCCGTATTTATAATTATTTCACTCAGGCCATGGATCTACATCCGAATAGTGACGAAGGCAAGGTTGAAGCATTGGCAGCCTTTGGTGAGGCGGATAAAAATCTACTGAGCCAAATTAAAGAAGCTACACTTATTGATAAAGAATCATTAAGTATTAATTTTGATATTGAAAAGATCGCCCCTTTTTATGATATTGGCTTTTTAAAACAACAACGCGCAAAAATAGGCGATGAAAATTTTTGTGCGGTGGTTCAAACCTATCTTGAAGACACAATTGTAGATTACCTTAATTTTGTTTATGAGAAATATCCTGTAAATAAGCTTTGCCTATCAGGTGGGGTTGTGGCCAATATTATTATGAGTCTTAATATTTATGAACGCACAGAGTTTAAAAACATTTATGTCTTACCCCCAATGGGGGATGACGGATTGGCGATTGGCAGTGCAATCTTAACGGCATTAGAAGTTGGTCAAGACGTCAGCTGGCTAAAAGATTATGTTATGCCGTATTTTGGCG
>CAZOAA010000045.1:6657-10445 GCA_964577715.1 uncultured Candidatus Thioglobus sp. | reverse complement strand
ATTTAGGTGATAAATTCCCACAAATTACTTATGCTGACGCGATGAATAAATATGGTGTGGATCGCCCTGACATGCGCATTCCAATGCAAATTACTGATATGGATGAGTTGATGCAAGATGTTGATTTTAAAGTATTTTCAGGGCCTGCTAATAACACTAAAAGCCGTGTAGCCGCACTTAAAGTACCAGGTGGTGCAAGCATTAGTCGTAAAAATATCGACAAATATACCAAGTATGTCAGTATTTATGGTGCTAAGGGCTTGGCTTACATAAAGCTTAATGAAGACGGCCCAGCCTCACCGATTTTAAAATTCTTAGGCGATGATGTGACCGCTAAAGTCATTGAAATGACGCACGCACAAACAGGTGATATTATTTTCTTTGGTGCTGATAAAACTAAAGTTGTTAATGAGGCATTAGGTAATCTACGTGAGCAATTGGCTAAAGACTTAGATTTATTCGAATCAGAATGGGCACCGATTTGGGTGGTTGACTTCCCAATGTTTGATGTTGAAGATGACGGCTCTTTAAATGCTATTCACCACCCATTTACCGCGCCAAGTGTTGATGCTAAAACATTAGAAACAACAGCAGATACCGCGCTTTCTCGTGCTTATGATTTGGTTATTAACGGCTCTGAAGTCGGTGGTGGCTCTATCCGTATTCATCAAGTTGAAATGCAACAAACCGTATTAAAACTTTTAGGTATTTCTGATGATGAGGCAAAAGATAAATTTGGCTTTTTACTTGATGCACTTGAATATGGTTGCCCGCCTCATGGCGGCATGGCTTTTGGTCTAGATCGCTTAGTTATGATTATGACCGGTGCAGATTCAATTCGTGAAGTGATTGCCTTCCCTAAAACACAAACTGCCGCCTGTTTGCTAACTGATGCACCTGCCGGCGTACCAAGAAAAGTGCTCAGAGAGCTGAGTGTTAAAGTGAGTTTGCCAGAAAAAGACTAAAAGTTAGCGTGTCAATTCAGGATCAAATAAAAGCCGAACTAAAATCTCGCAATGCTGTATTGGTTGCTCACTACTATGTAAGTGGTGAGCTGCAAACACTTGCAGAAGAAAGTGGTGGTATCGTATCTGACTCATTAGAGATGGCACGTTTTGGGCAAAACTGTCATGCAGACACCATTGTTGTTGCAGGTGTTAAATTCATGGGTGAAACCGCTAAAATTCTATCTCCAGAAAAAAAAGTTTTAGTACTTGATGAAGCCGCTACATGCTCTTTAGATGAGAGATGTCCAATTGATGAATTTTCCAAATTTTGCGATGAAAATACTGATCGAAAAATCGTAGTTTATGCCAATACTTCAGCACAGGTAAAAGCACGTGCTGACTGGGTGGTTACCTCAGGTAGCGCACTAAAAGTTGCTAAACATTTGCACAAACAAGGTGAAAAAATTCTTTGGGCGCCAGATAAGCATCTTGGTAACTATGTTAAAAATGAAACCGGCGCCGACATGTTGCTTTGGCAAGGCTCTTGCGTGGTGCACGAGCGCTTTAAAGCAGATGCACTAAAAACACTTAAAACACAACATCCTGAAGCGGCAGTTTTAGTTCATCCTGAATCACCGCAATCTGTTGTTGACTTGGCTGATGTGGTAGGCTCCACTACGGCGCTGATCAATGCTGTTCGAGATAGAGATGAGCCTACTTTTATCATAGCCACTGATAACGGTATTTTTCATAAAATGCATGAAGTCGCACCACACAAAAAACTCATTGAAGCACCCACCATGGGTGTAGGTGCAGATTGTGAATCTTGCGCACATTGTGAATGGATGGCAATGAATACTTTGGATAATTGTCTTGATGTTTTAAAAACTGGTAAAAACGAAATATTAATTGAGGCAACTGTTGCTAAAAAAGCACAACAATCCATACAAAAATTACTCGACTTTACTGCATAAAAGGTAAAATCTTAATTACTCATATTCTCGGAGAAATCAAACATGGCAGGACACTCTAAATGGCACAATATTCAACATCGAAAAGGTGCGCAAGATGCTAAGCGTGGCAAGATATTCACCAAATTAATTAAAGAAATTGTTATTGCCGCTAAAACTGGGGGTGGTGTGGTTGAAAATAATCCTGGACTACGCATGGTAATCGATAAAGCCTTGGCTGCTAATATGAAACGTGACACCATCGAAAATGCAGTTAAGCGTGGCAGTGGTGATTTAGAAGGTGAGAATTACGATGAAGTTCGTTACGAAGGTTATGGTTTAGGTGGTACAGCCATTATGGTTGATACTTTAACGGATAATCGTAACCGCACTGTAGCTGATGTGCGCCATGCCTTTTCTAAGCATGGTGGTAATTTAGGCACAGACGGCTCAGTTGCTTATTTATTTAACAAACAAGGTTTTATTAATTTCGCCTCAGGTGATGAAGACCAAATTATGGAAGCAGCGCTTGATGCTGGTGCAGAAGATGTGATTAGTAACGATGATGGTTCAATTGATGTTATCACCACTCCTGAAGACTTCTTCACAGTAAAAGACGCATTATCCGATGCTGGCCTTGAATCAAGTCATGCCCAAGTAACGATGGAACCAGCTACCCGTGTTGAACTTAATTTAGGTGATGCAGAAAAATTTATGAAATTAATTGATCGACTAGAAGATCTTGATGACACGCAAGAAGTGTATCACAATGCCGATATTTCAGATGAGGTGATGGCGCAATTATGATCTACACCCATCAAGGCATTAGTGCACTTAGCGACTTTAAAACCAAAGCTTTACAGACAAAAATATCAAAAGCACAACGTGGTTTAAATCTATTGGCAGCTGAGTTTATTCACTTTGCTGATTTAAATGAATCACTCATAGAGGTAGAGACAAACCACCTTGATCACTTGTTATCTTACACATCAGAACTATCAGTTAAGTCGGCAAAATCTAGTATTGTCATTATCCCCAGATTAGGCACTATCTCACCTTGGTCATCCAAAGCCACCGATATTGTGCATTTGTGTGATATTAATAAAATTAACCGCATCGAACGTGCAACTATTTACCATTTTGACACTGAGATCACCAACTCATCACAAGTGTTGGCTGTAATTATGGATAAAATGACCGAATCAGTCCTTGATTCAGTTGATGACGCACATACTATTTTTGATAATTTTGAACCAAAGCCTTTTGATAGTGTTGATATTCTCGCCAAAGGTAAATCAGCTTTAGAAAAAACCAATACTGAGCTTGGTCTAGCGCTCAGCGATGGTGAAATTGATTATTTAGTTGAAAGTTTTACTGAATTAAAACGAAACCCAACTGATATTGAACTAATGATGTTTGCTCAAGCTAACTCAGAGCATTGTCGCCACAAAATCTTTAACGCTGATTGGACGATTGACGGTATTGAACAAGCAAAAAGTTTGTTTGCGATGATTCGCAATACTTATCACAAACATCCAGAAGGCTTACTTAGTGTTTACTCAGATAACTCTGCAGTCATGGAAGGTTTTGAAGGTGAGCGTTTCTTTGCAGACAAAGACGGAAAATACATTAGCTCAACAGAGCACCGAGCAATCTTAATGAAGGTTGAAACGCACAACCACCCTACCGCCATTGCCCCACACCCAGGTGCTGCAACTGGCTCTGGCGGAGAGATTCGTGATGAAGGTGCGACTGGGCAAGGCTCAAAACCTAAAGTTGGTCTATGTGGTTTTAGTGTATCCAATCTTAAAATTAATAACGCAAAGCAGCCTTGGGAAGTAGATTACGGCAAACCTAGTCAAATCGTATCAGCACTTGATATTATGCTTGA
>CAZOAA010000045.1:0-6557 GCA_964577715.1 uncultured Candidatus Thioglobus sp. | reverse complement strand
GGTGGTGGCGCTGCTTCAAGTGTTAAAAGTGGTGAACAAAGCGAAGACTTAGATTTTGCTTCAGTACAACGTGCCAATCCAGAAATGGAAAGACGCGCTCAAGAAGTGATTGATCGATGCGCTAACCTTGGTAAGGATAATCCAATTATTTCAATACATGATATTGGTGCAGGAGGCTTATCAAACGGCCTACCGGAGTTAGTTAATGATTCATGTCGTGGTGGTCGCTTTGAGCTGCGTAATATTCCGAATGATGATAACCAAATGTCGCCACTTGAAATCTGGTGTAACGAATCACAAGAGCGCTATGTACTTGCTATTTCTCCAGCTAGCTTAGATTTATTTAGCGATATTTGTGCACGTGAGCGCGCACCATTTGCTGTACTCGGTGAATCCACCAAAGAGCAAGAACTAATTTTAAGCGATTCTTTGTTTGGCAACAACCCTATTGATATGCCAATGGGTGTGCTATTAGGCAATCCACCAAAAACTAAAATTACCGCACAAACACCTGTTAAGCATCTTAATGCATTTGATGCTAGTCATATCAACCTTGGTGATGCAATTAACAGAATTTTGCAATTACCAACAATTGCGAGTAAAAACTTCTTAATCACAATTGGTGATCGAAGTGTGACGGGCATGGTTGCTCGCGACCAATTTGTAGGGCCGTGGCAAGTGCCAGTAGCCGACTGTGCAATCTCACTGGCAGATTATGTTGGCTATCAAGGCGAGATTATGTCAATGGGTGAAAAAACACCGCTTGCATTAGTTGATGCAGAATCTGCTGCAAGAATGAGTATTGGTGAGGCATTAACGAATATGCTGGGTGGTTATGTTGAAGACATTCGTCATATTAGTCTCAGTGCCAACTGGATGAGCGCTAGTGGCCATCCAGGTGAAGACTCGAAGTTATTTGAAGCGGTAAAATCAGTAGGTATGGATCTTTGCCCTGAGCTAGGATTAACTATACCTGTTGGTAAAGATTCAATGTCAATGAGAAGCTCTTGGGTTGAAAATGGCGAAGATAAAGCTGTTACCGCCCCACTATCCTTGATTATTACCGCTTTTGCAAAAACACCAGATGCAAGACGACAAATAACGCCATTACTAGAGACAGACGAAGCTTCTGAATTATGGCTAATTGATCTTGGTTTTGGTCAAAATAGAATGGGTGGCTCGTGTTTGGCGCAAGTCTATAATCAAGTGGGTGATATTGCACCAAATATGGACAATAGCACAATCTTTAAAAATTTCTTTAGTACCATCAACCAGCTAAATAAAGCGGGGCTAATCAGTGCCTATCATGATCGCAGTGATGGTGGTGCAATCACCACATTATTAGAAATGGCATTCGCATCACATTGTGGGCTTGATATTCAAACAACTGATAATAATATTACTGATTTATTTAACGAAGAGCTTGGTTGTGTTATCCAAGTGATTGATGACAATAAAAACGCAGTAATGCAAGCCCTATCATCTGCAGGCTTGTCTGATTGTACGCGTCATATTGCCAGTATTAATAAAACAGATAGCATTAGCATTTATTCAAATAATCAAGTGTTGTTTAATGAGTCTCGTACAAAGTTACAATCTTTATGGTCGTCTACTTCTTATGAAATAGCTAAACTACGCGACAATCCTCAGTGCGCTGAAGAAGAATTTGCAAGCATTATTGAAGATACAAAAGGCTTAAAAATCGATATTGGTTTTGACCACAACCAATCAGTATCAACGCCTTACATTGCTAGTGGTATCAAACCAAAGATTGCCATATTAAGAGAACAAGGTGTTAATGGTCAAGTTGAGATGGCAGCTGCCTTTAACAAGGCAGAATTTGATGCAATTGATGTGCACATGAGTGATATATTATCAGGTCGTATTTCTCTGCAAGATTTTAAAGGCTTGGTGGCTTGTGGTGGATTCTCGTATGGTGATGTACTCGGTGCTGGTAGAGGTTGGGCAAGCTCAATCTTATACAATACAAAAGCCAAAGACAACTTCCAAGCATTCTTTGAAAGAAAAGATAGCTTTGCACTTGGTGTTTGTAATGGCTGCCAAATGATGTCTAATTTAGGTGAAATCATCCCTGGCTCTGAACACTGGCCAAGTTTTAATCGAAACGTATCAGAACAATTTGAGGCGCGCTTTTCCTCGGTTAAAATCAGTGAGTCTAATTCAATTTTCTTAAAAGATATGGCAGGCTCAACCATGCCAATTGCCATTGCACATGGCGAAGGTCGTGCAATATTTAAGGGTAATCAGTCCGAGCAACACATTGCACTACAATATGTTGATCATGCGGGTGATTTAACACAAACCTACCCTCACAATCCAAACGGATCGGACAACGCAGTTGCTGGTGTAACAAATGATTCCGGCCAAGTGACGATTATGATGCCACACCCTGAGCGTGTATTTAGAGCAGTACAAAATTCACATCACCCAAAAGACTGGAGCGAGCGTAGCCCGTGGATGATGATGTTTGAAAATTCCAGAGCCTGGGTTGATTGATTACACACTTGTTCGATCTAAACGCAAAACCTTAAGTTTGCAGATTAACACTCGTGCTGAGCTTATTATTCGCTGTCCACAAAAACTATCTATTAAAGAAATAGAGTCTTTCATTGTTGGAAAAACACCTTGGATAGAGAAAAAACAACACGATATTGGGTTAAAGAAAATACAATCACCAACATATATAGAAGGTGAAAAGTTTCTATACTTGGGTAATTCTTACCCTTTTATAGCCAAGACTTCAAAAAAATTAGATTTTGACGGGGTTTGTTTTTCCGCTAAGCAGATTAATAAAGACAAACTATTAAAATGGTACAAGTCCACTTTTAAATCTATTGCTATTCCTAGACTTAATTACTATGCAGATACATTTTTACTGCCTTATCGGCAAGTTCGCCTAAAAACACAAAAAACCTTATGGGGCTCTTGTAGTAGTGCAAATAATATTAATCTTAACTATTTACTGATTCAAGCACCAATGTCTGTGATTGACTATGTGATTGTGCATGAGCTTGCTCATACTAAGATTAAAAACCATTCAAAAGATTTTTGGCAATTAGTTGAATCGATATTGCCAAACTATAAAGCCAGCAAAAACTGGCTTAAAGAAAATAACTATAAGTTACACAACCTATAAGTTAAAGAATAAATTACTTATTATTAAACGTCTCTGTTGCCTCTTTCATGGCAGACTCTAGAGTGCCCATTTCAGCCATTTCAATAATAATATCGCCACCACCTACTAACTCAGAGTTAAAGTAGATTTGTGGAAAAGTTGGCCAATCTTGAAATGCAGGTAAGTTTTGCATGACTTCTTGATCATCAAAAATATTCACATAAGCAAATTCAACACCGGTAGATGCGAGCGTTTGCGCAGCACGCGCTGAAAAACCACATTGTGGAAACTGAGGTGTGCCCTTCATATAAAGCACGATTGGTGCACTGTCTACTTGCGCCTGAATTCTTTGCATTACGTCCATTTGTATAACTCCTGTTTAATTCTGAATGACCAAGCATTTTACTCTTATATTAACAATGATGCAATTTCTATTGCTTAATCGCTTGAGAAATTGTGTACTTTTGCCCTTGCTTCAATTTTTTGTAATTACCAAATACGGATTTAAAATTATCTTTAATAAAATTACGCAAACCATTAATGGTTACAAAAGTAATCTTTCCACCAGGCCTAAGAGCATCATAAGCATCATATAAAATAATACTGAGTTGCTCTCTGCCGACTTTGGCAGGCACATTTGAGATTATTTGATCAAAATAATTATCTTTATTAACACTCAAAAATGCATCAGACAAATAAGCAGTTGCATTGTTGAGGTTGTTAAGTTTAGCATTATTGTTAGACAATTCAACCGCAATAAAGTCCTTATCCACCATGTGTACTTCGCCTTGTTGACAAGACTTTGCCACACTCAAACCAATTGGGCCATAGCCACAACCCAGATCTAGGCACTTATCTTCTACAGCAATATCTAAATACTTCATCAACAGTAAAGTACCATCATCAATTGCACGTGGTGAAAACACACCCCATCGTGTCTTAAAGGTTAAATCATGGCCTAATAAGGTGGTTTGAATGCTTAAATCTTGTTTAAGCTTAGGAATATCACTTCTAGAAAACATATCACGACATTATACATAAGGGTAATTGACCTATATCCAATGATAAAATACCTGACATGAATAGACCTGAGCTACTCTCACCTGCTGGAAGCATAAAACATATGCGTTATGCTTACGCTTATGGTGCTGATGCTGTGTATGCAGGGCAACCACGCTATAGCTTACGCGTACGGAACAACTCGTTTGACTTTGAGTCTCTCAAGCAAGGTATTGCTGAAGCACATGAAAACAACAAGAAGTTTTTTGTCGCTTCCAATATCATTCCTCATAATGCCAAGATTAAAACTTACATGGATGATATTGAGCCAGTGGTTAATCTTAATCCAGATGCTTTAATTATGGCCGATCCTGGATTGATTATGATGGTCAAAGAAAAGTTTCCAAAGCAAGTGATTCACCTATCTGTTCAGGCCAATACTATCAACTATGCCACTGTTAAATTTTGGAAAAATGCTGGTATTAATCGTATTATTCTTTCAAGAGAGCTTTCACTGGATGAAGTTAAAGAGATTCGACAAGAGTGCCCTGACATTGAGCTTGAGGTGTTTGTCCATGGTGCGCTTTGTATCGCTTATTCAGGGCGTTGCCTGCTTTCAGGGTATTTTAACCATCGAGATCCTAATCAAGGTTCGTGCACTAACTCTTGTCGCTGGAAGTATGACGTTAAAGAAGCTGAAGAGACTTTTGAAGGCGACATTAAAGCAGTTGAGATTAAAGCCCCAGAGGGCCAAGTGGTACTGCTTGAAGAAGAAGGCCGCCCTGGTGAACAAATGCCAGCTTATGAGGATGAGCACGGTACTTATATCATGAATTCAAAAGACTTACGTGCAATCGAACACGTACACACACTCACCACAATGGGGATTGATTCACTCAAAATTGAAGGAAGAACCAAATCGCACTATTATGCTGCTCGCACTGCGCAAGTCTACGCACAAGCAATTGATGATGCGGTTGCTGGACGAGAATTTAACCCAGAAGCCTTTGGTGTGTTAGAAAATCTTGCTAACAGAGGTTATACCGATGGGTTTTATCGCCGTCATCAGCCAGAAGAATTACAAACCTATTTTGATAATTATTCACGCTCTAATCAACAGCAAGTGGTTGGTGAAATCCTAGATTACCAAGATGGAAAAGCACTCATTGAAGCTAAAAATAAATTTAGCGTTGGCGACTCTATTGAGGTTATCCTTCCTCAAAGGTGTTTTCACACAACCGTTGAGTCAATGATGACTGAATACAATGAAATACTCGATGTTGCCAAAGGCAGTGGTTACCGAGTTTGGATTCCGATGCCTGAAATAAACCCAGAACTTGGATTTATCGCCAGAAATTTTGATGAAAAAATTAAAATTAAAAACAAAAATATTCGAAAGGATTCAAAACAAAAGATTAGACGCCCTTCTTGGTAATTAAATAACCCTAGACACATCAAGTATAATGATCCTTTTGGGTTAAATATTTCTACGTGTTAGATCAAATTCAATCTCCTACAAATATCAAACAACTAGATCTAGATCAATTACAGTCTTTAGCAGATGAAATACGTAATTTTTTAATTGAAAATATTCAAAAAACTGGTGGGCACTTAGCGCCCAACCTCGGCACAGTCGAGCTAACTATTGCTATGCACTATGTATTTGACACACCTGATGATAGTTTTGTCTTTGATGTAGGACACCAGGCTTACACACATAAGATACTCACAGGTCGGCTCAACCAAATGCACACGCTACGAAAAAAAGACGGTCTGAGTGGATTTACTAAACGGAGTGAAAGCAAGCATGACGCCTTTGGTGCCGGACATTCGTCTACCTCAATTAGTGCAGCATTGGGTATTGCTATTGGCAATAAAATCAACCAAGTTAAACAAAAATCTATCGCTGTTATTGGTGACGGAGCTCTCACAGGTGGCATGTCGTTTGAAGCGCTTAATCATGCAGGAGATTCAGATGCTGATTTGCTCATTATATTAAATGACAATGACATGAGTATTTCTAAAAATGTTGGCGCCATGAATAAATACCTGACCAAGCTTATCTCTGGAAAAGTGTACTCCACTATGAAATCAAAATCTCTAGGTTTTTTAGAAAAAATGCCAATGGTTCATGAATTTGCCAAGCGTTCAGAAGAGCACCTTAAAGGCATGGTGTTGCCTAGTACATTATTTGAAGAATTAGGCGTTGATTACTTTGGACCAATTGATGGACATGATTTGCCAACACTGATTAAAACTTTACAAAATTTAAAGCAACTTAAAATACCAAGGTTGTTACATATTATTACTAAAAAAGGTTACGGTTTAGAAACTGCAGAAAATGATCCTTGTAAATTTCATGGTGTAGCGCCTGCTAAAACCAATAATTCCACCTTGCCAAGTTATAGCACTGTGTTTGGTC
>CAZOAA010000044.1:0-11026 GCA_964577715.1 uncultured Candidatus Thioglobus sp. | reverse complement strand
CCAATATTATAAAAGCTTTTCTCTCAAAAAATGGTTTATTTTAAACACTAAAAAGTCCATTATTTGAGGGCTTTTTGAATCTGGAGTTCAATAAAGTTATTTCTCTTTAGGAATCATTGTGTTATAACTCTGATTGGTCTATTTTTGTGCTTTGAGTTTACTAGATATGGGGAAGTATAGAATGAAAAATAAAAACTTAATAGAAAAACTTGAACAAATACGTAATTGTAAATTTTTTGAAGTAATTGTTATAGCTGTAATAGTAACTTCTGCACTAACAGTTGGAGCTAAAACATACAATCTCCCCCAATGGGTATACGCTCCTCTGGAAATTTTAGATACATCAATAACATTGTTCTTTGTAATTGAAATCATTCTAAGAGTGATCGTTGAAAAACGATTTTTAGATTTTTTTAAAAAAGGATGGAATATTTTTGACTTTATTATTGTTACAGGTAGTCTAATCCCTCTAGAAGATAGTGAATTTATCTTACTTGGAAGACTTTTAAGAGTAATTAGAGTTCTCAGGCTGATTTCATTTATTCCAGAACTACGCATGATTGTATCTGCATTATTAAAAGCTATTCCTAGAATTTGGTATGTGGTTCTGCTTATGTTCGTTATTTTTTATATATATGGAGCCTTCGGTAGTATATTTTTTGGAAAGATTGATCCAACTCTTTGGGAAAATATAGCAATTTCAATGTTGACTCTATTTAGAGTAGTTACTTTTGAGGGTTGGACTGAGATTATGTATGCAACAATGGAGGTTTACCCGTTAAGCTGGATTTATTATTTAAGTTTTATATTTATAAGTAGTTTTGTATTTTTGAATATGATGGTTGGTATTATTATCGATGTTTTTGGTAAAGAGCATGAAGAATACAACAGAGAGCACAATATCGGAGAGTCTGGTGAAGTACATCAAATCTACATTCATACTGTTGAAATTGAAGACCAATTAAAACGCATTAAGTCTTTATTACAAAAAAATAGTGACATAAAACCAAACTGATAGAGTTATAATTAGACCATAAATTTTCCATAAAACGAATTGATATGAAAACAAAAAATGCTTTATTAGCGATTCTTATTACCTCTCTATCATATAACACGTATGCTGAAGCTGATATAACTACACCTATAGAGATAAAGGTTACACAAGAAGAAGAAAATGATTCTAAAGTACACAACTTTCCAATCATTACACAAATTGACGGAAATAAACTCGAGGAACAGAGAAATAATTATCTAGACAGAAAGCATATAAGTCTTGGCAACGATATAAAGGGCAACTATATAGGCTGGGGTGAGGCGGCAATCAGTGTTGATCCCAAAAGTATAGATTTTGCTCAGAAAAGAATAATGGCTTTTGAAAAGGCATTCGTTGATGCAAAAGCTAAATTTGTAAGAATGAAGGCACAGGAAACTGCCTCAAGCATATCGACAGAACTTTTCAAAGATGATAGAGATCAAAATATAGTAGAGATTAAAGATGGTGTAATTGTCAGTCTTGCAAAAAAAATACATGCTCTTACTGAGGCGGCAATAGACGACAAGCTAATTGAATATGGTGTTGATCCTAGAACAGTAACTAATTCCAATATAAATAAAAAAAGAAAGTTAATGGAAAATAGTATTAACAAACAGATTGCCATTAAAGCGGTCGAAAATATTTCTGGAATAAGAGTTATGGCAACATTTGAAGATGTTACTGGTGTTGGTGTTTTAATTAAGGCTAGTCCAGAGTATCGAGACATAGCTCGAGCGATAGCATCAAAAAAATTAGTTGGCTATCCAACAAAGATTGATCCTAAAGATTCTATTAGGCAGCAATTAAACAGTCGCTTAAATAACGATGACTATTTTTTACAGCACGGATTAAGAATTATGACTGATGATAGTGGAAACAGAGTGCTAGTCTCTTTTGGTCAATGGTCACCAAAGGTAACTAGAAATGATTCTAGATTAAGAATAAATACAGCTATAAAATCTGCTAAAGGTATCGCGTACGTTCATGCACTTTCATACATAACAATGTTTGTAAATACAACTTTGGCATTGGAGAACAAAACAAAATTAAGCGATAGTGAAACAATTAACATCCTGTCTCGTACAGATGGCACGACAGAAGAACAGCAAAACAGCAGTGTTGGAGCTATGCTTGAAGAGTTTGTAAAAGAAACTTCAAGGGTATCAATTGAAGGTGTGAGTGAGGTGCATTCGTGGGCAACAAACCATCCTGAAACTGGACACCTTCTTGTTGGTAGCGTTTTAATGTGGTCGCCAACAACCCAAGAGTATAGCAGAGCATACAATAAGAAATTTAGTCCAAAGCAAGAAATCAAGAAACCTGAGTTTCAACAATATAATTATAACAAAGGCAGCTACAAGACATACAAAAGCAAGGATCTTGATTAGTATATCTACAATTAAAGATATAGCAATTCACTTCAACAAAAGCCAATTTTACTGAATTTTAACTTTGTTAGTGCCGTCAGCTGGCTTTGACCAGGTTATAGTAAAGTTTGCGTTTTTGATTCTTTCTGCTTCTTCTTTGCTTAGAAGGACAATTGCCACAAAAGTCTGATTGTTATCAATTAAAGCCTTCTTATTGATATAAAAACCACTGATCATTGGCGCTATGTTTTTATGCCAGGGCTTGCCCCATCCCTTATAGCGAGTGATAATAGATGTTGAGCTATATTTACTACCTTTAACTGGCTTTGCACCTTCTCCACCTAGAATAAGAGAGCCAATAATATTTTTATCTTTATCTGTAAACTCAAGATTAAAATAAGCGCCGCTATGCCTGTTAATATTGTATTTTTCTCTAATTTTTTCAAGTTCGTCATTCACAATTCTATTCTGAATAGAGGAAAAATCGTATTCAGTTGCTGTAGCGCCTATAAACCAATTTTCATTTTTAGGAGAATTTTTTAATTCAATAATACAAACTGAAGAGTCTTTGCAACAGTTTGTCGACTTCCCTTCCTCTGGAGTACACACCCGTTCTGTCATATTTCCATTTGCCATATATTTGTAAAACTTCTTAGCATCATAAATAAACTCGTCTTTTAATGAAACCTTAAAATTAAAGTAGAAGGGTAATATTTCCAACTTACCATATTTTTCCTCATCCTCCTTAGAGGCAAAATGATAAATACTTTTTTGCTCTTTTAACCCTGAAGAACTGTCGTCAATATATGGTTCCATGCCTTGAAACTTTATGTTGTATGCTGAGCCATTAGGCAATCCATTATTAAAAATGGGTCTTAAAATATCTTTCTTGTAAATTTTTCTAAACTTATCTGTATTATCGAAAACTCCTATGACTTTTGCTATGAACGCTGGGTCGGTAATCGTGGTTATATTCTCATCTTCTAGCTTTTGGACCAACTTATCAACAATAACATCGACTTCTGCTTTCATTTCCCACGCTCCTCCTAGTTCGTTATTTATTCTGGTCTCAAGCACCTTTATTTTTTTAAAATACCCTTTATTAAGTTCAAGGATTGTATTATTAATTTTCTTTTCATTCTGTATATGAACTTCGTGAGTTAGATAACCCTCTATTACTTCGTCTAGTGCCCTCTTGACAGCACGTGACCGAGCGTCTTCAATACTATCTCCAATACTTGTAACAACCACAGTTTTTATGTTTTCAGCAAATGAAGAGAATGACACGAGAATAAAAACAAAAATTAGCCTTTTATTGATAAGCATCTACCCAACTTAATTGATCAATTATTATTTATAAATTATAGTGTAGAATCAAACATATATAAATGATAGATTAAAGATCAATAATGGGCAGAATTATTTTTTTATTACTGCTAGTAATGTTAGTTACAACCAGTAAAAGCAACAATACAAACCATCCTTATGTTAATGCTAATAATTTGAAAGTACATCAAAACAATGTAAATATTAATCTCAATGATGATGGTTCTCTAAAATCAATTGTTTCAATATTAACTTTAGATTTAATAAATGCAGATGATGATTCAATCAAAGAAGCTTTGACTGTTGCCAATATTTTGGCAAAAGTAAATTTAGCAAAATACTTTTCTCAAGAAGTGTCAAACACCAAAAACCTTAAAGAAATTTTTAACCAGAACGAGTACGCTCAAAACTATTTAATAAATATTGAAAAATCTTCTAATTATCTATTAAAGGGTGCCTCTATTATTAATAAGACTATTGATAAAAAAAATAAATATATTTCTACGACCATTGAGGTTAGTGACCACAATATGGAATTTGTTAATGAGGCAAAATCAATTTTAGGAGCTAAGAAAACAAACCCATCGAAGCGGTTTGAATCTCACTTAAAATCTATAAAAATAATTGACGGTGTAAGAGTTATTGACTTTAACGGAAAAAACTATATTGTTTCATTTGCAACAAAAAAATTTAGCAACCCGACTCTATCTTCGAAAGTAGATGCACTAGATATGGCTTATTATAAAGCTAAAGTAAATTTATTAAAATTCGTTTTTGGTGAAAAAATTAGTCATAACTCGATACGCACAATAGAAGATATTAAAACTATCAAATACAACCAATCAAAAGAAATCAATGCAATTATTGAAACATTTATTGAAGAAAACAGTGGAATTTATTCAGGCAAGAAAAAGTCTGTCGGATTCAACGACTTGAAGTATATCAATAACGACAAAGTATTTTATTATCTTTATCTTGAAATTCCTAAAAATTAATAAATATTTAATAAGCAAGGACTAATTGTTGTTCTTAAAATAAGACATTAACTTTTTATATAGTTCAGTCATCTTGTTTTTCAATCTAATCCACCGACTTCCTATAGATAGATAAAACGTGACAATCAATACCGTTATAAAAAATAATATGATAAAGCAACTATGATTAAAAATATAGGATATAAAGTACGCAATAAGCAAAATAGAGACTATTATCAATAGTTTCAATGATAATTTTTTCCCATACTTGGTCAGTATTACCTTACCTTTTTTAAATTTTTTGCGTTGAATAGAATATCCGTCAGTAAAAATTTTATACCAACTTAAAAATAGAAAAACTACCAATAGCAGCAAATTTAGCCAGATATACTCCATGTCAAAAAGAGACAGGCCTATATGTATAGACAAAGCTATTAACAATAGAGTAAGGGCATAGGCCGACCTTCTTCTCCCCTCTTTGGTGAAGATTTTATTTCCTTTTTTAAATAGTGTTACTCCTGTTGGGTTTGTATCGTCAATTGACACCATCAGTATTGATAACAAGAACCAAGGCACAAAGAAAGAAAATATCCCACCACGATCTGATGTTTTAAATTCATAGAATTCACCTATGAAAGTGCCTATAAAACACATGATTAATGTATCACCTGGAAGGAAATACAGATGCATAATCTGCGTCCAAATTTCATCAAAAAAAGATAAGTTAATTAATTCCATAAACAAACAAGGTAATACGGCTTATTGTTTTTTAAATTAAATCTAAAAGACTGGAAAATTAATTATGTATTTTATAAATCAGCTTCAAATTGACAGTATTGTCTGGCCATTTTTATTAATCGATCCCTTAGTTTGTGCACATTATCGCTAGAGGCGCCTGGCGGTCCGAATGATCGTATTCCAGAATACAAATCTTTATAAACCGTTTTTCCTTCTTTTAAAACAGCTAACGTAATATCAATATCTGGATCTCTTTGTGATGTTGCATAACAATATTGGTAATTAATAATTTGAGATTGATAGTCATCCTGACTATTATAATCTTTACCGGTAATAATGTGCCCTACACCATCTCTGTCAATTATTTCTTTGTGAAAGATTGTAAATTTTTCAAATTTACTGCCTGGTGGAACGGGGACGGGAACCTCTACAATAACCTCTCTGTCTTGAAATACAATCTTCTCTACAACTTCTTGTACTGGATTTGACTTTATATAAATGTAATATGCTGTAGTGGAAAGAATAGCAAACATTCCTAAAACTAACAACAACAAACCAAGATTTTTTATAAAAACCCTATCGGTTTTAAATCTTTTTAATCTGCGTAGTTGCTTTTCATTATCTAAAACACCCTTTGTATGTTCATTAATGGCACTGTAGTTTCTTACTACATACTTTGTTTTTGGCATCTAATTATCTTTATTCTTTTTCTTGGTGCGTTTATTTTTACCCTTTCCAAAGTTTCCAATAATTTTTTTAATATAACCCGCTGTTCCCAACTTCAACAGGTCTTCATCATCACTATAGCGAGGAACGTAAACCTCCTCAACCTTAGTAACCTCGATAGGAACTTCTGTCAGTACAACTTTTTGAACCGGAACCTCTTTAATTACCTCTTTAGGAACTTCTTTTATCCTAGTCTTAGTAACAATTTTTGGCTCTCGAATACGCTTACGCAAACTAATAAACATGCGCCTTATTGTATTTTTTAAACGATGGCGTTTTTCCTTTTGAAGATCTTTGTATTTTTCTTTCGGATGCTTCAATATTAGGGCGCCAAAGGCAAGAACCACACCCATGATCGACACAAGCGCTGCCAATGAACCATACCACCAGAAGGCAGTAGTAGTTACATCATCCAATGATACCTTTGAAGCAGACTCTACACCCATCCTATATTTAGTAAATCTCCATATTTGCGTAAATGCCTCATGCTTTCGCACATCCTCAACAAGAGTTTCTATTTTTTTCTCTGCAATCTCTATCTGGTCTCTCCAGGTCTTGACCTTTTCTTTGTTAGTATTTAATAATTCAATAGCCGCTTTATGGTCTTTATCTGCTTTTTCGATATTTTCTTTATGCTTTACACGAGCGCCTTCTAAATCTTGATTAAGATTTTTTATTTGTAAATTATTTTCTTTTTGACTAAGAATAATATCTTCAATAGAGCTTATTTTTTCTTTTAAAGGGTCTGTCTTGTCTTGATACTTATTTTCTATATTTTTGACTTCCTGCTGATACGTTTCGAAAAATGAATTTTCATCAGCAAGCCCTACAAATGAAGCATCCAATATGTCTTGTTTCTTTTTAGTTAATTCATCAATACGAGAGAAGTTCTTTTTGCATTGCTTATCGTCCTTACACCACGAAAGAAAACTGCCTTTAGCCTTTTTATCATGCTCCTTAATATTTTCATTAGCTTTAGCTATTTCATCATCAATAAGCTTTGCTTCTTTATCTCTATTCACTAAAGCAATCTTTAATTTATTAGTGCGAAAATTTCTGCCTTCTTCATAATCCTTCTTTGCCTTCTGTATTTTTAAATCTCTATTCTGTCTTAAATTATCAATCTGTTTTTGGATCTTTGCTATTCTGTCAATCGATGCTGCTGCTGAAGTCTCTTCAATGGTGCTCTTTTGAGAGTTAAGGTTTTTTATTGTCTTTTGATAGGTGTCATTTAAGCTAACAATGTTGCTGTTATACGTAGCATTCAATGACTCTAGTGTTTGCTCTTCTGTCGACTTTATCCTGCCTTTTAATATTAAAATATTCTCAGATTGGTAATTTATTTCTTCTTGAGGCTTTTGAACTTTTTGAATAATATTGGTAAATTGATTTTCAAATGCTGCAGCTAATGTCTCAAATGTAATCAATGTCAAACCAAAAAGAATAACTGAGAAAAATATTTTTGTAAATACATTTCTATTGATATAGATAAGGTACACAATAGGCACCTTCAAAATCTCAGCCAACGCAACCATAACAAAAGGCAAAGACCCTAAAATAATTTGAGCTTGTTGCTCAGGGCTTATATGACCTTCTAATGCAGAAATGTTGTTACCCGTTGTCCAGGCTACATATAGACCTATGGTTGCCGCAACAATTTCAAAGATCCAGGCAGCTACATACAGTTTATTACCCATAGCCATTCTTTCATTAACTGTAGAAAGCTCAACTGCGGTAATTTTTTCTTTATTGTTTTTTAACCATTCCATATTTAATCGCCCTACAATAAGCTTACATTGGTTTATTGATAATACTGTATTTACAGTTCAAAATAAAATTCATTAGTAATGCATGATATATTAGTCTCTTAAACATTTTTCTACCAAGTCATATAGTTTTTCAAATCCAGATGGCTCGTTCCAATTATGATCTGAACCGTAAAATCTTGCACTTAGCGTAAATTCAATGCCTTGGGCCTTATATTTTTGACAAATTAAATTTGCCAACTTTTCGAGTCTGTCACCAGTTAACGTTTCAGGATCATGTTCTGTATTGTTTAAATAGTTTTCAAGCATATTTTGACTTTCTTTTTCATCTAATTTTCTATATTCAATTATTTCAGAACCGCGGCCTTTTTCTGTTGTGTCTGTTGCAGTACTGTAAGTAGTGGACTCTTCTGTATGTTGATCAATTATCTTGCTTGTAGTGCTCCCATCAGTCCACAACGTATTTCTCTTAGTTGTGGTGGTTTTAATAGTTGTTATAGGTACTGTTATTGTGTTTTTACAAACTTCAGATATTCTTATAATTATATTTTTCCTGTTATCCTTATGTCTATCTTCACGTATAACACAGTCTGACTCAACGATTGGATCACCCTTAACTGTCTGGTCAGTTACCTCTTGAACATCATCAACGCCAACAATATTCGGAATTGTTTTTTTATCAATATGTTCTTTTCTAGTTTTAGTTGATACAATATTTGTAAGCGGACTATCTTTACTCGAAGTTATATCTCTAGTAGTGGTCTTTCCGTCAGTCCATAAAGTGTGCTCTGTAGTGGTCTTAGTGGTGGTGACAACTGTAGGTGTTGTGATTACATCTGTATAAGTACGATAAGTATCAATTACTCTACTTCCATTTATATCCATACTTTCTATTTTTTCATCGACCGATGTAGTTGAAACGCTTGGATTCTGTGTTATTACTTTTTTATCCGATACAGATGTAGTCCAAGTTTTTTTAATGTTTGGCGTGACTTTTGTACTAATAAGCGTCTTCTCTATTAACTCCCTGTCAGTTACTTTGTAAGTTGTATTTTCAGAAGTATCTACAGCTGTCACTTTAGTAGCGATTGTGCCATCTTCATAGGTGGTGGTTCTAATTGTTGTTTTTACATCTCTGGTAGTAATAGGAATAGATGTCACTTTTTCACTTACTTTAAATACTTTGGTTACTGTATTACCAAGCTTGTCCAGACTAACTTTATTTTCTATCTTGGATATATTTTTAATTTCAGGCTGTCCAGTAATAATCTCTTTTTTAGAAGTAGTTTCATTAGTTTGACTGATTACATTATTATCTATTTCAACAGATTCTGGATCTTGGGCGCTATAAAGAGCGTCTGTAAGTAATCTTGATATTGGATCTTGGGCACTATACGCTGGATCTTTCAATGGTTTAGACTTTGGATCTACTGCATCAAAAGAATTGAAAGAGTCGTCTGTGACATCCAGCCATTTCCATTTATCAATTGAGTCAGCGGAGTTTGCTAATAAACTTATTACTATAGATAAAAGAAAAAATTGTATCTTTGCTGACATTAAGCCTCAATAACGATAGGTATATCTTAACTTACAACATTGTCAAGTTTGTGAATTTTACTAGATCTAATCGATTCAATTTCTTCTGCATTAATGCCTAAATTTCTAGCAATTTTATGAATACTTTTAGACTCTTCATCGCGCTCTATACCGTCAGCAACCATAATTTCATGCGCCAACTCTAATGTCTCATATTTTTGCGCCTCTTCTCCAATATTGCACAATTTTTTACAAATAGCGTTTAACTCATCTACCCAAGGCTGTTGATATAAATTCAGACCAGAAAAAACCTCTTCTGCATCATTTTTTGCCATGTTATACAAGTCTTTAAGTGCTATTTGCTTTTCCCTATCAAAGGGCATAATCATTCTCTTGATCCATGTATCTAGTGTCTTTCTTTCAGTTTCATTAAAATCTCCATCAGACATTCCAATAGCCACACCAATTTTTACTGAAAGAGCTCTGGCGTTATCTATATTATCGCCCTCTTCGTGATAACCTTTAACACTAAAATAATGATTACACTCTTCTACAAAGGTCAATATCCCACCCTTTCCTGAGCCAAGAATAATTTCTGGGAAATTGTCCATATCAGCCAACATAACAATAATATTAAGATTTTGATTGCCACTCATAGCAGGTTGTAAAATTTCAGTAGGCACGACCCCAACAGTAGTCCAATCTCCAAGACCTTGGTACTTGTCTACCTCTCCAATTTGTCTTAAATCTTGAAACACTCTAGACTCAGGCTCTTGATATGAATCAATCATTGATAACACAGGTTTGTTTACTCCATTTTTACCTTTAGTTACCACTGAAACACTAAAACCAATATTTGTCTTAGTGCTAACAGGAATCAACCCTTTACACTGGATATTTAAATAAATCGAACCTGTTTGTTTGCGTTCTCGGTGAACTTTAATCTTTAAACTATTTAACTCCTGAACCTCTTTGGGTTTTGGCTCACTACTAGGTGTGTTTCTTCTTTGAATAATTAAATATACGAAAAGTAAAATAGCAACTACACCGATAATTCCTTCTATTTGTAATTCCATAAACAGGTTAAGGCTTATCAACTTAAAGTTTTATTATGGACTTTAATTTGTGTTATTGCAAATAATATTAAATATATTTATCAAAAAAATTAAGGTTAAAATAAATCTATGATTCAACAAACACCTGACACTCAAACTATCGACGGCATTACTTATCAACTTGATAATGGTATTCCATATACTGGAAAGCACACTATGTATTACGACAATGGTCAGAAATGCTATGAGCCTGTCTATAAAGGATCTTTATATTATGCTGGTTTTAATGAAAATGGTATTAAGCAATATAAATACCAATACATTGGATTTGATGACAATGATTTTATGTGTGAAGAGTGGTTGTTTTATTAAAATAATTCAGAATTTATTGGCAAGGTTGGGACTAAAGGCGACGACAAACAGACTTGTTAGATGGCAAAACTACTAGCTTTACTTGGTATCAAGAAGGCAAGCTGTTGGATAAAATAGCTATAAAATCATGATA
>CAZOAA010000043.1:0-11695 GCA_964577715.1 uncultured Candidatus Thioglobus sp. | reverse complement strand
ATAGTGCCCACGTTTACGTGTGGTTTGGTTCTTTCGAATTTTTCTTTTGACATATTATGCTCCTTACTACTTTTATTATTTGTTCAATTTCTCGATGACTTCATCAGCAACATTTTTTGGTGCTGCAGTATATTTTGCAAATTCCATTGAATAGCTTGCACGACCTTGTGTCATAGAACGAAGGTCATTTGCATAACCAAACATTTCGGCTAATGGAACATCTGCTTTTAATTGTTTACCATTTGGAATATCTTCCATACCGCCCACTAAACCACGACGACGGTTAATATCTCCCATTACATCACCCATATAGTCTTCAGGGGTAACCACTTCAACTGCCATCATTGGCTCAAGTAATTGTGGGTTGGCTAATTTAACGCCTTCTGATAAACACTTAGATGCTGCGATCTTAAACGCCATTTCATTTGAGTCAACATCATGGTATGAGCCATCATAAACTGTTACTTTCATGTCTACCAATGGGAAACCTGCAAGTACACCATTTTCCATTTGCTCTTGAATACCTTTGTTAACAGCAGGAATATACTCCTTAGGAATAACACCACCTTTAATCTCATCAACAAATTCATAACCAGCGCCTGGCTCTTGAGGCTCGATACGTAAATAAACATGACCATATTGACCGCGACCACCTGATTGCTTAGCAAACTTATGTTCATGCTCAACCATTGTTGTAATGGCCTCACGGTATGCCACTTGTGGTGCACCAACGTTACACTCAACATCAAACTCACGCACCATACGATCAACGATAATATCTAGGTGAAGCTCACCCATACCTGCAATAATTGTTTGGCCAGATTCTTCATCTGAAGAAACACGGAATGACGGATCCTCAGCGGCTAGCTTAGACAATGCAATACCCATTTTTTCTTGGTCTGCTTTTGTTTTAGGTTCAACAGCTAATGCAATTACTGGCTCAGGGAACTCCATTCTCTCAAGAACAATTTTCTCTTTCATGTCGCAAAGCGTATCACCTGTTGTCACATCTTTAAGGCCAATCGCTGCTGCAATATCACCAGCACGAACCTCTTTAATCTCTTCACGATCGTTTGAATGCATTTGAACCATACGACCAATACGTTCTTTTTTACCTTTAGATGAGTTGTATACGAAATCACCAGCTTTTAAAACACCTGAATAAACACGGAAGAAAGTTAATGTGCCCACAAATGGATCAGTTGCAATCTTAAATGCTAACGCTGCAAATGGCTCATCATCAGAGGCGTTTCTTGGCGCTCTCGTCTCATCTTTATCATCTAAAACACCTTCAATTGCATCAACTTCCAGTGGTGATGGCATGTAAGAAATCATTGCATCTAATACTGCTTGTACACCTTTGTTTTTAAAAGCAGAACCACAAAACATTGGAATAATTTGATTACCAATTGTTTGTAAGCGAATACCCTCTCTGATTTCATCATCAGTTAACTCACCTTCTTCAAGGTATTTTTCCATTAACTCATCGTTAGCTTCAGCGGCAGATTCCACCATAAACTCACGTTTTTCATCAGCTAAATCTTGTAACTCTGCAGGAATGTCTCTAGCTTCGTAGGTTGCTCCTTGATCCGCTTCATTCCAATAAATAGCCTTCATGGTAATTAAATCAACCACACCTTCAAATGCTTCTTCTGCGCCAATTGCAATTTGCATTGGCACTGGGTTCCCGCCTAGGCGAGTTTTAACTTGGTCACAAACACGTAAAAAATCTGCACCAGAGCGATCCATCTTATTAACAAAGCCAATTCTTGGTACATTATATTTATTAGCTTGACGCCATACAGTTTCTGACTGAGGCTCTACACCACCCACTGCACAAAATACTGCACATGCACCATCTAATACTTTAAGTGAGCGCTCAACTTCAATCGTGAAATCAACGTGTCCTGGGGTGTCAATAATATTAATACGGTGCTCATCAAACTGATTATCCATACCTTTCCACATACAAGTCGTTGCTGCTGAGGTAATAGTAATACCACGCTCTTGCTCTTGTTCCATCCAGTCCATGGTTGCACCACCATCATGCACTTCACCAATTTTGTGAGTACGGCCTGTGTATAGTAAGATACGTTCTGTAGTTGTAGTTTTACCGGCATCAATATGTGCCATAATTCCAACATTACGATAGCGATCAAGTGGGTGATTTCTTGCCATTTTCTTAAGTCCTTATAATTACCAGCGGAAGTGAGCAAATGCTTTATTTGCTTCAGCCATTCTATGAGTATCTTCTTTTTTCTTAAATGCAGTGCCACGATTTTGTACAGCATCTAATACTTCGCCAGCTAGTCTAAGTTTCATGCCTTTTTCACCGCGCTTACGTGACGCTTCAATAATCCAACGCATAGCTAATGCAATTTTTCTCTCAGATCTAACTTCAACAGGAACCTGATAAGTTGAACCACCAACACGACGTGATTTAATTTCAACTTGTGGACCAATATTATCCAATGCCTGTTTAAATGTATCAATCGGCTCGGCATTACCTTTAGCTTCAATCGTGTCTAACGCATCATAAACAATCTTCTCAGCTACTGATTTTTTGCCATCTAACATTAAGATGTTTACAAACTTAGCCAATACTAAATCACCAAACTTTGGATCTGGTAGGATTTCTCTTTTAGGTGCGGATCTTCTTCTCATAAATTTTCTCTTGTTTTAAATTAGTTTATTTTTTAGGCTTTTTAGTACCATACTTAGAACGACCTTGCATTCTGCCATCAACGCCTGTTGTGTCTAGTGCGCCACGAACTGTGTGGTAACGAACACCAGGCAGGTCTTTAACACGGCCACCACGAATTAGAATCACTGAGTGTTCTTGTAAGTTATGGCCTTCACCGCCAATATAAGTTGTCACTTCAGCTGCATTAGTTAGTCTAACACGAGCAACTTTACGTAGTGCTGAGTTAGGTTTTTTAGGTGTAGTTGTATACACTCGAGTACATACGCCGCGCTTTTGAGGGCAGCTGTCTAATGCTGGTACACCACTTTTAACAATCTTCTTTTTACGTGGCTTACGTACCAATTGGTTAACTGTTGACATAAATACAATTTCTCCGAAATTCTCTAAATTAGTTTCAAGTATTAATCCACCCGCTATTTTTTCAGGGGCAATAAAAGGGGAGAATTATACTGTGTAACGAGAGTTTATGTCAATAAGATTTAGACTTTTTTTAGTAGTTTTTCAAGTAAAAAAACACTAGCACGATTTAGCATCTCAAACACATCATCAAAGCGCCCTTCAAAATAAGGATCTGGCACACTTTTTCCATTGTTTTTTGGAATATTATCAAGCATTAACGAGAGCTTATGTTGGTACTCTTCTGGGCAAATAGATTTAAGATCGGCTAAATTAGATGCGTCCATTGCAAAAATATAATCATAGTGATAAAAGTCAGATTCATGCACTTGTCGACCACGCTGATCAGACAAATCAACACCAAATTTACGTGCTGATGTTTGTGAACGAGAGTCTGGCTGGGAGCCTATGTGATAAGCATGTGTACCTGCAGAATCAATCTCAAATAAGTCCTGCACGCCCTGTTTCTCTAACTGCAACCTAAACGCGCCTTCGGCAGTGGGAGAGCGGCAAATATTGCCCATACACACAAATAAAATTTTGATTTTTTCTTTGCCCATTGGCCTGAGTTATCGATAAAATCATTATTATATCAACTTTAAAAATCGATTATGTCTAACACCTTAATTCAATCTGCAAAAGAAGTGATTCTTACTGAAGCGCAAGCTGTTACTCAATTAGCCAACAACTTAGATCAAAGTTTTATTGATGCCTGTGGGCTTATTCAAAATTGTACAGGCAAGGTAATTTTGATTGGTATGGGTAAGTCTGGGCATATCGGTAACAAAATTGCCGCCACCTTTGCCTCTACTGGCACGCCAGCTTTTGCTGTACATCCGGGTGAAGCAGGACATGGAGACTTAGGCATGATTACCGAAGGTGATGTGGTCATTGCTATTTCATACTCGGGGGAATCTGATGAAATCATGACATTAGTACCGGTTATTCAGCGACTTGATGTGCCAATTATTGGCATGACAGGTAATGCCCAATCTTCAATTGGTAGTGTTTGTAATGTGCATCTCGATGTCAGTGTAGAAAAAGAAGCGTGCCCGCACAACCTTGCACCTACTTCATCGACTACAGTGGCACTTGCTATGGGCGACGCGTTAGCAGTTAGCTTACTCACCGACAAAGGCTTTAGCCCTGATGATTTTGCTCGCTCTCACCCATCTGGCGCATTGGGTAGGCGCTTATTAACGTTTGTTAAAAATATCATGAAAACGGGCGACGATATCCCAACCGTAAGTAGCGATACCAAGCTATTAGATGCACTCTTAGTAATGAGCCAAAAGACTTTAGGTATGGTGCTGATTACTGATAAAAATACTCTAAAAGGTATTTTTACTGATGGTGATTTGCGCCGTGTGCTAGAAGAGCATAGCGATATTCAAAACCTTAATATTGGCGAAGTAATGACGCCGAACTGCAAATCAATTTCAGCAGACAAACCAGCAGTGGTTGCAGTGCAAATTATGGATGAATTTAATTTAAATTCTCTACCAGTGGTTGATGAAAATAACCAAGTAGTGGGTGCTATCAACACCCACACCCTAATGCAAGCCAAGATCATCTAAATTACTTTGTCTTTTTCCTTTCTGTTAGGCAAAATACTTGTAATTACTAACCGATTATTCTTTCCACACCCCACCAAACTCCGATCAAAGAGATCAGAATTGAAACAGGTACAACAGCCAATTGTCGATAGTTTAACCCTAGCTTTCGTAACAACAAAAGCGTACCAACCACGCCTAATACAATCACAATTTGTGCCAATTCTACACCGATATTAAAACCGATTAAGGTGGTTAAAAATGAGTCTGGCGCCATCTCAAATTCCTTCAGCATGGTGGCAAAACCTAGTCCATGAATGAGCCCAAAAACAAAGACAACAATACTTTTACGCCTGATAGATTGTTTGACTAATAAATTTTCAATGGCTACATAGGCAATAGAAAATGCAATCAGTGGTTCAACAAGTTGCGCTGATATTTCCACCACACCATACATAGCCAGTCCCAATGTTAACGTATGGGCTAAAGTAAAAGTTGTTACTAATAACAATAGCTTACGCCACAACAATGATGAAAGCGCCATACCAACAATGAACAAAATATGATCCCAACCGAGCGGAATCACATGATCAAAACCAATACCGATAAATTGGTAAAAACGCTGCATTGCGTTCATTGGCTCTGGATGATTGATGTTAATCAAACGACTGGATTTTCCATCTCGCAACCATTGCCACTCATTCCAATTATATTCATCTTGTTTATATACTTGCCAACGCAGTGCGCTATCGCCATAGATTTTTCCATATTGCCATAAGAGTGTTTTTGGCCACTTGTCAAGTTGTACTTGATAAGTAAGGATGGTTTTTCTTGGCCGCTTTTTATAGCCAATAATATCAATTTCTGCATTGGTTAGTAATAAGACTTGATCTTGATGATTAACACGCAATTTAAGACTATTTAAAAACTCAGACTCAAAACTTTTAAAACGCTCGCGTAACAAAGCTGGCTTTAACGCTCTTAGCTCGTCGTAATCTTGTGAGTTGGGTGCATCTGTGGTGTTTTTGTATTGCGTACCAATACCTGTCATCGCCGCTTCAAGGCTTAGATCAATCTCAACTTGAAGTGTTTTGTCTTGAAAAATTGAAATCTCTACCAACGCAGGCTTAACAACATCAGCATTTGCATAAGTAGTAAACAGTAAAAGTAATAAAAATAATCTGCGCATAATAAAAAAGCCCCGACTTGCGGGGCCCGTAATTATCACATAAAACCTAAATCAACTTACCAGCGTAATTCTCAATACCTGGATTGTTTTTTACGCCTTTAATAGTCGGGTGATTAACTTTCTTCAAGTTAAGCGTACCTTGCTTACGCAGATAATCTGCTGCCACATCCCACATTAAGCGGCCATTACCCACAGAGCCAACTTGCGCCCAACCCGATACCTTGTACGATTTATTTGGATCAATAGGTGTGCCTTCATCATCCTTTATTTCACTAATACGATTGCCCAATCCTGCTGCAGGATCAATCGTGTAATCGAGCCCGCCCATACGCACCATGTCACCACCTGATTGCAAGTACGGATCTTGCACAAAGAGATTTTCAGCAATACCTTCAAGCACGTCTTTGAGTTGTGCACCTTTCATTTCTGAGACATAAGTTTCACCATAAGTCATCGATGTATTGGTCATCAAATCTTCCATCGTCACATCATGACCTGCAGGCACTGATGTACCCCAACGAACACCGGCCGACATAGCAAAGTCCGCATTGTGCTCTTCACGTAGTGAATTTACTAACACCTGATCCCAAGTACCCATAAAGTTACCACGACGATAGAGCGTTTGCTGCGTACTACACAGCTTTTCAGTCAAAATCGCATCATAAGTTTTACCGACACGATCTGGATTATTGCTCATTTCACTGCTACGTGCTTCTATGACGTTCTTGTCGTATTTCGTATTACGCATCTTATCAATAAACGAAACCATATGTGCATCTGGTTTAATTAAGTTAGTAATAATTGGTAGCATCTTATATTCATAACCTGATACCTTATGATCGACAATATTAAGATCCATTACACCAATATACTTGCCCGAACAACCTGCATTTGTTACAACTGTTACGCCACCTGCATTTTTTACCTCAACTGGCTTAGGCATACCATCGTGTGTATGACCACCAAAGATTGCATCAATACCCACCACGCGCGATGCCATCTTAATATCAACATCCATACCGTTGTGTGAAACCACAATCACCGCATCTGGTTTTTCGTTTTCACGAATATCAGCAACTAGCTCACTCATTTCATCTTCACGAAGGCCAAACGACCAATCTGGGAAGAAATATTTTTGTGGGTTGGCATTTGATGTTCTTGGGAAGGCTTGGCCAATCACCGCAATTCGGTGTCCGCCTACGTTTTTAATGACATATGGCTTAAATGGCAAAGCTTCATCTTCATCAAATAAGCCATTTCCATCGTATTTTTCTGTCATGCTAATATACTCATCGCCCATGAGTGCATCTTCCATAATGCGTACATTTTGGCCTAAAAAATCACCCTTGAAAAATCCAATATTTTTGAGGGTTTCTGCTTCTTTGTAAGTAAATTCCCAGTGACCAACCATCACATCAACACCGAGCAGATTACAAGCTTCAACCATATCATAGCCACGTGTCCAAAGTGAGGTACCTGAGCCTTGCCACGTATCGCCACCATCAACCGTTAGTGTATTTTGTACACCGCCCGCACCCTCACGTAAGGATTCAAGTACGGTTTTAATTTGCCCGAAACCGCCTGTCTTGCCGTATTTGGCTGCTAAGTCTTCAAAGTTATTATAAGTAAAAGCATAAGCCTCAGGTGAACCTGGCTTCACACCAATTTCTTTTAAAAGATTATTACCCACAACATGTGGTAACTTTCCAAAGGTATCGCCAAAACCAAGATTTACATTTGGTTCACGAAAATAATTAGGTAGTAAATTACCATGAGTATCGGTAATGTGCAAAATACGTGCGTTGCCAGTTTTTGGCACCTCGTACATATTTTCCTGACCAGACAGACTATTGTGCCTTGCATAACCTGTACCAATTAAACCTGTCGCTGAACCAGCGCCTAAAAACTTAATGAATTCTCTACGTGTTAAAGCCATTTCACTCTCCCCAGTTAATGATTAAAAACTTTTTTTTAAATTTAGACCTAACATTGTAACTGATTTTTATAAGGATTAACATTAGCAGTAATGTTTTTTAACCAGAAACAATATTAGGAATAATCAATTATAAACAAAGATGGGGGGGAATGTGTTATAAAAAATACCCTGCATTATTATAAATTTCTTAAAACTTATCTTGCAAAAAAACCTCTTTATAATAACGATATGGACATTTCCACACTACTTAGCGATATTGCCCCTACGCAAATAGATATTACAGTGGGAGGACTGTGTTTAAACGCGGCTCATGTCGAAAATGGAGATATCTTTATTGCCCTACAAGGTCAATCAACCCATGGTATTCATTATGCCAATCAAGCCATTGAAAATGGCTGTGTTGCAATATTAGTTGATTCGCAAGACTTCAATTGCAGCGTGCCAACTATTCGTATCGAAAACCTCAAACAACACCTGCCAACACTGGCTAATAAATACTATCCTAATGCAACAAAAGTTGGGGTTATTGGCGTTACAGGCACTAATGGAAAAACATCAGTATCTTATTTTATTTCGCAGCTATTAACCAAACTAGGCACAAAAAATGGTCTTATTGGCACCTTAGGAATTTCAAACAGTAATGTGATTTCCAACAATACTACACCTGATATATTAACTCTGTACAAAGTACTTAATCAGTATTATGCAGATGGAATTAATACGGCAATTTTAGAAGTGTCTTCACACGCTCTAGCTCAAGATAGAATAGCAGGATTAAACTTCAAACAAGCAATTTTTACCAACCTTACTCAAGATCATCTAGATTATCACAACACACTAGATGAATACCGTAATGCAAAACTTAAGCTATTTGCACTAGACTCACTTGAAGGTGTTATTGTTAATCAAGATGATAAAAACCACCTGGATTTTTTAAAAAGCGCAAAAGAAAAAAAGCAAGCTACTTATTCTCTTGATAATTTTGAAAAGATTAAGGCAACTGCTGAAGGTTTTTTATGTCAGCTTGACAATTTTGTATTTGAGATTCCGTTTCTAGGTGAATTTAACTTATCCAATATTCTAGCATCCCTTACAAGTGTTGAACAGCTAGGCTTTAAACGCGAAAAAATCATTCCACTATTGCACCAACTATCTCCGCCAACTGGCAGAATGCACCGAATAAAAAATACATTAGCCTGGGTTGATTACGCACACACTCCAGATGCAATTGAAAATGCAATTAACACTTTAAAAACTCATTATCCCGATTTCAAAGTACGGATAATTTTTGGCTGTGGTGGCAACCGCGATCAAGACAAACGCGCCAAGATGGGCAAGATTGCATCTAAACTAGCAGATACAATTGTACTGACTAATGACAACCCTCGTAATGAAGACCCGCAAACCATCATTAATGATATATTAAGCGGTATTGACGATAGCTTTGAACTAGACATTACGCTTGATAGGCAACTTGCAATTGAAACAGCCATCACTACACTTAATGAAAATGAATGTTTATTAATTGCCGGCAAAGGACACGAGTCCACACAACAGTTTAAAGATAAAAGTATTAAATTTAACGACCTAGAAATTGCACAAAATGCTTCGCTCTAACACACACACCATCGCTAAAGCTTTAAAGCTTGATACCAATAAAATCAGTAATGTCGAATTTCAAGGCATCTACACTGATACTCGACAACGCATGGATGGAGCATTATTTTTAGCACTAGTTGGTGATAATTTTGATGCACATGACTATATTGATCAAGCTGAAAAAATGGGCGCTGTTGCCATTATTGTTAATAAGCCTGTATCTAGCAATCTGCCAACACTATTGGTTAATGATACTCAAACAGCATTGGGTGAACTTGCTCGCTACCACCTAAACAGCATTAAACCAATGGTAATTGCAATTACCGGCAGTAATGGCAAAACAACAACTAAGAATATGTTGGCTAATATTCTAAATCTAGTTGCGCCAACTCTTGCCACTAAAGGCAACCTTAATAACCATCTTGGTGTACCGATGAATTTATTAAATTTAGAAGAAAAACACCAATACGCAGTGATTGAAATGGGCGCTAATCATCTTGGAGAGATTGCCTATCTACGCAATATTGCTCGGCCGGATGTTGCCATAGTCACCAATACTTTGGATGCACACATTGGTGAGTTTGGTGGGTTTGATAATTTAGTGAAAGCCAAAGGTGAAATATATTCTAAAGACAGTCAAAATATCGTTAATACCAATACTTCCTTTACTGGTGATATCAGTTTTGGTGCGTGTGGTAATGTCTTCGCCAGCAATGTTAGCAATAATAGTTTTGATTTAAATATCGCTAATGAAAAGGTTAGTATTATTTTGCAATTGATTGGCCAACATAATGTTGATAATGCGTTAGCTGCCAGTGCCTGTGCACACGCGTTAAATATTGATATCAATACCATTAAGAAAGGCCTAGAAAATACACAAGCTGAAAAAGGTAGGCTTAATATTATTAATCAGGACAGCATTACTATTATTGATGATACTTATAATGCTAGCCCTCAATCTATGAAGGCAGCAATTAATACACTATTAGAATTTACAGGTGAAAAAGTTGCTGTGCTGGGAACCATGGCAGAGCTCGGAGATGAATCTAAAAACTTTCATCAAGAAATTGGTCAGCTAGCAAATAACTCTCTAGATGCTGTTTATACCTTTGGTGAACTGGCCAAACATTATGACGGCATTCATTTTGATGACTTAGACTACCTGGCCTCGCACTTATTAACCCAGCATGCTAATGCCACTATACTTGTTAAAGGATCGCGCATGGTCAAACTCGACCAGCTGGTAGAACGCTTACAAAAATAAACCACTTCTTACTTGACCTTTTAGTTAAATGTGGCGATAATTACGCGCTTTACCGTTAATGGTAATTTTTTATACAAGCTTGTGAAATACAACTGTATGAATTTTGTGTAAAAATACAATGTACGAGGCATTTTTTTTCGAAGACAGTATTATCAATACGGCTGAGAGAAAATAACAAAGTAGATTGTTATTTTTAAGCAACAATTTGCGCTCGTAGCTCAACTGGATAGAGTACTCGGCTACGAACCGAGCGGTTGCAGGTTCGACTCCTGCCGAGCGCGCCACTTCTTTAAGTGTTGGTTAATCTAAATCTGTTAGAATACGACCCATGATGACACTGCCCAACATAATTACACTTTCTAGAATTTTATTGATTCCAGTTTTTGTATTGTTGTACTATTTTCAGCCTTCGTACAATCCAAATGGGTTTATTGATATTCAAGCACCTGAAAATATTTTTACGCAGGTTAATTTTTGGGTGACTGGTATTTATGCGTTCATTAGTACGACTGACTATTTAGATGGCTACCTCGCTAGAAAACTTAACATGACTTCCCAGCTAGGTGCTTTTTTAGATCCAGTAGCAGATAAATTAATGGTCTCTACGGCGCTCATTTTATTGGTTGATTTTTACCCAACCGACACACATTGGTATATTACTGTCTGTGCTCTGGTAATTATCTCTCGTGAAATTTTAGTCTCAGCGCTTCGAGAATGGATGGGCACGATTGGTCAGAGATCAACAATAAATGTTTCTTTCATTGGCAAGGTAAAAACCTTTGTACAAATTTTTGCAATTCTGTTTCTGCTTTACCAACAACCATTTTTTGGCTTACCAAGCTTTGAAATCGGTGTTACCTTATTACTAGTAGCAACTTTACTTACCCTGTATTCAGGGTTTATTTATTTAAAAGAAGGCATAAAAACATTTGACTCTTAGCGAAAAAACACTATAATTTGCCACCTATGCGGGAATAGCTCAGCTGGTAGAGCATCACGTTGCCAACGTGAATGTCGCGAGTTCGAATCTCGTTTCCCGCTCCAGATTCTAAGA
>CAZOAA010000042.1:0-12258 GCA_964577715.1 uncultured Candidatus Thioglobus sp. | reverse complement strand
GAGCAATCATGAATATCAAACAACTTTCTTTAGTGGCTAGTATTTCAGCACTAACATTCTCTACAACAACTAATGCGGTATTAGGACCCATCCCAATTTACCTTAACCCTGTTAAAGTTAATTCAAATTATTTTAATGATTTAGACACTCATGCAACATTTGCATCTGAAATATACACAGAAGAAGATATTAAAAATTCAAATTCAAATAATTTATATGATTTTTTAAATCAAAATACTTCAATTGCTATTGCCCCAAGTTCTGGCAATAGATTTACTCAAAAAATTGATGTTCGTGGTTATGGCCTAACTGATGGATATCAAAATGTAGTTGTTACACTTAATGGTAGAAGATTAAACAATATTGATACTGCTATACAAGATTTAAGTGTTATTAATATTAATAACATTGAGAAAATTGAAATCACAAAAGGCAGTGGATCAGTAGTCTATGGTGATAGTGCAATGGCAGGAGCAATTCATATTTACACAAAAAAATCTGTAGATACAATTGCAACAGTTACAACAGGAAATTATGGCATTCAAACGGCATCCATTTCTGCTGGCCATAGTCAAGATAAACTTAATCTGTCTATTTCAGTAGACACACAAAAACAAGGTGGATTTGGCGTTGAAGACCCTCAAGGAAATAAAGACAAAGGTGAGCAAACCAATAAAAAATTAGGAGTTGTTTTTTACCCAAACAAATCAACAGAAATTTCATTTGACCTTACTCAAAGCAATTTAGACACTAGGTACCCTAACTACTTAACTCTTGCACAATTTGATAAGGATCCTGCTCAAAATAGCTCTGGTAGAGTTTATACACATCAAGAAACCAATTATGATATTTATAATTTAAAGATTAAATCCCAGATGAATAATAGTTTAGGCGTATCGCTAAATACATCAAGAGAAGCTAAAGATAGTAAAAATTCATACTATCTTTGGAGTGATATTACTGTTTATGACACACCTACAAAAAATGACTACGATTATAGAACTGCAGATTTATCCTATAACTTTAAATCAGGAAATATAAAGGTTGATAGCGGTTTAACAACATTCAATGGAGAGAGAAAAGGATCAAGCGATACTACAACCAAGGACAATATAGGTGTATTTGCACAAGGATCATACCAGCTAGATAATTACACTTATACTGTTGGCACTCGTAAAGAAGCAATAAATTATAAGTACAATCCAAATTCTGGAACTGCTTTATCAGATGGTCACAATCTTAAAGCGTACGACCTTGGATTTAATAAAAAACTCGATGATAGTACAACTATCTTCTCAAATTATAATGTAGCTTTCCAAGCGCCATTAATAGATAGGTTTTTTGACTGGAATGGAACATTCAATGGCTTTATGAATCCTTCAAAAAGCAAAACTGTTAATATTGGCATAAATCATTTAACCGATAAATCTAAAACAAAAGTCACGCTATTTAGATCAAATATAACAGATGAAATGTACTACAACAAAACAGATGGAATTAATACAAACTTAAATAAATCACATAAACAAGGTGTGGAATTACAACATAAATATCAAATCAACCCAAAACTACTGAGTAATATTAACTATGCTTACACAGACGCAATTATTGATGATGAAGATTTAAACTCAACACCTGATGCATATAATGGTAACAAACTGCCAATGGTATCAAAGCACAATGTAACACTTTCTGCAAGCTACAATATAGATGACAAATCTAAAGTATCACTAACTCATAAATATCGTAGCAAGGCTTTTTCTGAAGAAGATTTTGCAAATGATAAATTACAAAAACAAAAGGAATTTAAATCAACCGATATTAACTATCTTTATAAACACAATGAAAATTTAGATTTTACTTTTGATGTTGAAAATCTATTTAAAAATAGCTATGGAACATGGTTGAGAGATGATATTATTTACCCATCAAGCTTTACTAGAAACATCAAAGCAGGTTTTACATATCATTTCTAAAGGTGTATGATTAGTAATATGACAAATCAAATCAACAAAACTAGAACATTTTTTGCTGTATTTATTATGGTGCTTTTAATGATTGCTACTCGTGGTCATGCCAACTGGTTATCAAGCATTGTTCACTTACCTGATTTCACTATCCCTGCATTATTCATCGCCGGTGTTTACTTGCGTCAATTTTGGGTGGCTTTTGTGATTATCTTAAGCGCCATTGCAATTGATAACTATGCGATCGTACATGAAGGTGTAAGTGCAAATTGCATTACCCCTGCTTACAGCGTATTGCCATTGACTTACTACGGAATCTTCTGGGTAGGAAAATACATTGGCAGTCTTAATATCGACACTAATATTATAAAAAATGCTTTTATTATTATTGCAGCGTCAAGCGCTCAGTGGCTTATTGCCACTAGTAGCTATTACTTCTTTACTGCTACTTATGCCAAAACAGGTTGGGCTAACTTTGGCGCTTATGCAGCGCAGTGGTCAGTCGTTGAAATTCCACCGGTACTTTACTGGATGGCAGCCGTGTCAATTGTATTCACACTTAACCATCGTTATTCATTTATTCCTTTTTTCTCAGCGCAGAAAAACTAAGCTAAACTCATGTCTGGCGATCAATATAAAGCGCGCATGCAGCGCAAAAAAGAATATATTGACTCCCGTATAGAGCAGGCTGACATTGACAAAGGTATTATTGTATTACTAACTGGCAATGGCAAAGGCAAGTCTTCTTCAGCTTTAGGCATGGTTTGTCGCTCCCTTGGATATGATATGAAGGTTGGTATCGCTAAGTTTTTAAAAGGTGTACAAGATACTGGTGAAGATGATTTTCTCGATAAACAACCTAATGTGCAAATAGCCTGTATGAAAACAGGCTTTACTTGGGATACGCAAGATAAGGAATACGACACTACTATGGCGCTTGAAACTTGGTCTAAGGCTCAAGAATATTTAACAGATAAATCTATTGATCTAGTTGTACTTGATGAGCTCACCTATATGATTAGCTACAAATACCTTGATGAACAAGTGATTCTTAATACACTTAACAAGCGTCCAAAAAATCAGCACGTGGTCATTACTGGCAGAGCAGCGGCAGAAGGATTAATAAAAATGGCTGATACCGTGAGCGAAGTAAAAGACATCAAACACGCTTTTAGAAACAATATCAAAGCACAAAAAGGAATCGACCTTTAATTAGCAAAGTAAGAAAGGTCTTGCCTTACTTACTAAGCATTCTCACTCATATACTGCAAAGCTTGATACAAATATTCCACTGGAACGATTTTAAGCCCTTTAGGTGTTTTTTTAGGTAGATTGCCCTTTGGTATGATTGCCACCTTAAAGCCGTGTTTTTGCGCTTCTGACAAACGCTCAATTGCGTTATAAACCGGGCGAACCTCTCCAGTTAGGCCAACTTCACCAAATGCAATCCAATCCTTAGGAATTACTTTGTCTCTAAGGCTAGACATAATCGCTAGCATTACTACTAAGTCAGACGCTGTTTCACCCACCTTAATGCCACCTACCACATTAACAAACACATCTTGATCGTGTGTAGCTACACCACCATGTTTGTGTAGTACGGCTAATTGCAAAGCTAAACGATTTTGCTCTAAACCAACGCACACCCTTTTAGGGTTGCCATTTGCCTGATCAACCAATGCCTGCACTTCAATTAATAAAGGCCTTGTTGCTTCGCGCGTTACCATAACCATTGAACCTGGGGATGGCTTAGCCTGGTTGGATAAAAATATTGCTGATGGATTTTCAACTTGCTGCAGACCCGTCTCACTCATAGCAAAAACACTAATCTCATTAACTGCGCCAAATCGGTTTTTAACAGCGCGGATAATACGATAACGTCCACCCGCATCGCCTTCAAAATAAAGCACCGCATCTACCATGTGCTCTAATATTCTAGGTCCAGCTAATGCACCACCTTTAGTTACATGGCCAATCATAAGCAAAATAGTATTGGTTTGCTTGGCAAACTGAGTCAGTTGCGCTGCGCAATCACGCACTTGGGTTACTGAGCCAGGCGCTGAGGTTGATCCATCCGTCACCATGGTTTGAATCGAATCAATCACAATAACCTTGGGCTGCACTTCTTTAGCAAGCTTAATAATTTTTTCTAAATGGGTTTCGCTCAGCAACAGAATATCTTCGTGAATACCTAAGCGAATTGCTCGATCACTAATCTGCTCTGCAGACTCCTCACCACTTATATATAACGTTGTATCGGTTTTATTAATAGCAGCCATGGCTTGCAAAATAAGGGTTGACTTGCCAATACCTGGATCACCACCAATCAGTACCACTGAGCCATCTACCAAGCCACCACCCAAGGTACGATCAAGCTCAGTTAATCCAGTTGATAATCTAGATCTATTTTCAGATTTAACATCAGACAGATTTTGAACCGTTGAAGGTGGCAAGTCTTTTAAGCTTTCAGGTTTTGAAGAGGTGGCTGTTGATAATACAACTTCCTCAAGTGTGTTCCAGGCTTTACAGTCTAAGCACTGCCCTGCCCATTGATGGTGCGATGCGCCACATTCTCGACAAACAAATTCAATCTTGGCTTTAGCCATTATTTGTTCATAAGTTTATCAATCTCATTTTTAAAGGCTTCAATATCCTGAAACTGACGATACACCGAAGCAAAGCGAATGTAAGCTACTTCATCAAGCGCTTTAAGTTCTTCCATTACCCATTCGCCTATTTTATTAGACGGCACTTCGCGCTCGGCTTGCGCCATCAACTTACGCGAGATGCGCGCAATAGAAGTTTCAATTTCTGAGGTTTTTACTGGGCGCTTTTCTAAGGCTTTTAATAAGCCAGAGCGTAATTTTTCTTCACTGAATGATTCGCGAGATTCATCACTTTTAATCAAACGTGGCAAGTTAAGATCAACCGTTTCACGAGTTGAATAGCGCTCACCACAAGAAGTGCACTCACGACGACGACGCACTTGTGAACCGTCATCAATGAGGCGTGTGTCTAATACTTTTGTGTCGTCAGACTGACAAAATGGACAGCGCATTCTCCCCCTAAATTACTATTTATTTATAAACTGGATGTTTGGCACAAAGATCAGCTACTTTAGATCTCACTTCATCGATCACTGATTGATTTTCAAGATCATCACAAATATCACACATCCAAGATGCTAAATCACGACACTCAGCCTCACCAAAACCACGTGTTGTTGCCGCTGGCGTACCTACGCGAATACCGCTAGTAACAAACGGTGATTGAGGGTCATTTGGTACAGCATTCATATTAACGGTAATATGTGCATTGCCTAATGCAGCATCAACTGCTTTACCAGTTAAGCCTTGCTCAATAAAGCTGACTAAGAATAAGTGATCATCCGTACCGCCTGAAACCACGTCAAATCCACGCTCGATAAATGTATTGGCCATCGCTTGTGCATTGACCTTAACTTGTTTTTGGTAAGCTTTATATTCATCACTCATCGCTTCTTTAAAGCTTACTGCTTTAGCGGCAATAATATGCATTAATGGACCGCCCTGAATGCCTGGGAAAATTGCAGAATTTAATTTCTTTTCAATTTCCTCATTAGCCTTAGCCAAAATCAAGCCACCACGAGGGCCACGCAGTGTTTTGTGTGTTGTTGTTGTAACCACATCAGCAATTGGTACTGGAGATGGATATTCACCCGTAGCAATCAAGCCTGCAACATGCGCCATATCAACAAATAAATATGCGCCAATACTATCAGCAATATCTCTAAAACGCTGCCAATCAACCACACGTGAATAAGCCGAAAAACCAGCAATAATCATTTTAGGCTTATGCTCTTTTGCCAATGCTTCAACTTGAGCGTAATCAATCTCACCGGTTGACTCATCTAACCCGTACTGAATGGCATTAAAGTTTCTACCTGAAAATGAAGGGGCAGCACCATGTGTTAAGTGACCACCATGGGCTAAGCTCATACCTAAAATCGTATCGCCTGGCGCAACCAGAGCTTGGAAAACCGCAGCATTTGCCTGAGAGCCAGAATGCGGCTGAACATTGGCATAGTCTGCACCGAATAATGCTTTAGCACGATCAATAGCTAGCTGCTCCACCACGTCAACATGCTCACAACCACCGTAATAACGTTTTTTAGGATAGCCTTCAGCGTACTTATTAGTAAGCTGTGAGCCTTGCGCTTCCATCACTGCAGGTGAGGTATAGTTTTCACTGGCAATCAGCTCAATATGCGCTTCTTGACGGGCCTCTTCTGCAGTAATTGCATTGGCAATATCACTATCTACTTTGGCTAAAGTTTGGGTTTTGTCAAACATAGTTCCTTCCTTGTTAAAGATTAATAATCTAAGTAATTTTAGGGGATAAAATAGATTTAATTTTATATTATTTTTAAGGTTATTATGAAGCAGTTATGCGTACCACTCGCCAATGGTTTTGAAGAAATTGAAGCCATTTCAATTATTGACATTTGTAGACGTGGCGGTATCGACGTTATAGTTGCTGGCGTAGATGACAAAACTGCCATGGGTGCTCATAACATTCCTGTGGTAACCGATTGTTTAATAGATGAAGTGGATACTAATCAATTAGATATGATAGTACTTCCTGGAGGCTGGGGTGGTACTGAATCATTAGCTAACAATAAAACTGTGCAATCCATTCTCAAACAAATGAAACAAAATGATAAGCATATCGGCGCTATTTGTGCCGCACCCTACGCACTTAATGCTGCTGGCGTATTAAGTAATAATTACACTTGCTATCCGTCAATTGAAAATAAGATTCAACAAAAAGGTTATGACAAAAATCAAGACACGGTCATTGATGGAAAAATCATGACTTCACAAGGGGTTGGTACAGCCATTTGCTTCTCCTTAGAAATTGTAAAGAAATTAAAAGGGATTGATTCTTATAATAAACTCAAAAGCGAAATACTTGCAAAATGTTAACTTATGAATATAGATATCAACCAGCTTATAACGATTATAAAAAACGTAGCCAAAGAAGAACTTCTTCCAAGATTTGAAAATGTAACTAAGGAATACAAAATTGACGGAAGCATCATTACTGAAGCAGATACCGCTTCACAAACAAGCATACAAATACAACTAAACAGCCTGCATCCAGAAATCTCTTTCTTAGGCGAAGAGATGGATGAAAAAGAACAACTAAAAGCTTTAAGCAATAAAAATGGTGTCTGGGTGTTAGATCCCATTGATGGAACTAGTAATTTCTCACATGGACTACCCTACTATTGCGTATCGCTAGCTTTAATCAAAGATGGGGTTGTACAACTAGGCATTGTGTATGATCCTGAGCGTAACGAATGCTTTTATGCGCAAAAAAACAAAGGCTCGTTTTTAAATGGCAGGAAGCTTAACTCACCCGACTATGGCACAGAGCTTAAAAAAGCCATTGTTGGGGTAGACTTCAAACGCTTACCAGCTGATATGGCGGCTAAAATTGCTAGTAATCCACCCTACGCATCACAACGCAGTTTAGGCTCTATTGCACTTGATTGGTGCTGGGTAGCAACAGGACGTATTCAAGCATATCTTCATGGCAAGCATAATCTTTGGGACTATGCGGCTTGTTGGCTTATCCTTGAAGAAGCTAATGGCGTATCACAAACCATAGATGATAAATGTGTATTTACACCAACCATGGATTCAAAATTTGCAGCAGTAGCTGTTTCAAACTCATTAATGAGTGAGTGGATGAGTACCATCAAAAACTAACACTCAGTAATACTAACAGCGAGACCTCCTAGAGAGGTTTCTTTATATTTGTGCGACATCTCTAAGCCGGTTTGTTTCATTGCTTCAATGCAATTATCCAAGGGCATAAAGTGACTACCATCACCATGAAGAGCAAGAGAAGCTGCGGTATAGGCCTTAATTGCACCAAAGCCATTCCTTTCAATACATGGCACTTGAACCAAGCCATTAACTGGATCACAAGTCATTCCCAAATGGTGTTCGAGCGCAATCTCTGCTGCATTTTCAACTTGTTTTGGCGTACCACCAAGCACTGAACACAGTCCTGCAGCAGCCATGGCCGCAGCCGATCCTACCTCGCCTTGACAGCCAACTTCAGCTCCTGATATGGAGCTCTTATGTTTAATCAAACCGCCAATTGCACTTGCTACTAAGAGAAATTCTCGTACTTGTTCTTTTGTGCCATTTTCATGAGTAATAAAATAATAAATAACTGCAGGTATAACCCCTGCAGCACCATTTGTTGGAGCTGTTACCACCATATTCCCAGCTGCATTCTCTTCATTAACAGCCATGGCATAGGCGCACAACCAATCATTAATATTTAAACTGCCGGCAGCATTTAACTTTTGAAATAAATCTTTAGCACGTCTTTTAATACCAAGACCTCCTGGCAACTCACCATCAGAATCAAGCCCTTTTTCGATACAGGTTTTCATAGATTGCCATATATTGTCCAAGCCTTCATACAAGACATGATCATCTAAATACTCAAGCTCGTTAACTTGTTTCATATGCGCTATTGAAATGTTGTGTTTGTTTGCCATGTACAACATGTCTTCAGCAGAGGAAAATGGATATTTACATAAATCTGAAGATTTCATCTTAAGCGGCGCCTGAAGCTGATTGATTTCTGCCAAAGTATTAATAAAACCACCACCAATAGAGAAATAAACCTCAGAAAGTAAACTATTCCCTTTATCGTCCAATAAATCAAAAATCATGCCATTAGGATGCTCTTTTAAAGGCTTTCCTTTATCAAAAATAATATCATTATCAGCAGTGAAATAAATCACAGCATTGTCATCTACAGTAATATGATTTGTACTCCATATTTGATCAATCAGAGTTGTTATATCTTTTTTAGCTAAATCATTCGGAGAATGTCCATGCAAACCCAAACAAACTGCTCGATCAGTAGCATGACCCTTACCTGTGAAAGCTAACGACCCTTTAAGCGTGCAGCTGATAGATAATCTGCCACATTTTGAATTAAGTAGGTTTTTAGATTTTATAAGATTGATAAAATCATTAGCCGCAACCATTGGTCCAAGCGTATGTGAACTGGACGGTCCAATACCGATTTTAAACAACTCTAATGCGCTAATAAACATAACAAATTAATAAAAATTATAAAACTTATTTAATTTTATTGATATTTATTAGTTTATATCAAGAGTGATAATAAGTGTTTTTTATACTAATTAAACACCCCTATATTAAATTTAAAAAAACTATGTACCACAGAATGTTTGAACAACCTTTTCATTGTTTGTTGGAGGGTTAATATATTTTTGATTAGCCTCTGTTTTGTCAAATGGATTTTTCAATACCTCTAAAAACTCATAAAATTTATCAAAATCACCCGCATATGCTCTATTTATTATATCTTCAATGTGATGATTTCTAGGGATGAAAACTGGATTAGTCTTGTCCATAATACTTTGATAGTCGGTATTTTGTACGCGCAATTGCCACTGGTCAAACCAAATTTTAAAATCACTAAAATCTGGATATTTATTGTTTCTCAAATCAAGAAAGAAATTAGTCCAATCTATTTGATATTTATCTAACAATTTAAATAAATCATCTATTAGGGTTACATCATCAGGGGTAAGCTCAAAACCCAACTTATTTGCCATCATTCTGTTGTATTCTTTAGCAAAATCATCAGCAAAGTCTTGCAATACTTTTTTAATGTTTTCTTTGTGATCTGGGATTAAGTCAGACAGGCAATAACCCAAAGAAGACAGATTCCAGGCAACAATGTTTGCTTGGTTATTATAAGCATAGCGCCCTTCTCTATCGATTGAGCTAAATACTTTACTACCATTAAATTCATCTAAAAATGCACAAGGACCATAATCAATAACTTCACCACTAATTGTAGTATTGTCAGTATTAAGCACGCCGTGAATAAACCCTAACCCCATATACTTTGCAATAGTTTTTGCTTGATTTTTCGCAATGCTTTGGAAAAAATTTAGATATTTATCTGAATCATTTTTCAATTTCGGGTAGTTTCTATTAATACAATAATTTGCAAGTTTTTCAATATTTTCATCTTCTCCTCTTGCCTTAAAGTATTCAAATGTTCCAATACGAACATTGCTCTCTAACACCCTGGTTAGAACTGCCGCTCTTAATGGTTTTTCTCGCAATACTTGATCATCTGTTAAAACAACACTCAAACACCTTGTGGTTTTAACACTAAGATAGTGCATGGCTTCACTAACTAGATATTCACGTATTGCCGGACCTAATGCCAACTTTCCATCTCCACCACGTGAATATTTGGTTTTTCCACTACCTTTTAGTTGGATGTCGTAAGTTTTGTCATTAACTTTGACTTCTCCTAGTAATGATGCACGGCCATCACCAAGCTGTGGATTAAAACCTCCAAACTGGTGTCCTGCATATACGGTTGATATGGTTTGTTGAGTTAATTTATTACCTGACAAGTATCGCTCTAAGCCCTCAACATGACTTAAATTTAAAAAATTTATCAATACTTCATTTTTAATTAATAATTGCGGATTGCCAACCCTTTCTGGCTCGCTAAAGTCAAAAAAATCTGCGCCTAATCTTTGATAAGAGTTAGTGAAGTTGAAAATATTGTCCATTTGACGTATTGTCACACTATTTTTTCCTTAATACACATCTTGTTTGTACGTGAAGTTTTATAAAATTTCAGAAATTATGTAATTCAATAGCAAAAATACCAAAAAGTGACATAAATTATTGTTTTTAAAGGTAAAAAAACGTGTTTTTAAGGCTAAAATTAACGCTAATAACAGTCCATTGTTAAAAAATTTAGAAATTTTTAAAACGAAGTGTATTTAATTCAATTAAGCTGACAATTCTTTATAAGTCTGTGCAAAAGCATCAATTGCTTTATCTAAATCATCCTTAGTATGAGCTGCAGAGATTTGAGTACGGATTCTGGCCTTGCCTTTTGGTACTACGGGGAAGAAAAATCCAATCGCATAAATGCCTTTTTCTAAGAGCTTTTTACTCATCTGTTGCGCAAGCTTAGCATCACCCAACATCACCGGCACAATCGGATGATCGCCATCATCAACATCAAACCCAACCGCTTGCATGCCTTTTCTAAAGTAATGCGTATTAGACTCTAGACGATCTCTTAATTCTGTAGAGTTGGAAAGCATGTCTAGCACTTTAAGCGATGCTGCACAAATAGAAGGTGCGAGTGTGTTTGAGAATAAATAAGGGCGCGATCTTTGACGTAGCATATCAACAATTTCCCTGCGAGCCGAAGTATAACCACCTGAGGCACCACCAAGCGCTTTGCCAAATGTGCCAGTAATAATATCTACTCGATCCATCACATTGCAATACTCATGCACACCACGGCCGTTTTTACCCATAAAACCAACTGCATGACAGTCATCATGATGAACCATCGCATCAAACTCATCAGCCAAATCACAAATCTTATCGAGTTGTGCAACGGTGCCATCCATGGAGAATACGCCATCAGTGGTTATTAAAATTCGTCTTGCACCACCAGCTTTTGCCTCTTCTAACTTTGCACGTAAGTCATTCATGTCGTTATTTTTATAACGAAATCTTGCCGCCTTGCACAAGCGCACACCATCGATAATAGAGGCATGGTTTAGTTCATCAGATATGATTGCATCTTCATTGGTTAAAATAGTTTCAAACAGACCAGTATTCGCATCAAAACAAGCGGCATACAAAATAGTATCCTCCATGCCTAAAAACTCACTAACTTTTTTCTCTAAGGTTTTATGAACTGTTTGTGTGCCACAAATAAAGCGTACCGACGACAGGCCGAAGCCCCACTGATGAAAACTGTCTTTAGCTGCTTGAATTACATCTGGGTTGTTTGCCAGGCCTAAATAGTTATTAGCACACATATTGATAACTTCTGAGCCGTCTTCAAGTGTAATGTCATTTTTCTGCTCTGAGGCAATTACGCGCTCAGTTTTCCATAGACCCGCAGCTTCAATATCTTTTAAATCTTTAGCAATGCTTTCTTTTGCGCTTTTAAAACTCATAATAAATCCTTGATTAGTCTTCCCAATTTAATATAACTTTGCCCGATTCACCTGAGAGCATCGCATCAAAGCCTTTTTGAAAATCAGTGTAATGGAAACGGTGTGTAATGATATCTTCGAGTGGCAAACCACTTTGTACCATCATTGAGCCTTTGTACCAAGTCTCAAAAATTTCACGACCGTAAATACCTTTAATGGTTAAACCCTTAAACACCACCTGATCCCAATCAATGCCTG
>CAZOAA010000041.1:0-12349 GCA_964577715.1 uncultured Candidatus Thioglobus sp. | reverse complement strand
AAATAAGGGTGCTTTTTACAATGGGCGATAAAAAACCAGCCCGAGGGCTGGTTTTGATATATATTGATTTTGTTAATTCTCTATTTTAACCGTTGAAGAAGCTGCAGGCGAAAGTGCATAGCCTTGCTTGCCATAAATGGTATCTGTTGTGCCAAAGAAACTACTCTTGTGCTGGCCAACATGATCTCGAATAATCTTGCCTAAACCCAAAGTTTCAGACTTAGCACGCTCATACCCATCTAACAATCCAAAAGCTGCAAAATCATCAACAATAAATGTCTTGGTTTCATTTTTTTGAACCTCTTCTAATGTTGCAGCAAAATCTGTTTCTGTTAGCCAATTGCTTGGCTTAACAACATTTTTAGCTCTAGGTGCAACATTGTTAGGTACAAAATTAGAGCCTTTCCTATATTTCATTAATGATTTTGGACGGGCACTATAACGACTCATCATAGCAGCATCATTACTAGGATTCCAAACATCCCCTGAGCCAAGAGGATTCCAATTCGAACTGTTAGACCAAGGTGCCGGATTATTAAGCCCAGTAGCACCGCCAAAAGGCGACCATGAATTAACATTGAACGGAGACCAGCTATTATTACCGCCCCAAAACGCGGGAACACTGGTGGAGATAGTTAGTACAACAATTGGCAAAAAGTTAATTTTTTTCATTAAAACCTATGCAATATAAATAATAACAATATTATTATATCACCATATAATTAACTGCGTGTATATTAAATGTTAAAAAAATCGGCTAATTTTCATAAAAATGCGGTCATTGTCTTTATTTGCGTCAATTGCTGGGTTATCCCCACCTAAATAGTCAATTATTCCGCCGCTAATTGCGCTCTGCTCATCTAACTCATAATCAACAGAAACTCTAGCTGAACCACCATCTTGTGCATCTTTACCAAAAACACTCAATGTTGCCAGCAAATCCACTGTTTGATTTAAGTAAGACTGAGTAAAGCGCAATACCTGTTGATATTCTCTTTTATCTTTCCATGCATTATTCTTTGCATATATATTATCATCATAATCATTGATCACCCTATATGCCAATTCATAAGATAAGGATCCATCGCTAATACCGCTATATTCAAGCCCCAACAAAGCATCAGTTCTTGCTTTAGCATCTGATACATTGGTATATTTAATTTGATCAAAATATGCTATTTCTGATTTAAATAAATAACTACCAAAAACCTGGTTATAGGCAATACCAAGCATCTTGGATTTATTGTCAAAATACAAGGTATCGCTCGCCACATCTAAATATGATTTATCAATATACGTATCGGCAAAGTATAGTCCTAAATCATAGCCTTCAAATGCACCCGTAAGGCTGAGTGCTATGCCCGTATTGTTAAGGCTGTCGCTTGGCTTGTTAGTGGCCTTATCAACCGTTGTTTTAAAATCAGACCCATAGGCTGCTGTCTTGGTAAAACGATTTTCATGTAGAGCAATCAGTGAAAGATTAAGCTCATCAAAATAGTAATCTAGCTTACTCATGGCCCTACCTAAGCGCAAATTTTTAATATCCACAACGCCTGGTACACGATTATCAATAGGATTTAATATGTCAGTAATACGTATGGAATCAGACTTCCCCCAAACCACAATTTGACGACCAACTTTAAAATCAAGATCTGAATTAATATCACCTTCAATGGTTAGCTCATTAAGGTTAATTTCATTTTTGTAGCCATCTGGTGTGTTGCTGTAATTACTTAAACCAGAATCATAAATAAAATCGTAATACCCCTTAAGGTTGCCTTTTATTTTATTGCCATTGTCAAGTTTATATTCACCAATAATATCGGCCAAAGCCTTGAGTGATGACAGATCTTTGTTATTGTTAATATTGTAGTGTGACTCAAAATCAATCGAGCCGTACAACGTAGCTTTGGTAGCAGAGGCATTATCGATAACCACTTCAACAATTTCATCATCGAAACCCTCATCGTCAAACCCGTCTTCTGCATAAGCACTCAAAGACAAAATTAACGCAGTGGCAATAAAAGCCCGAACCATTACTTACAGGCCTTTTTCAATAGTACGAACGGTAAACATATCATCACTAATTTCTTTATTAATCTCTACGTCAGAATTCGTTAGTATGGTTTTATGCAATGTTTTTTTACCTTGCTTAGTGGTCATAGTAGTTTGCATAGCCACCCAAATACCGTCAATTTCTTCCAATTTTCGCACATCCATATACTTAACTCTTGAGCCTTTTTTCAAATAAAACTTAGCACGAGTGAGCACAAGATTGTCTTTACGAATATACAGTGTGCTTTTGGTGTAGCCTGTTTCGTCAATTACTGCTTGACTAACAGGGGTTGATTCAATTTTCCAAACAGGCACCTTGCCTTCTTTACGCTTAATAGTTGTTTCTTTCACCAGCTTAAATGTGTAATCATTTAGCTCCTTATCGGTCATGTCTGCATAAGAAAAATCACTACCCATAAAGGCTGCATCTTTATCACTTGCTGGAATACGCTTGGTTTTTTTCAGCGCTGGCAGGTACATCCACTGATCATCGTCTTTATCATCAGCACTATAATCGTAAGTTAAAAATGCAGTATTTTTAACATCGCTAGGCGACAAAAAGAAAATGGTTTTGTGTTCAGTGTTGGCATCAATATCTTTAGCAAAGGTGCGCATTTGTCGATTGCGTTTTTTGCCTTTTTTATCAATCAAAGTCATTTGCATGGTTGAAATCATACTAGCACCATCATCTCTAGCATCAACACTCTCCATAATTTCTCTAGCTTGATTGCCAGCAAAAACACTAGACGTAATCAGCGAAACACCCAGTGCACTTAATAATTTTTTCATTACATATCTCCTTTATTGTGAATCATGAGTTTCATGATGGCAGGTACTAAGAAAAAATCAGCCATAAGGGCAATAAAAATAGCACTGGCAGTGAGTACGCCAAAGTTAAACATGGAGCTCATTGAGGCAAACAATAGCACTAAAAACCCTACCGACAATACAATCGAAGTAACCACAATAGCCCTACCGGTTCCCATCAGTGTGAGTCTTACCGCTTTATCAACGTCGTTATATTCAAGCTCGTAGCGTCTAAAGTTATGCATAAAGTGCACCGTGTCATCCACCGCTAAGCCAAGTGCAATCGCACCAATAAGCATGGTGAACATATCCAGAGGCATATCAAATATTACCATAATAGTTGATAAGAATAAAATTGGCAGCATGTTTGGAATCATACTAATTAACCCAATTTTGACATTGCCAATTAAGACAACCATCATAATAGAGATTAGCCCAAAAGCGATCACATAACTTAGTGCACTTGAGTTAATGGATTTTTCCATAATGACAGCGAGCAAGGTGGTTATACCTGTCAACGATACAGTAGCCATACCAGAGAACTCCTGATCTAGTCTGGCCTGAACCTGAGTAATAAACTGGTTATATTCCAATGCATCAATGTAAGGTACCTTAACAGTGATGCGTGCCTTGGAAAAACTAGAATCTACAAAGTCCTCTAAGTCGTCACTACCACTATTTTCAAACAGAAACAGCTCTTGAGCAATCAGGTCTTTATTCTGAGGAACATTATAAAACTCTGCTTGATTTTCATTTAGCGCTCGATTGGTTTCCTTTATTACATCTACCAAACTTAGTGTTTTTCCTACAAAATAGGTGTCCGTCTGAATGCTATTCAAATACTCAGTTGCGCTTTCAATTTTATTTAGCATCTCCGGATCGTACAGGCCGTTTTCCTTATGCGTGTCAACTATAACCTCTAAGGTTACCGAGCCCTTAAGATTGCTATCCACCACTTCGGTAGCTATACGTGAAGCATGATCTTCTGGAAACCATTGCAAAGGATAGTGCTCGAATCTAAGTTGTGATGCAAAGAAGATTGCCACGATAATCATCACTGAACTGATAGCAACAATCGCTTTTGGATAGCCCGTTGAAATACGACTAATGCCTAACAGCATAGCATCCATTGTGGTATGCTCTTTGGCATCTTCTACACTTGTTTTTGCCTTAAGGTTCATGGCACTAATCAAAGCCGGCAATAACACCAAAGTAAACAATAGCCCGATTAATACGCCGCTACTGGCAAATACACCTAAATCTGAAACCGGAGATAGCTCAGAAAATGAAAACGACCACAATCCTGCTGCTGTCGTCAAAGAAGTCATTACAATAGCCAAGCCAGAATGGCCCATGGCGTAATTTAAAGAGGTTTTCACATTTTGAGACTTGGCCAAATCCTTATAAAAAATAGCCAATAAATGAATAGCGCCACCGGTAATGACAGCCAGCAAAAATGACGGCATAATTTGAGTCACAACGGTAAATGGCGTCCCAGTCATGGCCATCAATGAAAGTGTCACTAAGATGGTAAAAGTTACTGCAATTAAAGGCAAAAATACGCCTGAAGCTCTTTTAAATAATAGCGCTAAAACAATAATAATAGCGACCACCATCTTTTGCACAAAACTCTTGGTATCTGCCATCATGCTTTGTTTTAGGGTGCCGGCAATAACAGCAGAGCCCGTAAGGTATATCTGGAAATCATCTGCCTCAAAATCCTTAATAATGTCTTGGGTTTTTTTAACAATAACCGTATTTTCTTCATCAGATAAATATAACTGTTTTACTTGAGACACTGCATCAGACTCATCGGCAAACTCATCTTCTTCACTCTCAACAACCAAATTGCCCTGGTCGTCAAATGATGAATAAGTTTGCGTATCAATCACAATTGTAGTGAAAGTTTGATCCTTACTATAAAGCAAGTTTTCAAATAGTGGGTTATTGAGTGCGCGTTGCTTTTGCGGATTAATGTCTGTTTGATTTTTTGGCAACTCTTCAAACAAATCTTCAACAATTAAACTGTCTTTATTACCGTACGTATTTCTGGCATTAATTAACGAATTAACATCGCTAATATAGGGCAGCTCATTTTCAAGCTTCTTATGCAGGCCTTCTAGTTTATTTAAGAAATTTAAGTCAAAAACATTGCTTGTTTTGATAGCAATCAGTAGCTTTTCATCGCGACCGAATTGATCCCTAAACTCATCATACGCAATACGCATAGGGTCTGTTTCATGCAAGAACCCTTCTGTTGAGGTGTCCATGGTCAGTGTTGGTAGCTGAGAGCCTAATGCAAAAACCAATAGCAAAATTGCAGCAATAGTTTTTTTACTATTTTCAAATACAAGGTCTGAAAAACTCTCAAATTTTCTTTCAGTACGGTGACGCCAATTCATAATGATTTATTGCTTATAAAAGGTGTAATACTACGCCAATTAAAGAATAAAAAGAATAAAAATATGGTGCCGATGGCCAGAGTCGAACTGGCACGAGCGTAGCTCACTACCCCCTCAAGGTAGCGCGTCTACCAATTCCGCCACATCGGCAATAAAGCTTAGTTTGGTATATCGCTAAGTGGTGTATCAATTGCAGGAACATCAGAAGGCACAGAAGGTGCTGCGGGCACTTGCTCCATAATGCTTTGAAGGCCGCCATCAACAACGTTTGTTTCATTCGTGGCTAAATAGGCCAACGTTAAGGAGGTTAGAAAAAAGCCCGTGGCCACACCAGCCGTTAGTTTATACAAAAAAGAGTTAGCTCCACGTGCACCGAACACCGAGCCCGCCGAACCCGCACCAAAAGCAGCGCCTGCATCAGCACCTTTTCCATGTTGCATCAAAATTAGGGCAACCAAACCCAATGCCAATAAAACATGGATAATTAAAATTACTTGGAACGACATTATTAACCTGCCTTACAAATTCTTAAAAAATCTTCACCTTTTAATGATGCGCCACCAATTAAGCCACCATCAATATCTTCACAACCAATTAACTCCTCTGCATTGCTTGGATTCATACTCCCACCATACAGAATTGGTGTAGATTGAGCAATATCACTATCATGTTCTGCAAGCATCGAACGAATAAACGCATGCGTATCTTGTGCTTGCTGCGGTGTTGCTGTAACACCTGTACCAATTGCCCAAACCGGCTCATAAGCTATAATAATATTTTTAAAGACACCAATACCAACACGATCAATCACTGCTTGGATTTGTCTTGAAACTACGGCCTCTGTATTGCCAGACTCTCTTTCTTCCAAAAGCTCGCCAATACAAAATAATGGCGTTAAATTGTTGTCCAATGCAACTTGTACTTTTTCAGCTACAATATCGTCAGTTTCACCATATAAACTTCTGCGCTCAGAATGACCAACAATAACATGTTCAGCGCCAAAATCTTTAATCATATCGGCACTTACTTCTCCCGTAAAAGCGCCCGAGGCATTCACATTTAAATCTTGCGCACCTAAATGAAGCTGAGAGTGGGTAATTAAGGCCTCTACTTGTGACAAATAAGGGTAGGGGGCACATACAATGACTTGTGAATCCACATCGGCCATGCCCGCAAGAATATCCATAATAAGTGTGTTAACTGTTTCTTTTGAGGCGTTCATTTTCCAATTGCCTGCAACGATTGTCTGACGCATAATAATTATCCGTTGTAAAAATTGGGCAATGTTACGCTATTTAGCTATAAAAATCAATCAGTGCTTTGATTTTGAGCCAAAATAAAGCGCCAGTGACACCATTAAAATACCCAGTGAAAAATACACCAAATCAAGTGCGCCCGAAAAGCTCATCGATAGTGATACCTCAAAAAACGTTACCACCAAGATCATTAAAATAACTTTGGCTAACTTTGACTTAAGATCATCTAAAGAGGTGATCACCAACACCCTGCTACCCTGGTCTGATTCTTTTGCCTCTTCAATCTCGCTAATAAAAAGCTCATATAAGCCCAAGGAAAAAATCAACAAAATTGTGGCCAATAAAAACCCATCAATCGCACCAACTGTATGGGCCACCATTTCAATTTTTAACGATCTTCTTTCTTCACCTGACACACTCACGTAATCACTGGCATGTGACAACAAGCTGCCCACATCAATCGCTGTAATCACAAACAACAGCATTGATAACAGCATTGAAGATATAACGGCTGAAAACACCAAATATCGAGAGCCCCACAATAGTTTTTCAAAATATTTTTCAACTAGCCCCATTTGATTAACTCCCATGCAAAAACTAAAGCTTTAGTATATCATTATTAATTTTAAATAAAACCCCAATCCTAATACAGAGAATATAATGACAAAGGCCAACATTAATTTATATTTTTATCATTAAGACCAAACACTTAAAAACTTATGTCAAACACTTGGGCAAAATGTCTAAAAACCCTTAGAAACTCTGTTGATTTACAAACATTTAGCGTATGGATTAAACCCCTAAAAGCGCTTGAAGATGACATAACCCTGTCCTTGTTAGCGCCCAACACTTCTGTGCTTAACTACGTTAACGACAATTTAAAAACAGAAATTAAAAACGCCATAGCACAGCATAGTAAAAATCTTGAGGTTTATATTGGTGTCTCCCCTCAAAAAAACAAACCTCAAAATATAAAACAACACGTTACTCCTTTATTGGCAGAATATACGTTTAATAACTTAGTATTAGGCAATGCCAATCAAATTGCCTATGGCGCCGCCCAGCAAATTGCTGAAAACATCAAATCATCCCTTTATAACCCTTTTATTATTTATGGTGGATCAGGCCTTGGAAAAACCCACCTAATGCAAGCAGCAGGACACCTTGCAAAAGAAAAAGACCCAAATATTAAAGTACTATATGTGCCACTCATGGACTTTGTTAAAAACATTACCAGTAGTTTGCGTCATAACACCATTGAAAACATTAAAACCTATTATCAATCGGCTGATTTACTGCTGGTTGATGATATTCACATGATTGCAAAAAAAGAAAAATCACAGGAAGAATTTTTTCATATTTTTAACTTTTTATTTAATACTAAAAAACAAATTATTTTCACTTGTGACCAATCCCCTAAAAATATTAAACACATAGAGGAAAGACTAAAAACAAGGTTTTCACAAGGGTTAACCTTAGAGCTTTCACCGCCCGAGTTAGAAATGCGCGCAGCAATTCTACTAAAAAAAGCTCACAATAAAAAAATCAACATAAGCTTAACTGAAGACACTGCTTTATTTATTGCGGGACACATTAATTCTAATGTAAGAGATTTAGAAGGTGCACTGCTAAAACTAAAAGCTTATGTAGATTTCTCAAAAATCGACCAATCATTTATCTCTAAAGATACAATTGAAATAGCACTAAAAGACTTAATTAAGCCAGCAATTAAAAATATTGATATTAATGACATCCAAAAAGAAACTGCCAAACGCTATAGTGTTACTGTATCAGACTTAAGTTCTAAAAACCGAAAACAAAATATTGTATTGGCTAGACAAATGGCTGTTTACATTGCGCATGAACTCACCAACTTATCTTTATCCAATATTGGAAAACACTTTGGAAATAGAGATCATTCCACAGTATTACACTCTGTTGATAAAATCAAAAAAAGAATGTCGGAAGAGGCGGAAATAAAGAATGCTTACGAATTAATAAAATTAAAATTAGCCAACTTATAAACATTATCCACAAACCTTTTTCCAATAACTTGTGGATATCTTTTATAACTTAATAAAGATATAAATTTTATAAACATAACTACATTTTTTACATAAAATACTAACAAGATATCAACAACTTAACAAACTGTTTTTTATAGAAAAAAAATACTTACACACATAAAACAACCTAACTAATAATAACAATAATTTTTAATTTAAAGAAATTTTCATGAACACACAACTTAGCGTTAAAGAACTATTAGAACCTTTACAAACAGTCATTGGTGTTGTTGAAAAAAAACAAACACTTCCTATACTTTCACATGTTTTAGTTCAAATAAAAAATAATCAATTAACACTTATTGCCACTGACATGGAAATTGAACTTAAAGCAACTCAAAGTATCAATTCTAAAGAAACAATTAGTTTTACAATTTACGCTAAAGATCTAATAGACATTATTAGAAAATTACCAGAAAAAACCATTATTAAATTTATCATTGAAGAGTCTAAGGTTTATATCAAAACCAATAAAAATTCTTTTGAACTTAATAGTTTTAACCATCAAGACTTTCCATCTTTACCTAAAGTTAAAGAGAGTGATGTTATAAAAGTTGATCGCACCATGTTAAAAGAGTTAATTGAAAACACAAGTTTTTCAATGGGAAATCAAGATATTAGAGCTTATTTAAATGGTTTATATCTTGAAGCTGATCAAGATAATATTATTGTTGTTGCTACTGATGGGCATCGTCTTTCTATTGGTGAAATTAAACAAAACAATGCTTTATCCACTAAAAAAACCGTTATATTACCCAGAAAAGCAGTTCTTGAATTAACTAAGATACTTAATAAAAATCAACACAAAACAGTAGATATTCATTTATCTGAACATTATTTTTACTTAGCCAGTGATAACACAACTATTATTAGTCGATTAATTGATGGTAATTTCCCAAATTATGTGCAAGTTATTCCAAAAGAGTTTGATAATACAATTATTGTCAATAAGCAAGAATTTTTAGATTCTTTGCAACAAGCTTCTATTTTTGTTGAAGAACGTAAAAAAAGTGTTAGATTGTTATTTAAAGATAAACAATTAAATATTTTTACTCATTCAGAAAGAGGTCAGGCAAAAACACAAATAAACACAAAAAATTTTGATAAAGAAATAGAAATTAATTTTAACATTCATTATTTAATTTCTATTTTAGAAAAAATAACTACAGACGAAATACAGCTTATTGTTTCCAATAATGAAAATCAAGCTTGTTTAATAACAAGTACTAATGATAATGAAATTTATCAGTATGTTGTAATGCCAATACGTATCTAAATTTATTTAATAATATGGCTATTATTAATAAGCTATCTATTAATCAATTTCGTAATTTAAAAAATCAATATATAGAACCCTCTAAAAATATAAATTTATTTATAGGTGAGAACGCTCAAGGAAAAACCAATATTATTGAAGCAATTTATTATTTAGGACACAATCGATCTTTTAAAACAAAAACAATCAACGAAGTTATACATCATAATTTTAAAGATTTTCAGCTTAATGCATTAATTAATAATAAGCGAGTAAAGCTAGAAAAATCCAAAAAAAATAACTTAATTAGTATTGATCAACAACGAATTAAAAATACCAGTCAATTAACGAAATTATTACCAATTCAAATCATTACACCTGATAAAGGTTTTATTGTTAATGGCACACCAAAAAACAAAAGATCTTATCTTGACTGGGGTGTGTTTCACGTGGAACCAGAGTTTTCAAAACATTTTAAATCTTATAATAAAACACTAAAAAATATAAATCTTTTATTATTTAAAAATAATGTTTCAGAATTAGATTATTGGTTTTTAGAATTAGCAAAAACTGCTAAAAAAATTAACCAAAGTAGAATAAATTACATTGAACAATTAAAAAATACTAAACCATCAGGTGAATTACAACAATTATTAACATTGTTTGATTTAATTGATACCTTTGATTATCAATTTTATTCAGGTTGGCCAAAAGAAGTTGATAATCTGGATAAACAAAGCATTTATCAATATTTATGTAAAAACAAACAATCTTTAATAAAAGCAAATTATTTAAACTACGGATCTCATAAAGCCAGTATTAATTTTTTCTTAAATAGTAAAAATGAGTGTTTTTTATCAAGAGGACAACAAAAAACACTTTCTATAATTTTTTGGTTAACTCAAGTTTTAATGTTGGTTAATCAAGGTATTAATCCAGTTGTTTTAATTGATGATCTTTCATCTGAACTAGACCATAAAAAAATCAAAACTATTTTGCAATATCTTGATTTATTAAATATACAAACCTTTATGAGTGATATTAATAATAATCCAATAAAAATTAAACACTCAGACAGTAGTATTTTTAAAATTAATAATGGTGTAATTAAGCTAGAAAAATAATAAAGTATGTGCTTTATATTCCTTTAAACACAACAGAATTAGAATAAATTTTTTAATAAAAAACCCTTGATGAAATCACGCTAAATAGTGTTTGCGTGGTATAATAATTTTATTTTTTTTATCTACCTATGTCGCAAGATCAAGCCCAAGAATATCAAGCCTCTAATATTAAAGTTTTAAAGGGTTTAGACGCAGTTAGAAAACGACCAGGAATGTACATTGGCGATACTGATGACGGTACCGGTTTACATCACATGGTGTTTGAGGTGGTTGATAACTCTATTGATGAGGCGTTAGCAAAACACTGCTCCAAAATTACAATCACTATTCATGAGGATGATTCTGTTTCAGTTTCTGATGATGGTCGAGGTATTCCAGTTGATATTCATCCTGAAGAAGGTGTTAGTGCTGCAGAAGTAATTATGACAGTACTCCATGCGGGTGGTAAATTTGACGATAATTCTTATAAAGTTTCTGGTGGTCTACATGGTGTGGGTGTATCAGTGGTTAATGCTTTATCTGAAACTGTGCATTTAACAGTTCACCGTGCTGGTGAGATTCATGAGCAAAGTTATAAAATGGGCGTGCCTGTTGAGCCAATGAAAGTAACAGGTAAAACCGATACTACAGGTACTACTATTCATTTTAAACCAAGTGCCGATGTCTTTACTATTACTGAGTTTAAGTATGACACATTAGCAAATCGTGTACGTGAATTATCTTTTTTAAATTCTGGTGTTCACATTGAAATTGAAGAACTCTCTTCTGGACGTAAAGATGTATTTGAATATGAGGGTGGAATTACTGCTTTTGTAGAGCATCTTAATAAAGCTAAAAATCCAATTCATAATGATATTATCTCAATTTCAGCTGAGCGTGACGGTATCGAGATTGATGTTGCACTACAGTGGAGTGACTCTTATCAGGAAGGTATTTATTGTTTTACTAATAACATTCCTCAACGTGATGGTGGTGCACATTTGGCAGGATTTAGAGGAGCACTTACCAGAACGTTAAATAATTATATTGACAATTCTGGTATGGCTAAAAAAGAAAAAGCCTCAATTACTGGCGAAGATACACGAGAAGGATTAACGGCTATTGTTTCTGTTAAAGTTCCAGATCCAAAATTCTCATCACAAACAAAAGACAAACTAGTTTCTTCGGAAGTTCGTGCTCCAGTTGAATCAGCATTGAATGAAAAACTGGGCGAGTACCTGTTAGAAAACCCAAATGAAGCAAAAATTATCGTTAGTAAGATTTTAGAGGCTTCACGTGCTCGTGATGCAGCGCGAAAAGCCAGAGAGATGACCCGTCGTAAGGGGGCGCTTGATATCGCCGGTTTACCGGGAAAATTGAGCGATTGCCAAACAAAAGACCCTGC
>CAZOAA010000040.1:0-12625 GCA_964577715.1 uncultured Candidatus Thioglobus sp. | reverse complement strand
CATAAAAAAGCAGGCGGTAGTACTAATAACGGTAGAGATTCCGTATCAAAAAGATTAGGCGTTAAGCGTTTCGGTGGTCAAGCGGTATTAGCGGGCAACATTTTGGTTCGCCAAAGAGGTACTAAATTCCACCCAGGTACAAATGTACGCAAAGGTAAAGACGATACATTGTTTGCTACAGCAGACGGTAAAGTGGTTTTTGCTAAAAAAGGTAAATTCATGCGTCAAACAGTTTCAATCGAAACTGCATAAACCGCAACCCAGTATTATTTAAAAAAGCGCCTTACGGGCGCTTTTTTATTGTTCTTAAGGAAGATATGTTATAATAAAGTTATAACATTTACCAACACATACAAATATGAGAACATCAATTAGACAAATAGGCAACTCAAAAGGATTTATTGTTCCTTCCTCTATACTTGCACAAACAGGTGTTACGGGAGAAGTGGAGATGCTAGTTAAAGATCAGGCAATTATTATATCCCCCATTAAGTCTAAAAAGCGTGAAGGCTGGTTTGATAATTACAACGTTGAAAAGGATATTGATGCTTGGGACGGTTTTGTTATCCTGTCAGACGAAGAAGATGATTGGGAATGGTAAAAAGAGGAGAGGTCTATTGGGTTAAGCTTGATCCCACAAAGGGTAGTGAAATTAGAAAAACACGCCCTTGTCTAATTGTTTCAGTCAACGATATGAATAAAGCTTTACCGAGAGTTTTAATCGCGCCAATTACCAGTAAAGGGCAGCCATTAGGTTGTCGCCCTGTAACAAGCTTTAATGGCAAATCAGCTAGAATTTTATTAGATCAAATTAGAAGTGTAGATAAGCTAAGATTAGGCAAAAAAATGGACGCAATCCCACTTTCGATTTGGCACCCAATTTTGTTGGAAATGCTCGATTAAGCGTCTAAAATAAAGCCTATATTAATTAAATAAATACTTATGAAATATGCAATCGTATTCCCGGGCCAAGGTTCACAATCACTTGGCATGCTTTCAGATCTTGCTGATAACTTTCCTATTGTAAAAGAAACATTTACCCAAGCCTCAGATGCACTTGGTTTTGATCTTTGGGCGCTCACCCAAGAAGATCAAGAAGCACTTAACCAAACGCAAAATACCCAGCCAGCGATGTTGGCAGCAGGTGTTGCCACTTATCGTGCGCTTACTAGCGAGGCCGATTTATCGCCCGTTTGTATGGCAGGCCATTCTTTAGGCGAGTACACAGCTCTAGTGGTTTCAGGTGCACTTGATTTTTCTGATGGTATTAAATTGGTACAAACACGCGCAGAGCTGATGCAATCAGCCGTACCTGCTGGCGTGGGCGCAATGGCAGCGATTTTGGGTTTGGATGATGAAGTGGTAGTTAAAGTGTGTGCTGACTATGAAGGTGAAGGTATTGTACAAGCGGTTAACTTTAATTCAAACGGCCAAGTTGTAATCGCTGGTAATAAAGAAGCAGTAGACGTAACTTGTGAAGCGATGAAAGATGCAGGTGCTAAACGCGCTGTGGTATTGCCAGTTAGTGTGCCATCACATTGCTCACTCATGGATGACGCGGCAACGGTTTTTGCTAATGCTGTAGAAGCGGTGAATTTCAATATGGGTAGTGTTGATGTGCTTCATAATGTGGATAGCACCAAAGCAAGTGATATTGACGATATGAAAGCTAAATTAGTGGCGCAATTACACAAACCAGTATTATGGACAGGCACTGTTAAAACGATGCATGGTATGGGTGTTGAAAAAATAATTGAATCAGGGCCAGGTAAAGTGTTAGCCGGACTCACCAGAAGAATTGAAAAATCATTAACCGCAAACGCTGTATTTGATTCAACAAGCATTGCAGCGACTTTAGAAGAAATTAAATAGGGAGATAGTATGTCAGATTTATCAGGAAAAATTGTTTTAGTAACGGGTGCATCTCGTGGCATTGGTCAAGCTATTGCCTTAACTTTGGGCAATGCAGGTGCAACAGTTATTGGTACAGCAACTAGTAGCAACGGTGCAGATGCAATTAGCACTACGTTAAAAGAGAGTGGCGTGTCAGGTACAGGCATAGCGCTTAATGTGACGGACAATGATCAAATTGCTGAGGTGATGAAAAATATCACTGACACTTATGGCGCGGTTGATATCTTGATTAACAACGCTGGCATCACCCGTGACAATCTTCTAATGCGTATGAAGGAAGATGAGTGGGATGATATTATGAATACCAATCTAGCTTCAGTTTACAAAATGTCAAAAGCCGTACTACGCGGAATGATGAAGAAAAAAGCAGGCCGCATTATCTCAATAGCCTCAGTTGTGGGCGCAATGGGTAACGCCGGCCAAACTAACTACGCCGCTGCTAAAGCAGGCATTATGGGCTTTACTAAGTCGCTTGCTCGTGAAGTTGGCCCGCGTGGTATTACCGTTAATTGTGTAGCGCCCGGTTTTATCAAAACTGATATGACTGACGCACTTCCGGAAGAACAGAAAGAAGCGCTAGCCTTGCAAATTCCAATGGGTCGATTAGGTACGGTAGATGAGATTGCAGGTTCGGTACTATTTTTAGCGAGTGATGCTGGGGCGTATGTAACCGCTCAAACGTTACACGTTAACGGCGGCATGTACACTGTGTAACGTAAGCAATCTTTTATCGCCATCTTTGTTGTCGAATAATTTAAACCGGTCATTTGCATTTTGCAAACCACTGTTTTAAATTATCCTTACGCCTCGATAGCAATAAAAATATTCGCTAAATTCTTAAAGACGTTCTGATCAAAAACTCCAGCCCATAGAGAATGCAGAGCTTGATACGTTATTTGATTTTGATCCAATCAATCGATACATAACATTATTTTCTCTATCTCGATGAGATAATCCATAAGCAACAGCATTGGTTCCATTGTAATTACCGGTTGCAATAGAGAAATTTGATTCACCATTTCCTGGTTCAGATAGTGCAGCCATAGCAAAAGATTGAGCTAAGCCAGTTTCAATGTCTTTTATTTTATCAATATTAATATTGATTAATCCAAGGTTTGTTTGAATGCTATTAGTATTATCGCTAATACTAGATGTATTTGAATTAATTGAACTTGTATTACTAGAAATACTTGATGTGTTAGTTGTAGTTAAGTCATCGACATACGCTTTAGTGGCGGCATGATTATTGCTTGTTGGTGTTTGCACACTTAACGTTCCTTTAACGGTTGTGCTGTGCGAAGTGCTGGTACCGATTTGTAAATCATTGCCACTTGATGCAATTTCATCTTTACCGCTACTAGTAGTAGATGCATCTTCTAAAGTAACAGAGTCAGTGCCAATATGCACAACATTCCCTACGGTGCGAATCATACTATTTCCCGTACTGTCTTTTAGTGTATTAACGGTTAAGTTGCCATTAATGGTTACTTCTTTTGCAGCAAAGTCACCATGAATTAAAGGGCTTGAGCTGTCACTATTTGAAATATAAAGCTTGTCCGAACCAGTTTCGTTATAGCCAGCTTTATGTCCAATCATTACATTGCCAGATCCACTTGTATTGGTATACCCAGCACGATAACCAATTGCAGTGTTAGTATCACCATTAGCGCTATTTAGTGCGGCATTACCAACAGACACATTATACGATCCAGTAGTATTGCTGAGCTGTGCATCATCACCGACTGCAGTATTGGATCCACCGGTAGTGTTGGCTTTCATGCTTTGATTTCCAAGCGCTGTATTGTTGGATCCTGAAGTGTTATTTCTAAGGGCATAATTACCATTAGCAGTATTGTCAGATCCAGAAGTATTATCACGCATGGCATAGTTACCTACTGAAGTGTTATCGTTGCCTGATGAGTTGGAGCGCATAGAGTAATTACCCACTGCAGTATTTTTATCACCAATCGTGTTATCAGATAAAGCATAGTTACCTATGGATGTATTGCTTGTGCCGGAAGTGTTGTCTTGCAGGGCGTAATTACCCACCGCGGTATTTTTGTCACCCGTTGTATTGTATTTGAGTGACTCAAAGCCCACTGCAGTATTGTCATCACCCGTTGTGTTGTAGCGAAGTGAATAACTACCAACCCCTGTATTTTGCTTGCCGGTAGTATTATTGCGTAATCCGAAATAACCCACTGCAGTATTATTGAGTCCACTGGTATTGTTTTTCATGGCAGAATCACCAACAGCTACATTTTTAGAGCCTGTAGTGTTGTTTAATAGCGCGTTAGTACCTGTTGAAGTGTTTTCTGATAAGGTTTGGGTGGAAATAAAAATAATTGATAGAATAACGATAAAACGCATAATTAGCTCCTGAGAAAAAGTCGTTAATTTTAGTGATATTGATGGCCAATATTGGAACTTTTTCTTATTTATTAATAGGGTTGAAAAATATTTATAAAGCGTACGTTATATGGTACAATAACAAATATGAAACAAGTGTTAACAACCTCAGAAGCAAGAGCAAATATTTATCAACTTGTTGATCAAGTTGCTAGCTCTCATCAGCCAGTCACCATCACTGGTAAACGGAATAATGCAGTTATTATTTCAGAGAGTGATTGGAATGCTATCAGTGAAACACTTTACTTAAATTCAATTCCTGGTATGACAAATTCTATCAAGTCAGGAATGAATGCTAATGACACTGAATTTTCTGATACTGTTGATTGGTAGTGTATCAAGTACTTTATTCAAGATTGGCACAAAAAGATGCCAAGAAACTTTCTAAATCTAATCTCCACTTAAAGGCTCAAGAGTTGATTAATATTATTCGAGTCAATCCATTTCAGAATCCACCACCCTATGAAAAGTTAATAGGTGATTTAAATGGCGCCTTATCCAGAAGAATCAATTTGCAACACCGATTGGTTTATCAAATTAGGCAAAATGACAAGACTATTAGAATATTAAGAATGTGGAGCCACTATGGCGACTAATTTTTATTTCTTCGGTCTTTAAAAAATTTAGAAATTATATTAGAGCATTCGTCTTCTAAAACACCACCTTGAATATCTATTTGATGATTAAAACATTTACTAATGGATAAGTCTGTGCATGATCCACACATGCCAGTTTTTTCATCATAAGCACCAAATACTACACGTGAGACTCTTGCATGAATCATAGCGCCTAAGCACATTGTGCAGGGTTCTAGTGTTACATACAAAGTTGTATTAGGTAATCGATAATTGTTTAGTTTTTTACCTGCAGCTCTAAGTAGTTGAATTTCCGCATGTGCGGTAGGATCATTGCCTGATATGGGCTGATTGTGCGCCTGAGCAATGAGTTTGTCATCTTGCACTAAAACAGCGCCAACTGGGACTTCTCCCATTTCCTGAGCAAGTCTTGCATGCTCCAATGCAAGCTTCATCCACTTTATATTATTTTTATATTCATCCATATGCTAGAGCTGTAGTGCCAGTATTTTTGAAGTTTTTCTAGGCAAATATAACAAAATACGATTAAGCATAGCTAAAACTATGTGATTAAGTGTTTTGTTATATTTAATAACGTAAAAACACAAAAAGACACCGCATTATTCCCATTCGATGGTGGCGGGTGGCTTACCTGAAATATCGTATACCACACGTGACACTCGAGTGATTTCATTCATGATACGGTTTGATACAAAATCTAAGAAATCGTATGGCAGTCGTGCCCAACGAGCCGTCATAAAGTCTATAGTTTCAACGGCACGTAATGCCACAACATAATCATAGCGTCTTTCATCTCCTGTTACACCAACAGATTTAATAGGCAAGAAAACCGTGAAAGCTTGGTTGACTTTATCATACAGATCATGGTTGTAGAGCTCTTGCATGAAAATCGCATCCGCTTCTCGTAGAATATCGGCATATTCTTCTTTCACTTGACCAAGGATTCTTACGCCTAATCCCGGCCCTGGGAAAGGGTGGCGGTATAGCATGTGTGCAGGGATTCCTAGCTTTACACCAATGGTACGAACCTCGTCTTTAAATAATTCTTTTAAAGGCTCAACTAATTCAAATTTTAAATCATCTGGTAAACCGCCAACATTATGGTGTGATTTAATCACTTTGGCTTTGCCTGATTTAGCACCGGCTGATTCGATAACATCGGGGTAGATCGTACCTTGCGCCAAGAATTTAATATCATCAAGGTTTCTAGCTTCTTCTTCAAATACTTCAATAAATGCACCACCAATAATTTTTCTTTTCTTTTCTGGGTCGGTTTCATTGGCTAGTGCATCGTAAAACTTTTTCTGAGCATTAGCGCGAATGACCTTCACACCCATGTTATCTGCAAATGTTTGCATGACTTCGTCACCTTCGTTAAGTCGAAGTAGGCCATTGTCAACAAATACGCAAGTTAGCTGATCTCCAATGGCTTGATGAAGTAGAGCTGCAACTACTGATGAATCAACACCACCTGATAAGCCGAGTAATACATTGCCATTACCAATTTGAGTTTTAAGGCCATCTATTAAATCAGCGATAATGTTATCAGTCGTCCAGTTTTTTTCACATTTGCAAATACCACTAACAAATCTGTCCAAAATATGTGTGCCTTGTTTAGTGTGAGTAACTTCTGGATGAAATTGCAATCCGTAGTAATGTTTTTTGCTATTAGCAAATCCAGCAATAGCGCAATTATCAGTTGAAGCAATTAGCTTGAAATCTTTAGGAAGTTCGTTAACTTCGATACCATGACTCATCCACACATCTAATAGCGCATTGCCTGAGTCATGTGTGTCATCACGCAAATCTGTAAATAAATGGCATTCGTCATCTTCGCACTTAATTTGTGCAAAACCATATTCGTGTTTATCAGCCGAGCTAGCTTTGCCGCCAAGTTGCATTGCCATGGTTTGCATGCCGTAGCAAATACCTAGTATTGGCACATTAAGATCAAAGACAATTTGTGGTGCTCTAGCAGAATCATCAGTTGTAACCGTATCAGGGCCACCAGACAGAATAATGCCTTTGGGATTGAATTTTTTAATAAAATCCACATCTACATCATAAGGAAATAATTCACAGTACACGCCAATTTCTCGAACTCTACGAGCGATCAATTGTGTATATTGAGAGCCAAAATCTAGAATTAAGATCTTGTCGCTGTGAATATTTGTCATAATAACACTGTCTTTTGTATAAACCTGATATTTTAATGAAAATTTTAGACCGCTACATTGCTAAAACATTGCTTAAGTATTCTTTATCGGTAATGCTAGTGTTAGTAGGGGTTTTTGCGTTTTTTAAATTTTTGGAAGAAGTGGGCGATATAGGACGTGCTAGCTATACACTGCTTGATGCGTTGGCTTATGTTGGACTTTTAGTTCCATCTATGATGCACGCGCTATCGTCCCTTATTATTTTGCTTGGCTGTATTCTTGGTTTGGGTTATTTGGCCAATAATAGCGAATTAATTATTATGCGAGGTGCTGGTATTTCAATAATAGAGATTACCAAAACAACACTTAAAGTTAGCTTTATTTTTATCATTGTTATGATTATTTTTGGAGAATTTATATCTCCTTTATTCTCTGATTTGGCTAAAAGCTATCGCAATCAAGCTCTGGGTGAAAGTACAATCAGCTCAACACAACAAGGGTTTTGGTTAAGAGATGGGAAGAATTTTATTCGTGTAGATAAAAATGTAGATGGAAAAGTTTTCAATAAAGTAACGTTAATCAATTTAAAAACACCAGCAACACTTGATTCAGTTGTTTATAGCGATAGTGCTATTTTTGATGGTAAAAACATGGTCTTGCAAGAGTCAAACGTTCATCAAGTTAATAATGATAATAAGTTTTCAGCGATAGATCAGCAGGAATTTAAGCAATATCCTACTGAAGTAGACTTTGATCAAGAACTGGTCAACTCTTTAAAAAAAGAACCTAAAGAATTTTCAACATGGAAATTATTTACACATATTCGATTTTTAAATGGCAATGGATTATCTGCTGATGCATATGAAGTAGAGCTTTATCAAAGAATAATGAAACCAATAACACTGGTCGCTATGATTATTCTTTCCATTCCTTTTGTCTTTGGATCACTTAGAGATTCATCATTAGGAAGAAAGATTTTTACTGGCGTTGTTATTAGTTTATTTTTTGAGCTGTCATCTAGGATTGGTGGCATGGTTTCATTAAGATTTGACCTGAATCATTTACTAAGTGCTTCTATGCCAACAATAATTATTTTAATTTTTGCCATTTTTATGCTTCATCGAGTTTCAGTTAGATAATATGGCTCAAACCTTAGTTCAAAATACCAAGCCTAAACTTAAAAAACCTAAGCGTTTTCAGGTGCTTTTACTAAATGATGACTATACTACGATGGACTTTGTGGTCGAAGTATTAATGCGATTTTTTTCAAAAAGCGAAGAGGCGGCACATGCAATCATGCTAAAAGTGCATTTGGAAGGAGAAGGAGTTTGTGGAGTTTATCCGCATGATATTGCACAGACAAAAGTTTCTCAAGTGATCGATTTTGCAAGAAAAGAAGAGCAGCCATTGATGTGTGTTATTCGTGAATTGAACACTTAACATATAGTGTAGAATTACAGATAAGGATATTTTTTATGATTGAAACAGGCCTACAACAAGAAATTAACTACGTCATGACTCAGGCGAGAAACAATCGCCTGGAGTTTGTTACTGTTGAGCACTTATTATTAGCGTTATTAAATATTGATGAAGTAGTTACTTTTCTTCGAAACAAACGCACTAATATAGACGAGATTAGAGCTGAATTAGAAGAGTATATTGATTCACATACGCCATTGATTTCTCAAGATTCTGAGATTGATATTGTGCCTACAGTAGGCTTTCAACGCGTTTTGCAGCGTAGTGTTTACCAAGCACAATCGGCACAAAAGACCACCGTCTATGCCATGAATGTTTTGGTTAGTATTTTTTCTGAAAAAGAATCTCATGCAGTTTATTTGTTGAAACTTAATAATATATCTCGCCTAGATGTGATGGAGGCTATTTCAACACAAGTGCCAGAATCAATCGAACAAAATCCAAGAATAGAAGGCGATAACAAAAAATCTAAAAAATCAGCATTGGATGCATATGCATCGAATTTGTGCGATAAAGCTCGCCAAGGAAAAATTGACCCTTTATTAGGAAGGGAAGAGGAGGTAACTCGTACTATTCAAGTGCTTTCAAGACGTCGTAAAAACAATCCTCTTTTTGTGGGGCAAGCTGGCGTTGGTAAAACAGCAATTGCAGAAGGAATCGCAAAAAAGATTGTTGATAATAAAGTGCCAGATGTTTTAAAAGAGGCCAGTATCTATTCACTGGATATCGGCGTGCTGATTGCTGGCACTAAATATCGTGGAGATTTTGAAAAACGCCTAAAAGCCGTATTAACTGATTTAGAGAAAATTCCACATGCAATTTTATTTATTGATGAAATTCACACTCTTATCGGTGCAGGCAGTGTTTCAGGGGGTTCATTAGATGCATCCAATCTTCTTAAACCAGCATTAGCTGATGGTTCATTAAGATGTATGGGATCAACCACTATTGAGGAGTATAGGAAAGTATTTGAAAAAGATCATGCACTGACTCGTCGTTTCCAAAAAATTGATATTGATGAGCCGTCAGTAGATGACACAGTTAAGATCTTGCATGGGCTTAAAAAATATTATCAAGATCATCATAAAGTTAAATATTCTGCCGCAGCACTAACGTCGGCAGCCGAGCTTTCACATCGCCACATAGCTGATCGTCGACTTCCAGATAAAGCTATTGATGTCATTGATGAGGTGGGTGCATTGCAACAAATTCGTTCAAAATCTAAGCGAAAAATTAATATCAACGTTGCTGATATTGAAAATATTATCGCTAAACTTGCACGTATTCCATCTAGACAAGTGACCAGTGACGATAAATCATTACTTAGAAATTTAGAAGAAGAGTTAAAGTTGGGTGTATTTGGTCAAGATAGCGCTGTAGAAAGCTTATCAACTGCAATCAAACTAGCTCGTTCTGGTTTGGCACACGAAGACAAGCCAATGGGTTCGTTCCTGTTTGCCGGCCCAACAGGCGTGGGTAAAACCGAGATCTGCAAACAACTTGCTCGTATTATGGGTGTTAAGCTCTTGCGATTTGATATGAGTGAGTATATGGAACGCCATTCAATGTCGAAGTTAGTCGGCTCACCACCTGGTTATGTGGGTTATGACGAAGGTGGTTTATTGACTGAAGCTGTTAATTCTAATCCATATGCTGTACTACTTTTGGATGAAGTGGAAAAGGCACATCCAGATATTTTTAATCTTCTACTGCAGGTGATGGACAATGGTAAACTAACTGATGCCAACGGCCGTGAAGTTGATTTTAGAAACGTGATTTTAGTAATGACTTCAAATGTGGGTGCACAAAATGTTCAACGTGCTTCAATTGGCTTTAGCGAACAAGACCACTCGCTAGATTATGAAGGTGAGCTTAAGAAAGCTTTTACACCGGAGTTTAGAAATCGACTTTCAGAAATTATTTACTTTAATTCACTTAGTGAAGAAACGATTGTTTATGTGGTGAATAAGTTCTTATTTGAACTTGAGGCAACGCTAGAAGAAAAGAACGTATCGTTAATTGTTTCAGATGTGGCACGTAAATGGTTTGCTAAAAATGGCTATGATGCTAAGATGGGCGCAAGGCCAATGTCTCGTCTAATTGAAAAAGAAATTCGTAAACCACTTGCAGATGAGTTGCTATTTGGTCAATTAGTTAGTGGCGGTACAGTTAAAGTAGGCATTAAGAAAGACGCAGTTACTCTTGATATTTCATAGTGAAAATCCTTATAAGTAATGACGATGGCGTTGAAGCCAAAGGCATCAAAGTATTAGCTAAGCATTTATCAAAAGATCATGAAGTAATTGTTGTAGCGCCGAATGAGAATAAGTCTGCATCTAGTAGTTCACTAACATTAAATAAACCTCTAAAGCCAATCCAAGTTGGTAACAATATTTATAGCATTGATGCTACTCCTAGTGATTGTGTGCATTTAGCGCTGTGCGGTTTTTTAGACGAAGATATTGATTTAGTGGTTACTGGTATTAACTTCGGGCCTAATTTAGGTGATGATGTAATTTACTCCGGTACAGTTGCCGGTGCAATAGAGGGTCGTTTTTTAGGCTTGCCATCAATAGCCATTTCACTAGCAAGTTGGAAAGGTAAAAATTTTGAAACCGCTGGAATTATTGCTAAAAAACTCATTAGTAAAATCCACCATGCACAACTCTCGCACGACACTATTCTAAACGTTAATGTGCCAGATATTCCCTTGAAAGATATTCAGGGCTTCCAAACCACGCGTTTAGGTAAACGCCATATGTCCGAAGAAGCTGTTCCTGATAAAGACGATCCATCACTATATTGGATTGGTGAAAACGGCAAGGAAGCTGATAATAGTATAGGCACTGATTTCCACGCTATAAAAAACAACTATGTATCTGTCACTCCATTGCAAATTGACTTAACCAAATACAACGAGATTGATACCGTTTCAGAATGGTTAAAAGAGCTGAGTTAGTTACTCCAGGTGTCGCGTAAGCTTACTGTTTTATTAAAGATAACTTCATTTGGAGATTGGTTATCTCTACAAAAATATCCTTCACGTTCAAATTGATAAGCCATCTCAGGTTTGGCACTCACCATTGTTGGCTCTACCATGCCATAAGTAACTATTAGAGATTCTGGGTTGATCAACTCTTCAAAATGATCATTCTTCCCTGGATTTTCTAAAGTAAACAAACGATCATACAGTCTAAATTCAGCACGCAATGCTTTAGTCGCTTCTACAAAATGAATCACGCCTTTGACTTTGCGCCCATCAGACGGATTCTTGCCTAAGGTGTCTGCGTCATATGTGGCATACACGGTAGTGATGTTGCCATCAAAATCTGTATCAAAAGTTGTAGCATTAATCACATAAGCATTACGTAAACGTACTTCTTTATCAATAGCTAGCCTTTTAAACTTTTTGTTTGGCGCTACTTCTTGAAAGTCTGCTCTATCAATGAATAACTCACGTGAGAAGAAGATTTCACGCTTTCCCATTACTTCATTTTGTGGGTGAACAGGTGCACTTAAGGTTTCTATTTGGTCTTCAGGATAGTTTTCAATAATTACACGTATTGGGTCGATCACGCCCATAGTTCGAGGCGCCACTACATTTAAATCATCACGTGCAGCATCCTCTAATATTTTCATATCAGTCATACTATCAACTTTAGAAATGCCAATACGATCAGAAAAATCACGAATACTAGCTGAAGTATATCCACGTCTGCGTAACCCAGAAATAGTTGGCATGCGTGGATCATTCCAGCCTTCTACTAACCCGTCTTCTACCAATTGCTGCAGCTTACGCTTTGACATTACTGTATATTCAAGATTTAATCTTGAAAACTCATACTGATGTGGGCGATTAGGTCTATTGAAATCATCTAAATTGTCCAAAATCCAATCATACAAATGACGATTGTTTTGAAATTCTAGCGTGCACAAGGAGTGGGTAATGCCTTCAATCGCATCAGAAATACAATGTGCAAAATCATACATTGGATAAATACGCCAATCGTTACCTGTTTGATGGTGCTTGTCAAAACGAATGCGATAAAGCGCAGGATCACGCATACACAT
>CAZOAA010000039.1:0-12872 GCA_964577715.1 uncultured Candidatus Thioglobus sp. | reverse complement strand
GTCATGACAGTACTTTAACAGGTTTTTAAACATGCTTAAGTTGTCTTGACCCTTAATATATTAGGAAATTTTAATGTATTAGAGGCATGTCGAATCCACAAGGTAAAGAGATTTATATATGCCAGTACTATCTATGTACATAGTCGAGAAGGTGGATTTTATCGTTGTAGTAAACAGTCATCAGAGGCCTATATTGAAGAATTTAAAAGAGTATATGGGCTGGATTATACAGTTCTGAGATATGGCTCACTTTATGGTCCTAGAGCAGATGAAACTAATGGCTTGTATAGAATTGTAAAATCAGCTTTAGAAAATGGCGTTGTTGGCTATGAAGGAGATATTAACGCAATGAGAGAATATATACATGTAGAGGATGCCGCACGTGCTAGTGTTGAGGTTTTATGTGATAAGTTTGTCAATGAGAGTATAGTATTAACAGGGCAAGAGCCAATGAAAGTGATTGATATGTTGAAAATACTGTCTGAAATATTAGGTCTTTCAGCGGAATCGGTAAGGTTTGTTGATGATAAATATGCGGGGCATTACGTAAGAACTCCTTACGCTTATCAGCCGAAGCTGGGAAGGAAATATATTCCACCTATGCATGTTGATTTAGGGCAAGGGCTATTACAAGTAATTAATGAGATTAACCATTAATACAGATCTATGAGTGTTAATTTTATTGAAAAAACAAGGAACGTATTCTGGGATTTTGATGGAGTAATTAAGGATTCAGTTGAAATCAAGTCAGATGCATTTGAGAAATTATTTTTATCATTTGGTGATGATGTGGCAAGAAAAGTAAAGGCGCATCATGAAAAATATGGAGGTATGTCTCGTTTTGATAAATTGCCAATATATCTTAATTGGGCAGGTCAAGATCAATCAGTAGAGTTGGTTTCTGAGTATGCAGAAAAGTTTTCATTATTAGTAAAACAGAAGGTGGTTAACTCTCCATGGGTAGAAGGAGTGTATGATTATTTAAGAAATAATTATAAACAACAACAGTTTTTTCTTGTAACAGCGACACCACAACAAGAGATTGAAGATATTCTCTCACAGTTAAATATAGATGTATATTTTAAACAAGTTATTGGATCTCCTATTGGAAAGGCTAAGGCAGTTGCAATTTTACTAGATATGTATAATATTAATCCACAGCAGGCAGTAATGATTGGCGACTCTAATAGTGATTATAAAGCCTCTAAACAGAACCTAATTACTTTTATACTTAGAAAAACAAGTCTAAATAAACAGTTGCAAGAGCGGTTAGATTGTCGAATGATTGGGAATTTTCTATAATGAATAGGCTAAAGGTAATAAATTCAATCAGAGAAAATCTTGCCAATGGCGGCTGCAGTATTGGTAGTTGGATACAGGTTCCTCATGCTTCAATTGCTGAAATTATGGGTAAAGCAGGATATGATTGGATAGCAGTGGATATGGAACATGGCTCCATCTCCACGCATCAGCTTCCAGATTTATTCCGTGCATTAGAGCTTGGACGTACATTGCCATTAGTGAGAGTTGCAGAAGGCAAGGTTAAAGATTGTAAGCAGGCATTAGATTCAGGAGCAGGTGGCATTATTGTACCAATGGTGGAAAATGCAGAACAGCTACAAAAAATTAGAGACATAACAAGGTGGCCACCATCTGGCAACCGTGGAGTGGCTTTTACAAGGGCAAATTTATTTGGAAAATATTTTGATGAGTATGTTTTAGAGGCACAAAAGCCACTTCTAATTGCCATGATTGAAAATGTAAATGCTGTCGATGAGTTGGATAATATACTTAGAGTTGAAGATCTTGATGCAATAATGATTGGGCCTTATGATTTATCAGCCTCTATGGGAATAACGGCTAACTTTGAAGATAAAAATTTTATTGCAGTCATAGATATTATTAAACAAAAATCAGTTCTAGCAAAAATACCTTGTGGTATGCACATTGTTAGACCATCAAGTAAAGATCTTCAGATTAGGATTGGAGAAGGTTATCGTTTTATTGCTTATTCAATGGATTCTGTTTTTTTAAATCATTCAGCCACAAGACCTAGTATTAACTTTAGTATGAAGACATGAAGAGTATAAATATAAATGGAAACACTATTGTGACAGAAGACTTTGTCTCGTTTCACGATCTTCTTTCAGATAGGTACTTAAAGCTTGATAAATATGATTGTTCTATTAGAGTAAATAAAAAAAGTATTTCATATAAAGATTATGAAAACAATATTCCTGACAAAAGTTCGATTGATATTGATATCAATGCAAGAAAATTACAAAATCTTAGTGTATTTAAGAAATATTTGAACAATATTTTTCTTTTTTTAAAAGAAGTAAAACGATATTTTAATACTTTTTTTTGAGAGTCTCTCTATATATGTTGTTTACTCCTTATTATGCTCAAAAAAAATACAACTTAAAATTTTATACGCCAAATGTGAAGGTTTTAGGTCGTTCTAAGGGGATGCTATCATCGGAGCCTGATACTATTGAATGGATAAATAGCTTTAATAAAAGCGATGTGTTTCTGGATATTGGTGCAAATATTGGCACTTATAGTATGTACGCAGGGAGTCGTGGAAATCAAGTTATATCTGTAGAACCTCTATGGACGAACTATTCTGTTTTGTGTGATAACATTATAGCTAATAATTTTGCTGATAAAATAGTGCCGTTAAATATTGCTCTCACTGATAGAGTAAAAATAGAGAATTTGTCGATTTCTAGTATTGATTCTGGATCATCTCATAATTCTATAGACAGTAAAGTTTCCCAATCTGCCATGATTAATATAGAAAGTATTCTAAAGGTATTAGGAAATACAATTGATAACATGTGGGAACTATACGATTTACCAGTACCAAACCATATAAAAATAGATGTTGATGGAATTGAAGAGAGGGTGGTTTATGGCGGCAGGTATTTATTTGAAAAGCATGAGGTTCGCTCAATATTAGTTGAATGCTCTCTTCTGGAGGTAGATTCATGTAACAATATTATTAATTTTTTTTCCAGTATTGGGTTTAGACTTGAATTGGTATCCGGAATCCGCATGAATTTTGTCGATATAAGAAAATTAAATGGTTGTAGAGGTTCAGGCGGAACTTTGAACTTAATTTTTTTCAAAATACCAGAAATTAAGTAGTATATAATTCACTCTTCTTAGAAATTTTTTTAACAATAGGTTTTACATGAAAATATTAGCCATTATTCCAGCTAGAATGGGTAGTAGTAGGTTTCCGGGTAAGCCGTTGAAGAAAATATTAGGAAAGCCTATGATTGGTCATGTTTATGAACGGGTAAAAAAGTGTGATATAGTAAGCAAAACAGTTGTTGCAACCTGTGATAAGGAAATTAAAGAGTATGTAGAGTCAATTGGTGGGGAATCAGTAATGACTGGTGATCATCATGAGCGTGCATCAGATCGTTGTGCAGAAGCACTAGAATATGTTGAGGAACAGGATGGCATACAATATGAAATTGTAGTAATGGTTCAAGGCGATGAACCAATGACTCATCCTGATATGATTAAAGAGGCAGTAATGCCGATGTTAAATGATCCTAATGTTTTGATTACAAATTTATTGGGAGATATTGAGACTATAGAAGAATTTGAAGACAAAAATTGCATTAAAGTAGTGTGCGACCAACAAAGTAATGCAATATATTTTTCTAGAGAACCAATTCCTTCTCAAGATAGAAAGAAAAATGTTCTAATGAAAAAACAGGTTTGTGTTATTCCTTTTACAAGAAAATTTCTTATAGATTATACAAATATGGATCCAACGCCTTTGGAAAAAATGGAATCAATAGACATGTTGCGTGTTTTAGAATATGGATTGAAGATTAAGATGGTTCCAACAAAACATCAGACACATGCAGTTGATACAATAGCCGATTTGATCAATGTAGAAAAATTAATGAAAGTAAAATAATATGCAAAATATTATTTTTCCGCGTCATAGCACTAATCCAATAAATATACTATTTATTTATCCAAACACATTTGGCATGAATATGCTACCACCCGCTATTGCTCTTTTTAATGCCTTATTGAAACGTGAAGGGCATAAAGTTAGATTGTTTGATGCTACTTATTATTCTATGGATTATGGTATTGATTCAGATGGATCAAAGGCAGACAATCTTAATGTTGCAGATTATGATCCGACTGAAAAAGGCATAACCATGAAAGATACCTCTTGGTTTGACGATTTGCAAAAGGAAGTAGATGATTTTTGTCCTGACCTAATCGCAATGTCAACTACAGAAGATATGTGGAACTTAGGACTAAAACTTCTTGATTCCATAAAGGATAAGGTAAATAACAGGAGAATTCCTGTTATTGTTGGAGGTGTATTTCCTACATTTGCACCAGATTTAGTGATTGCAAACAATCTTGTTGATATGGTGTGTGTTGGTGAAGGTGAAAATGCATTAATTGATCTTGCATACCGAATTGGAAGAGGTATGAAATATGAAAATGTTACTAATTTATGGGTTAAGACGGAAGATGGGAGATTGATAAAGAATACTGTTACCGATCCAGTTGATATAAACAGTATGCCTATGATTGATATATCATTGTTTGAAGATCAAAGGCTGTATAGACCTATGGCTGGTAAATGGTATAGAATGTTGCCTATAGAAACCATTAGGGGTTGCCCATATAAATGTGCATATTGTAACTCACCAACACAGATAGATTTTTATAAAAATAATGGAAGTAGTAGTTTTTTTAGAAAAAAGGATGTAAACTTAGTTCATAAAGAACTAAAGCACTTTGTTGAAAATTACCAAATGGAATATGCTTATTTTTGGGCAGATACATTTCTAGCAATGAGCACCAAAGAGCTTGATGAATTTTGTGAAATGTACCAAGATATTAAGCTACCATTTTGGATGCAAACAAGACCAGAGACGATTAATGATAAAAAAATAGAGAAGTTAGCAAATATTGGATTGCACAGAATCTCATTTGGAATGGAGCATGGTAATGAAGAGTTTCGAAAGAAATATTTAATAAGAGAGTTTAAAAATAAAGATATTATTAAAAAACTAAAAATACCACATAAATATGGAGTTCAGTATAGTGTTAATAATATTACTGGCTTCCCATATGAAACAAGAAGTTTAGCCATGGATACTGTTGAGTTGAATAGGCATATTGATGCTGATAATCAAAATATGTATGCATTTGTACCATTTCACGGGACGCCTCTGAGAAAGTTGACAGAAGAATTAGGATATGTTAAGCATACAGACATTACTCGGTGCTTGACAGATAAACCAATGTTAGATCAGCCACAGTATCGTGCTTCTGAAGTAGAAGGTCTGCAGCGTTGCTTTGTGCTTTATGTTAGTATGCCTAAAAGCAGATGGGGAGAAATAGCTAAAGCAGAAAAAAATACACCAGAAGGAAACCTTATATTTGAGAGGTTGAAAGATGAGTATAGGCAAGAGTATGTAGATAAATCTACAAAAATAGCCGACCTAGAATATGGTGTAAGTTCAGACGGAAACTAATATTATTTTTTAAAATAATAAATATTTATTTCAGTATACATCATTATGTGTTTTGCTGGTCCAGAATACAGCAGAATTTGACCATTGATTAGACTGATAATAGTTACTATAATTTTAAAAATAAATGAATTATTGAAACATATTAGAGTAATACATTGCAATTTTTTGTATCAATAAGGCTTTTGTTGTTGCTACTGAAAATGATAAATAATAACATATGTAATAAAAAGATTTTTCAACATACAATTGTCAATAATAGAACAAGGAGCATTTAGTGTTTAATAGTAAATCAGTTTTAATAACTGGAGGGACTGGGTCTTTTGGTCATCGTTATGTCTCTACATTATTAAAAAAGTACAAACTTAGAAGACTTGTAATTTATTCTCGTGATGAGCTTAAGCAGTATGATATGGCTATAAAATTCCAAGAATATCAGGAAATTATACGTTTTTTTATTGGAGATGTTCGTGATGTTTGTCGGTTAAAAGAGGCTATGCGTGGAATAGATATTGTAATTCACGCCGCAGCTATTAAGCATGTTCCTATTGCAGAGTACAATCCTATGGAGTGCATAAAAACAAACATTCATGGCGCAGAAAATATTATTACAGCCTCTTTAGAAAACAACGTAGAAAAAGTAATGGCGCTTTCTACGGATAAGGCAGCTAATCCCATTAATCTGTATGGAGCCACAAAATTAGCATCTGATAAGCTATTTGTTGCGGCAAATAATATGTCTGGTGGTAGAACTAAATTCTCTGTTGTACGTTATGGTAATGTTGTTGGATCTCGAGGATCAGTTGTACCATATTTTAAAAAAATTATTAAAGATAGGTCGCCTTATATTCCAATTACACATAGGGAAATGACTCGTTTTTGGATAACGCTACAAGAAGGAGTCAACTTTGTTTTAGATTGTTTTAGTTGTATGGAGGGAGGTGAAATATTTGTTCCTAAGATTCCATCAGTTAGAATTACTGACCTTGCTAAATCAATGGCCCCAGATTTGCCAATTAAAATTATAGGAATTCGTCCTGGAGAAAAATTACATGAAGTTATGTGTCCATCAGATGACTCGCATTTAACAATAGAATTTAAGAAGTATTTTATTATTAAGCCAACCGTCATTTATTATACTAGATTAAATGATTTTATGGTGAACTCTTCTACTAAAGAGAAAGGAGTATTAGTAAAGCAGGGATTTGAATATAGCTCAGGCACAAATAAAAGATTTCTTAGTATTGATGAAATTAAGATCTACAATACTAGGCGTTAGAATAATAGTACAACAATAGAAACATTGCGTAAATATATCAAAGTTTTATGAAGATAACATTAAATAAAAACACTACAATATTAAATAAAAACACTACAATAGCTGAGCTGTTGTCATTAGTTAATATTAATAATTATTTATATGATTTTTATTTAAATAAAAAAAAGATTAATAGAAAATATTTTTCGCAAGAAATAAAAGACGGAAGCAGTATAGAAATAAAATTAATTAAGTCAAAAAAAAATATAGCCAAGGTTAGTAATATTACAAGATTTAAGTTATTTTTTTTATCTAAGGCTAGAAGGGTAAAGGCTAGGATGAATATTCCAATAATTAGATCTTATATTGCTAATGCTTTAAATCCGATAATTAAAATAGATAATAACAATACGCAATACTTATTTTTTGGAGCCGGTAATTCGTCAATAATTAGGGCTAACAAGCTACTATCTAGTGAAATTGATACAATTAATTGGCTTAACAAACTTGATAGTAGCAATGTCCTTCTGGATGTTGGTGCCAATATTGGAACTTATACTATTTATGCTGCAAAGAATGGAGTTAAAGTAGTATCATGCGAACCATTATGGAATAACTTCTCTGTTTTGTGTAAGAATATTGAGATTAATAATCTTAATAATATTGTTTATCCTGTTTTTGCAGCGTTAACAGATAAGCAGTATATGGCGGAACTATTGGTTTCTAGTAGTAAAGCTGGAGCATCTTGTAACACAATAGAAGGGGAAGAGGCTCAATCATTTAAGAATTCAGATAGTTTAATATTTAACAATGTTATGGCTATATCAGGCAATCACCTGTTTAAAAAATTTAATTTACCAATTCCAACCCATATTAAGATAGATGTTGATGGAATAGAAGAGAAAGTTATTGATGGTTGTGATGAATTATTTAGTAATAAAGTATGTAAGTCAGTTCTAGTCGAAACTTCATTGTTAGAATACAAAGCTGTTGACAATATAATCAACAATTTAACTTGTAATGGGTTTAGTTTAACGCATGTACAGGGGATTAAAATGAATCATATTGACCTAACTAAAATAAATAATATGCGTGGGGCACTTGGAACAATGAACCTTATATTTTCAAGGTAAAAAATGTTCTTGTTTTATAGAAAATATAAGTTATTAGTATATAAATATGTCATTAGTAGCACTAAATATTTAAAATACCACCCTAAATTTACAAAAATAAGTCACCGCAGTGATCATTACTTGTCTGTTCTTTATAAAGATATTTATGGTCAAGATACTTATTCTAAGAAACATGTGAATTGTATCCATAGAATGTTCAAAATTACAAAGGTTAATAGTAGACTTATATCTGACGATTGGTGGTTAGATGTGTTGCTCTTAGTAAAATCTGATGCTGGCAATGGTAAGTTCGATGAAGATCTAGAGCGTATTGTTTCAAACATACCAGAACATGATTTTAAAAAAATGACTGTCTATGAATGTTTGGAAATCCATTCGTTTTTTTTATTGCTATCTTTTTTTGATATAGCATATGAAATTAGAGAATTAGCAAAAAAACGCGCATATTTTGATGTTATAGGTTCTAATAAGTTTGACTACAATAGTTATAAATTAGCTATATCTGCGGCAATTGAGGATGGAGATTTTGATTTAGTAAATAATCTTGCTAGTAAGACCGATAAGAGTACACCTTTGTATAAATGCGCAAGTCGGATTTTATCATTGTTTCACTATAAAGACAATAATACTTCTGACCATGTTTTTCAATATGATAATTATGAGCCTGAAAAGTTAATATTTGGAAAAGATGTGGCGGTTGTCGGACCATTAGTAGTTAATAGGAGTACTCTGGATGAAATAAAGTCTTTTGAAGTGTTGGTTGGGTTTAATATTAAGTCTAATATTAAAGAGAAAATAAATGAATACAAGGATTATGAAGTTTCCTATTACAACAAGCTTCAATCTGGATATATTATAAATAACAAAAATATTGAAATTCCATCTAATATTAAATTAGCAATATTTAAAAATATTAAACCCATTGGTAATATATTTTCTAAAGATAGCTCTAGAGTTTTGAAACAAGTGGAAGTATTGTTTAATGGATCCTTAACAGCAGTTCCAAATGCAATTATTGATTTGCTCTCTCTTAAGCCAAGAAGAATAAAATTATATGGAATGGATTTAGCACTATCACAAACTGCTGGAAAGAGTGAAAATTCATATAAGAGTAGTTACAGAACCAAAGAAATTGATTATAAACATATGATATTAGCGGCCACAGGACATGATTTTTTAACATCTTATAATTTGGTAAGAAATATATGGAAAAATAATTTAGTAGAGGTTGACAATAGAATGAAATATGTTTTAGAGTTGGGTTCAAAGCAATATATGCACGAACTTCAATCTAGCGTTAGAGGTATGCGAACTTCATAATTTTATGAAATTAAATAATATTCCTTATGGCATGCATGATGTTACAGATGATGATATTGACAATATTGTCAAAGTATTAAGATCCGACTACATTACCCAAGGCCAAACAGTCTGTAATTTTGAACGGTCTTTATGTCTTTATACTGGTGCAAAATACTCTACAGTTGTTAGTAGCTGCACATCAGCACTCCATATTGCGTGCCTATCTCTAGGGTTAAAGAAAGGGGATGTGTTATGGACATCTCCAATATCATTTGTAGCATCGGCTAATTGTGCTCTTTATTGCGGAGCTTCTGTTGATTTTGTTGATATTGACTACGATACTGGATTGATGAGCATTTCTAATTTGGTGAGTAAATTAGAGGTCGCAGAAAAAGAAGGAAGGCTGCCAAAAATCATTATACCAGTGCATTTTTCTGGCCAGTCTTGTGATATGAAGTCTATTCATTCTTTAGGAAAGAAATATGGGTTTAAAATTATTGAAGATGCGGCTCATGCCCTTGGTGCAAAATATTCAAATACTTCTGTAGGGTGCTGCAAGTACTCTGATATGACTGTTTTTAGTTTTCATCCTGTTAAGATGATTACAACTGGTGAAGGGGGTGCCATTATGTGCAATAATAATGAGTTAGATAGTTATATGAAGTTATTAAGGAGTCATGGCATTACGCGTGAGAATAAAAGTTTTTTATCTAAAGTACATCATCCAAAATGGTACTATGAGCAGATTGACTTAGGGTTTAATTATCGTATGACTGATATTCAAGCTGCATTGGGAATTAGTCAAATAGAAAGATTAGATAGATATGTTGATGTGCGGGGTAAAATAGCCTTATTATATGATAGGGCATTTGCTAATATTTCCGATATTAACCCTCTTAAGATTAATGTTAATTGTAAATCAAGTTACCACCTTTATGTCGTTAGGTTTACCGGTAAATACTCTAAACTTAGGGACTATTTATATGAAGAGTTAAATGATAGAGGAATTTTGGTTAACATGCATTATATTCCAATATATCGCCAACCATTTTACGATACTGATCTAATGTTGAATGAGGCAGAGAGGCATTACAGTAGTTCCATATCATTGCCAATATTTCCATTATTAAATACTAGTAATCAACAAAGAGTAATTAATGAAATACTGGATATTGTTAATAATGTCTAGTATTTCATTAAAATCTAATAGGCTTTTATTTAAAGAACTAGATGCAGGCTGTGTCAGCACTAAATACGTTGACTGGATGAATGATGTGGAAATAAACAAAAATTTAGAATCTAGATTTGTAAAAAACAATATAGAAACTATAAAGAAATTTGTTTCCCAAGTACAACAAGATAGGAAATCATTTTTATTTGGAATATATGAAAGTGATAGCATGAACCATATTGGGAATATAAAATTAGGGCCTATTAATAAGTACCATAACCGCTCAAGTATTGGACTTGTAATAGGCGATAAAGATTCATGGGGGAGGGGCTATGCTACAGAATCGATTCAGTCAATTACTAATTTTGGCTTTAAACAAATGAAGCTAGTAAAAATATTTGCAAGTTGTTATGAGAATAATATTGCCTCAAAAATAGCTTTTGAAAAGGCAGGCTATAAAGTAGAAGGTTTTTTTAGCAATTATGTCAACTCTTCGACCGGTAGAGAGGGTGTTTGGTGGATGGGAATATCTGTAGATGAAAATTGAACTTGGCACAGCTCAATTTGGATTACCTTATGGCATATCAAATAAGACTGGAAAAGTATCACAAAGTGAAGTTATTAAAATTTTGAATTATGCTCATAAAGTTGGCATATCAGATATTGATACAGCTCCATTATATGGCTGTTCTGAAGATGTTGTAGGAAAAAATTTAGGAAATTTTGACTGGAATATTATTACAAAAACTCCATATTTTTCGCATATGGAGATTGACAATAATGATATCTACTTGCTTAATAGATCTGTTGAAAAGTCTCTTTTAAATTTAAATAGGAAAAAAATAAAAGGAATACTGGTTCATTCTTGTAACGATCTAATTAAGCCTAATGGGTTTAAGATTTTTCATGAGCTGTGTAAATTTAAAGAATCCGGCATTATTGATAAAGTTGGAGTTTCAGTATATAATTGTAGCCAAATTGATCGCATAATAGATAATTTTGATATTGATATTATGCAACTACCGGTGAGTATTATCGATCAAAGACTGGTGCATAGTGGTCATTTATCAATTTTAAAAAAACACAATATAGAGATACATGCAAGAAGTGTTTTTCTTCAAGGGTTGTTGCTTATGAGCAAGTCTGAACAGCCTGATTATTTTAATCCTATGCAAGATAAATTAGATCAATTTAGGTTAGCATGTAATGAATTATCTTTGAAGCCACTGGATCTTTCATTGTCTTTTGTCCAAAATCTTCACGAAGTAGATAAGATAGTAGTCGGAGTTGAATCTTTGAATCAATTCAAACAAATCATTAAGGCAACTAAAAATAAAATTAATTCAGCTAATTATCATTACCTCTCTGTGCAAGAATCTAAATTTGTCAACCCATCAGAATGGGAAAAAAAATAGTATGCATGAATTTTCTTCATTCAATAATATTTTCTGTGATAGTAATGAAGCTTTAAATTGGGCATATAGTAAAAATCTACCTAGAGAAGCCACGGTAAGATCATCATCTCCAGCTGTCATATTGAATAATAATCATAATGTGACCCCAGTTGATCAAAGTTGGACTGTAGATAATATGAGGGAATTTCAAAACTCTATCCAAGGGTTCTCAGAAAATATATTTGATGCAGCATATTCAGTTAAACATATTCAATATTTAGATGCATTACTAGTCGCCTATACTGCAGCTTCTTTTCAAAAGATTTTATTCAAAGCTGCTTGTGTTAGTTATAAAGATTTAGTTGAACCTAGATTAGTTATTGATATTAAGATTCAAGACTCACGATCAAATGGTACTATCAATCCTCCGTGGGGTGAGATATTGGAATTAAATCCTAATTTAAAGAGAGTTGTATATTCTGTAAAAAAATCTCAGTCAACTCCCAATAAAAAAGTTAGCTTATTGAGTAGATTGAGGGTTTCTGGGATTGAGGGCTTAGTATATAGATTTTTTTTGAAATTTATAGGAAATTTACCATTATTATCACTAGGCAAGTGGAGAGGAAAAGTGTTGATTTCTAGTGAAAATGAACTAGTCATAGAAACTGCATATAATTTAATTCTTAACAGGGTATACGCCAAAGAAATTGGTAAAAATGCAAAAATATCGACTAACTATGATAAAAATAGCAGTATAGATAAAGATCTTATTAGTTCCATCTATCCTATTTTGCATGCTAGATTTAGTCGATGGCTTATACCAGAAATACTTGATCATACTATTTCAATGTTTTTGTCAAGAATTAAAGAAAATTTTGATAGTTTTTACAGTTGGGAGCTGACTTGGAATAAAGAAATTACCCCTGTATGTAAAGAAAAAACTATAGTATTGATGAATTCACCTGTGAATATTAGAGAAATGGCATTGGCTAAAATTTGTTATAAGAATTTTATTCCAATAGTTGCTTTTCAGCATGGAGTATCTAAAGAAATTAGTAAGCTTCATGGGGAGTTTTCCATAAAATA
>CAZOAA010000038.1:0-13550 GCA_964577715.1 uncultured Candidatus Thioglobus sp. | reverse complement strand
CGACCACCTGGTCCCAAACCAGATACGCTACCAAACTGCGCTACACTCCGAAAAAACGATAATTATACTTTGTTAAGCAGATGAGTCAATGCTTAATTCATCCCAAATACTGTCAATTTTGTCGATGACTGTCTGATCCATAGTAATAGATTCGCCCCATTCTCGATCAGTTTCTCCAGGGAGTTTGTTAGTAGCGTCAATGCCCATTTTTGACCCTAAGCCAGAGATAGGTGAGGCAAAGTCAAGGTAATCAATGGGCGTATTGTCAATGAGTGTGGTGTCACGCGTTGGATCAACTCGAGTAGAGATTGCCCAAATCACTTCTTTCCAGTCCTTTACATCAATATCATCATCCACCACAATAACAAACTTGGTATACATAAATTGACGTAAGAATGACCAAACACCCATCATTACGCGTTTGGCATGACCAGGATATTGCTTTTTCATACTAACAATGGCCATTCGATAAGAGCAAGCCTCGGGCGGTAAGTAAAAGTCTGTGATTTCTGGAAATTGTTGCTGCAACAGTGGTACAAACACTTCGTTAAGTGCCACACCGAGCACTGCAGGCTCATCAATTGGCTTGCCTGTGTAAGTAGAATGGTAAATTGGGTTTTTTCTGTGAGTGATTTTCTCAACAGTAAAAACGGGAAACTGCTCTACTTCATTGTAATAACCGGTGTGGTCGCCAAACGGACCTTCGTCTGCTATTTCGCCTGGATTGAGCACACCTTCTAGGATGATTTCTGCATTTTCGGGTATTTGTAAATCGCTACTTAAGCAGTTGCATACCTTGGTTTTTTTACCACGTAATAACCCTGCAAAAGCATACTCGCTAAGGCTATCAGGAATTGGGGTGACGGCTGCTAATGTGGTAGCAGGGTCAGCACCTAAGGCGACTGCGACTGGAAAAGGTTGACCTGGATTTTTTTCGCACCAATCTTTAAAATCAAGCGCACCGCCACGATGTGATAACCAGCGCATAATAAGCTTGTTTTTGCCAATAACTTGTTGGCGATAAATACCTAAATTTTGGCGTTTTTTTAACGGCCCTTTGGTAATGGTTAAACCCCAAGTGACTAACGGTGCGGCATCTTTAGGCCAGCAAGTTTGAATCGGTAACTTAGATAAATCAACCTCATCACCCTCAATAATAACTTCTTGGCATTGCGCTTTTTTAACTGTTTTAACCGGCATATTAAGCACTTGCTTAAGTACGGGCAGTTTTTCGATAGCATCTTTTAGACCTTTAGGTGGCTCAGGTTGTTTTAGTTCGGCTAATAATTTGCCTAATTCTCTCAGGGCGACCAAATCTTCCTGACCCATTGCCATTGCTACGCGTCGTGTAGTACCAAACAAATTAGCCAATACAGGGAATTCAGCATCTTTTACATTTTCAAATAAAAGCGCCGGACCCTGCTTGTCTAGTGTGCGACGACATATTTCGGTAATTTCTAAATTTGCATCAACTTCATGTGAGATGCGCTTGAGCTCGCCTTGTTTTTCTAGTTCAGTAATAAATTCTCGTAAGTCTTGATATTGCATATTATTCAAAATACGTATTATGTGCTTCAAGTTCAGCTTCATTAGCAAGCACTATTTTAATTTTGGCGCGATCTTCATTAACCCTAATGATTGAGTTTTCCTCGGATCTTTTATTATCTTCATTGTTGTTTTCACTAAACAAAGTTGATTGGCCACCAGTCATTGCTAACCAAACTTCTGCTAAAATTTTTACGTCTATCAATGCGCCGTGTACTGTACGAGAACTAGAATCAACTTTAAAGCGTCGACAAAGTGCATCCAAGCTATTCATTGATCCAGGGAATTTTTCTCTAGCCTCAACAAGAGAATCTTTTATGTCGGGACAATAATCTTCGATTGTTGTGTCGAGGCCCATAAGTTTGAGTTCGTTGTTTAAGAAGCCTAAGTCAAATGGTGCGTTATGAATAACCAAAGTTGCACCTTCGATATATTCTAAGAATTCTTTCGCAATTTCTTCAAACTTAGGCTTATCCTTTAAAAAACTATCAGATAGATTGTGAATTTTTTTAGAGTCTCCAACCTTTTGATTTCCCGGTTGTATATATTGCTGGTATTCGTTACCTTCAATGATTTTTCGATCGATGATTTCAGTGCAACCAATCTCAATAATGCGATGACCTTCTGAAGGCTCAATGCCTGTTGTTTCAGTATCTAGAACAATTAACCTTTCCATCGATTCGAATTTATTTTTCGTGTAAAATAATCCATTTTATCGTATTTCAAGTTGGAAAAATAAAAGACATGGCAAGAGTAACTGTAGAAGAATGTTTGGATTTTGTAGATAATCGTTTTGAGTTGGTTTTGGTGGCGGCTAAGCGTGCACACCAGCTAAATTCAGGTGGTTACAAATCAACTTTAGATGTTGGTAAAGACAAGGCAACAGTTGTTGCACTTAGAGAGATTGAAGCAGGTTTGATTAATGCCGATATCTTGACAGAAGAATACGCAATGGAGGCAGAATTATCTGCACAAGAAAAAGTAGCATCTACTGAAAAAATGGCCGAAGTAGAGGAAGAGCTTTCAACTACTGCAATTGACGAGTCTGCAGATGAAATGAGTGAACTAGAGGAAGAAGCCTAAGCTAATTTCTTGTTATTTTAAATGACGCATTTGCGTCATTTTTTTTAGCGCGATTGAAAATATAAAGGTGAGTAATTTTTTACGATGAAAGATACGATAAAAATTGAAAACACCGAGATTCGATTTCATGAGAATTGGCCAGAAATTGATGTCAACTTGGCAATGGCTGCACTTAACCTTGGAAGGGCGTCTACACAATTTAATCACTTGGTTGAAGCAACTTGCGAAAAGTCCGATATATCGGTCTTTGAGTTTGAGGTTTTGGTGTTATTACGATCGTTTCCTTATCCGCATCGCTTAACTCCGTCTTGGCTGTCAAAATCTTTGATGGTTTCTTCAGGTGGACTAACTAAAGTACTAATTAAATTAGAGGAAAAAGGTCATATTGTTCGCGATGCAAATCCAACTGATAAAAGATCTAAGATTGTTAGATTGACACAACATGGGGTGGATTTTATTGAGGGGCAGTATCCAATCGTTCAATACATGTCAAAACAATTTTTTGAATCTAAGCTATCTAAAAGAGAGCTTGCATTATTAACTTCTTTATTAACCAAACTTTTGAAAGACTAAGTTTGCGTATTTGGTTTGAGTTTGAATATGCTTTGCTAGAAAGTTTTCTAGAAAAGTATATTAGCATTTCATGATAGTCAAGCACAAGTAAATGTCAATCTGTATCATTAACTCGTTTTTAATAAAAAAGGGAGTATTAATGACTAGTAATAATGATTATTGGAAGGCCAATATCGCACTTATTATTAAGTGTTTGAGTATTTGGTTTGTTGTTTCATACCTATTTGGTATTGTTTTTGTGGATGTGCTGAACGAAATTAGGATTGGTGGCTATAAGCTTGGCTTTTGGTTTGCACAACAAGGTTCTATCTACACATTTGTTATTTTGATTTTTTACTATGCAAAGAGCATGGGAAAAATTGATGAAAAATTTAACGTCCACGAAAAATAACCCGGGAGAGGAAGAATGGATTTACAAACATTAACGTTTTTATTTGTAGGGGCAACGTTTGCACTCTACATTGGTATTGCCTTTTGGGCAAGAGCCGGCTCAACGCATGAATTTTATGTTGCAGGTGGCGGTATTAACCCTGTAGCAAATGGTATGGCAACTGCTGCAGATTGGATGAGTGCAGCGTCATTTATCTCTATGGCTGGTTTGATTGCCTTTTATGGTTACGGTGGTTCAGTATTCTTATTAGGCTGGACTGGTGGTTATGTATTATTAGCAATGCTACTAGCGCCTTACTTAAGAAAACATGGGTCATTTACTGTGCCTGAGTTTATTTCGGATCGTTATTATTCAAAGACAGCGCGTGTTGTTGCGGTTATTTGTTTGATTATTGCTTCGGTAACTTATGTAATTGGTCAAATGAAAGGTATTGGTGTTGCTTTTTCAAGGTTCTTAGAAGTGGATTATGAAACAGGCTTAGTAACAGGTATGTTTATTGTGGCATTTTATGCTGTTATGGGTGGTATGAAAGGTATTACTTATACGCAGATTGCACAGTATGTGATCATGATTATTGCTTATACAATTCCAGCGATCTTTATTTCATTTATGTTGACAGGCAATCCAATTCCTCAATTGGGTTTAGGTAGTACAATGGCTGATGGTACTTATCTATTAGATAAACTTGATCAGGTTGTAACTCAACTCGGATTTACCGAATATACGACTCAAGCTAGACTGAGCGCAACTAATATGTTTGTTTATACAGCATCATTGATGATCGGTACTGCGGGTCTGCCACACGTAATTATGCGATTCTTTACTGTTTCTTCAGTTAAAGCTGCACGTGAATCAGCAGGTTGGGCATTATTATTTATTGCTATTTTGTATACTTCAGCACCAGCTGTTGCGGCAATGGCTCGTTTAAACTTAATGGAGACCATTGATCAACCTAATGCTGAGCAAAACTTAGCTTACGCAGATCGTCCTTCTTGGTTTAAAAACTGGGAGACAACAGGTTTGTTAAAGTTTGAAGATAAAAATAATGATGGCTTGATTGAATATACCGGTAATAAAGGTTCTGAACCAAAGACAATTAATGTTGATGGTAAAGATATTACGCTGAATCCAAATGAAATGGTGAAAGTTGATAGAGATATCATGGTGTTAGCAAACCCTGAAATTGCAGGCTTGCCTAATTGGGTGATTGCCATTGTCGCCGCAGGTGGTTTGGCTGCAGCACTATCAACAGCAGCAGGCTTGTTGTTAGCAATTGCTTCATCTATTTCGCACGATCTATTAAAAGGTGTTTGGCGACCAAATATCACTGAAAAAGAGGAGTTGAAATATTCTCGATTATCTATGATTGGTGCGGTGTTAATTGCAGGTTATTATGGCTTTAACCCACCGGATTTTGCAGCAGGTACTGTAGCACTTGCCTTTGGATTGGCTGCTTCGAGCATCTTCCCGGCATTAATGATGGGTATCTTCTCTAAGAAGATGAATAAAGAAGGTGCGATTGCAGGTATGGTTGCTGGCATCGGCGTAACTTTAGTCTATGTTTTCTATCATAAAGGTGTAATGTTTATGAAAGAGACAATCTTCTGGGATATTAGCCCAAACTGGTTCCTAGGAATTGAACCTAATGCCTTTGGTGCAATTGGTGCAATTGTTAACTTTGCAGTGGCTTTCTTTGTGATGAGTCGTACTGCTAAAGTACCAGCTGAGGTTGAGCAGATGGTTGAGAACATTCGAGTTCCAGCCTCTAATTAATAAGAAACTGTTGATTAGGTGTTGAAAGCAGCCCCCTCATAGCTTTTTATATCTAATTGGCAAGTTTTTTAGTTAATCTTAAATACCCAGCTATGCTGGGTATTTTTTTCTTTAAAATAAATCAATATGTTTTTTAAAAATAAACACGTAATTGCTTCATTGATTGTGGCACCAATATTGGCGCTAATTAGTTATTTTGCGGTAGATTATTACGTATCAGAAGTTCCTCATCTTGCAAAGCAAGGCCAAGACTATAAAATGTTGGTTAAGCCAAACTGCCGTTGGGAGAGTGGTTATTGTGATTTGGTTAATAATGATTTAAAAATCAAAATTACTTCAGACAATCAAGTATATGGCAGTAATAAAATTTTATTAAGTTCTACAGTTGCCTTACAAGGTGTAGAATTCAAGCTGGTGGAAGCGGGTGTTAGTTCTGCTTTGATGAAAATGAATGCACTTAATTCAGAAAATACAGCTTGGGAGAGCCACATTTTGAATATTGAAAGTTTAGATCATTTGCAATTTGTGGTGTCTGCTAATCAGAGTATTTTTTACGCCCAAGTGCCTGCAGTTTTTATTCATAAAGAAAAAGCTTTTTAATGATGGAGATTGAAGATTTAGAAATTATCGATTTTTTTAAATCAACATTGCCATTAAGTCAGGCGAAATCTCAACAACTCCAACAATTAATCACTTATACGCAAATTGGTTATCGTCGTAAAGGGCATATACTGACGCTTAAACCTAATTTCATTTATTTGATTCGTAAAGGTGCAATATCAATTACAGATGATAATGAGAAATTGTTTTCATTAATTGGAGAGCATCAATGGTTTGGTTATAACGCACAACTAGGGATTTATTTGCATGCTTGCGAAGAAGATACGTTGTATTATCGTATTGATAAAAATTTCTTCAATAAGCTATTTGCTAATAATTCAGCGATTGAGAGTTATTTTCAAGATGCAAAGCTAGAGTCTAATCTCAAAGCACAAAAAATCATCAAACAAAACAACCTATTAGACAACAGTGTTTTATCAATGTCACGTGCCAATGATGCAGTGATGGTAGATCAGTCTACTTCGATTGAAAAAGTAGCAAAAATTATGACTGACAAGAACGTAACCTCGGTGGTGGTTACACAAGATGATAGTTTGTGTGGTATTGTTACTGATCGAGCTTTTTGCACTAAGGTTGCAGCGCTTGGTCTCGACACCAAATCATCAATTGATCAAGTAATGACCAAAAACCCTATTACGATTGAGCATTATAAAAGTGGCATTGAGGCGATGTTGTTAATGGCTAATTCGTATGTTAGACACTTACCGATTATTAAAAATAGTCAAGTTGTCGGCATGGTTACTGCAGCAGATCTGTTACGAAAGCAAAGCCATAATGTGGTTTTCTTGATTAATGAAATTTTGGCATCTAACAGTGTTGACGAATTAGTCAAAATTTCTAAACAAGTGCCGTTTTTATTACAACACAGCTATGAGTCAAATCTAGATGAACATGATATCGCTTATTCTGTGAGCGCGGTGGGGCGAGCTATTAATCAACAATTACTAAAACAAGCAGAAGAGTTATTGGGTGATCCGCCAGTTTCGTATGCTTGGGTGGTTGCTGGTTCGCTTGCCAGGTCTGAGCAAATTGCACATTCTGATCAAGATAATTTAATTATTTTATCAAATGATTATCAACAAGCGCTGCATGGTGAATATTTTGTACAATTAGCAGATTATGTGAGCAATGGGCTTAATGCGTGTGGTTATATTTATTGCCCAGGCAAGGTGATGGCAAGTAATGATAAGTGGCGCCAACCACTAGCAATTTGGCAATCCTATTTTAAAAATTGGATTGAAGCACCGAAACCTAAAGCATTGATGTATGCGAGTATATTTTTTGATCTGAAATGTATTCATGGGAATTCAGAGCTACTTGAGGAATTACTCTCAGGGGTTTTAAGAAAAACAATGAAAAACACCATATTTCAATCACATATGGCAGCTAATGCTTTGCACTATACACCGCCATTAGGCTTTTTTAGAAATTTTATTTTAGATAAAAATGGCATTGATCAAAGTGCACTTGATTTAAAGAAAAAAGGCGTTGTGCCGATTATCGATGTTGCCAGAGTCTATGCTTTGTCTCATGGGATTAGACCGGTTAATACACAAGATAGATTGCAAATGCTTATTGAGATGGGCGGTTTGAGTCAAAGTGGGGCGAGTGATTTAATCGAAGCGTATAAATTTATTAACTTTGTTCGTATTAAGCACCAAAGGGCTCAAATAAAAATGGGTGCTTCAGCAGATAACTATGTTTTGCCAAAAGAAATATCTTCGCTAGATCAAAAGCACCTAAAAGATGCATTTATGATTGTTTCTGATTTGCAATCTGCAATGAGCTCGCAATATCAAACCGCCATATTGTAATGGCTATCATTAAAGATTTTATTTTTGATTATCAGCGCAAACAATGCTTACAACAAGCGAAATCTTCGGATGCAATCAGTCAGTATTTGTCTCAAACGTCAATTTCAGAAAATAGTTTGATTAAAGATTTAGAGTTTTTAGTGCTGGATTTTGAAACAACAGGGCTAGATGTAAAAACAGATAAGATTATTAGCTTGGGCTATGTGGTGATAAAAGATTTGCATTTGCTGCCAGCCTCATCAACCCATATTTTGGTCAATCCCAAACAACAGCTTAGCGAAGAAAATGTTGGTATTCATCAAATTACTGACAATGAGCTAAAATCTGGTATTAGATTGGATTTAGCGTTAGATCAATTACTTCATGAAATGACAGGCAGAGTGGTTATTGTGCATTTTGATCTGATTGAAAAAAGTTTTATTAATCAAGCATGTGGTCGGTTTTATAAAATTAAATCATTGCCCATGAAAATGCTCGATACACTCAGGATTGAACAAAACAAAGTGCGCTATACGCATTCTTATGTCAAACAAGAGAGTTTAAGGCTTTATGCCTTACGAGATCGTTATAACTTGCCTCGATATAAAGCCCACAATGCCTTGCAAGACGCTATTTCAACGGCTGAGTTATTTTTGGCACAAATTGAGCATTTTGGCGATAAAGATAACATTAGATTAAAGCAATTAAATTAGAGAAAAATGCTTTCTAGAAAGGTAGTTTTTAGGTATTATCTAATCATTTTATTCACATTATTTTTGCCTTATGTATCCAATTATTCAAACTAACAGAAAGCCTCTCATTGACGAGCAACAGTACCAATCCATGTATGCCGAATCTATTGCAGATTCAGAAGGATTTTGGGCTAAGCAAGCCAATGAGTTTCTGCATTGGGATAAAGGTTGGGATCAAGTTTCTAATGTCGACTATCGTGATGGACAAATTGAATGGTTTAAAGGTGGCGAGTTAAACATTGCTTATAACTGTATTGATCGACATTTGCCAGAGCGCGCAAAACAAACAGCGATTATCTGGGAAGGGGACAACCCTAATGATAGTCAAAAAATTACTTATCAACAACTGCATGACGAAGTTTCTAAATTAGCCAATGGCCTAAAAAAATTAGGCGTTACAAAAGGTGATCGTGTTTGTATTTATATGCCGATGATTCTTGAGGCAAGTTATGCAATGTTAGCCTGTGCACGTATTGGCGCTATTCATTCGGTTGTCTTTGGTGGATTTTCGCCCGAGGCACTCAAAGATCGAATTCTAGATTCTGAGTGTAAAGTTGTGATAACTGCAGATGAAGGGGTGCGTGGTGGTAGAGCGACTGCACTTAAAGCTAATGTTGATATTGCAATTAAAGATTGTGATTGTGTTAATAATGTTGTGGTAGTTGAGCGCACAAAAGGTGAGATTGATTGGTCTTCTCGAGATATTTGGTATCATGATTTAGTCAGCGACGTACCGAGCGAATGCCCTTGTGAGTCGTTTGATGCAGAAACGCCATTGTTTATTCTTTATACATCTGGTTCAACGGGTAAACCAAAAGGTGTGTTGCATACCTCTGGCGGTTATTTGCTTTACGCAGCGATGACACATAAATATACATTTGACTATCAAGAGGGCGACGTTTATTGGTGTACGGCTGATGTTGGTTGGGTGACCGGGCACTCATATATTGTCTATGGACCACTAGCAAATGGTGCAACAACTTTAATGTTTGAAGGAGTGCCAACTTATCCTGATGCGTCACGTTTTTGGCAGGTGATTGATAAACACCAGGTAAATACATTTTATACAGCACCAACTGCGATTCGCGCTTTGATGGGTGCTGGTGATGAGTTTGTCAATCAAACTTCTAGAGACAGTTTAAAGATCTTGGGGACAGTAGGTGAGCCAATTAACCCTGAAGCTTGGGAATGGTATTACCATGTGGTAGGGCAAGAGCGTTGCCCAATTGTCGACACTTGGTGGCAAACTGAAACAGGCGGTCATATGATTACGCCACTGCCGTATGCAACTGCTTTAAAGCCAGGCTCGGCAAGTAAGCCATTCTTTGGTATTGAGCCACAAGTCGTTAATGAAAAAGGCGATATTTTAGAAGGTGAGGCAGAGGGTATTTTGGTATTGGCAAGGTCTTGGCCAGGGCAAATGCGCACACTTTACAACAATCATGAGCGTTTTATGGAGGCTTACTTTTCAACATTTCCAGGCAAGTACTTTGCTGGTGACGGTGTCAAACGTGATGCTGATGGTTACTATTGGATTACCGGCCGTGTTGATGATGTTTTAAATATTTCTGGTCACAGACTTGGCACTGCAGAGATTGAGTCAGCATTGGTATTACATGAAAGTGTTTCTGAATCTGCAGTTGTGGGCTATCCTCACGATATTAAAGGTCAAGGTATTTATGCTTATGTGTCTTTGATGAGTGGTGTTGAGCCAAGCGATACTTTAAAAGCAGAGTTGGTCAAATTAGTTCGTAGTGAAATCGGGCCTATTGCAACGGTTGACAAGATACAGTTTGCGCCAGGCTTGCCAAAGACACGCAGTGGTAAGATCATGCGCCGAATACTAAGAAAGATTGCTGAAGATGATTATGCTAACCTGGGTGATACATCCACGTTAGCAGAACCTGAAGTTGTTAAGGATTTGATTGCAAATCGAATTGCTTAAGTTTTATTGCTTAGCTTGAAGTTTTTTCAAACCTTTTTTAACTTTATCTTTTAAGCTGACAACGCACTGCTGATGGTAGTCTTGTTGTAAGTTGTCATCTAAAGATACAATTTTGCCAAAAACTTTCTTTTCAAGTGCCATTGTATTTTTAATATTTGCACAGTAATTATTGATTTCTTCAACGGTGTATGAGACTAAAGTCGCTGCACCAATAGCTGGAACCACTAAGCCGGTAACCGCTATCCCAGTTGATGTTTCTTTAAGAGTAGCAATACGGGCAAGATTGTTGGCTACTTGCTCTGTATTTTGACCTTGAAAAACACCTTGTAAATAGTTAAGTTTTTCATCCGATAAATGCAATTGCTGTTTGGTAGATTTTAAAGAATCTTGCAAACTTTTTACCTCAGCTCTAACATCTTTTATTTGCTTAATCTCACTTGATAAAACACTGGCTTTACTTTTTGCAATAGAAAGCTCCTTACGTGTTTTTTCCAAGTTTGAGCGTGTTTGGATTAGTTGAGTATTTAGGCTTTCTAATTGACTCAAATCTTTCGAAGAAGGTGTTTTTTGTGTAATAGATGTTGGCGAGATAGTAGCGATTTTTTCATTGTATTCAGTGGTAATGTTGTCAATCTCTTGAGTCAATTCAGATACTTTTGAATTGTAGAAAAAGTAAGTTGCAATTAAGGCGATTGCTAGAGTGATGGCAGCAAATAGTGATTTATTCTCCATAATTATCTCTTAGTTAGTTAGTAATTAAGGGAGTATTATACACTATTTTAACAACTATATAAGAATATTATTATATTTTAATATAAATTATGAAGATTGATTCAGCCAAATAGCAACTTGTTTTGCATAATAAGTTAAAACAGCATCAGCGCCAGCGCGTTTGAAAGATAAAAGTGTTTCTAATACAACAGGGCGTTCGTTAAGCCAGCCATTTTGACTGGCAGCCTTAATCATGGCATATTCTCCGCTTACATGGTAGGCAAATGTTGGCATACCAAACGTTTGTTTGATTTGGTGGACAATGTCCAAATAAGGCAGCCCAGGTTTAATCATTACCATATCAGCGCCTTCATCAATATCAAGTCCAACTTCTCGGATTGCTTCATTAGCATTGGCAGGGTCCATTTGATAGGTTTCTTTACTAGATTTACCAAGGTTTTTAGCCGAGCCGACCGCATCACGAAATGGGCCATAGTAGTGAGAGGCATATTTGGCCGAATAGGCCAAAATATTGGTATAAATGAATTGATGAGCTTCGAGTGCCTCTCTGATTGCACCAATGCGTCCATCCATCATATCAGAAGGCGCGACAATATCAGCACCTGCTTTGGCATGCGAGAGTGCTTGTTTGACTAACACCTCAACAGTTTCGTCATTTAAAACATAGCCATTGTCGTCAATTAAGCCGTCCTGACCATGTGTGGTAAATGGATCAAGTGCCACATCAGTAATGACAGCGAGATCAGGTTGATTGGCTTTAAGTGCTCGCACAGCACGTTGCGCTAAGCCATCATCATTAAAGGCTTCTTGTGCATCCAAAGATTTTTTATTATCTGGCACAACAGGAAATAAAGCCACAGCGCGTATACCAAGCTCAGATAATTCTTTTGCTTCGAGCAATAATTGATCAATGCTTAAACGCTCAATATCTGGCATAGAATCAATGCTTTCACGTTTATTTTCGCCTTCTAGTATAAAGATTGGAAAAATAAGATCGTCTGTTGTTAGGGTGTTTTCACGCATTAATTCACGGGTATATGCGTGTTTTCTCATACGACGTGGTCTATGGGTTAAAATTGTCATCTTAAATTTATTTTATCTGTTATTTCAAAGAATTATACAACAATGAGCACAGCAAGTAAAACGTTAAACAAGATGTCAAATGTGAACAAGGCTTTTATTCAGCCTTTTCCAAATTCTAAAAAGATCTATGTCGAAGGCTCACGTACTGATATTCAAGTGCCTATGCGCGAGATCAAACTAACAGATACCATAGGTGAGTTAGCTGAGAAAAATGACCCGATTCATGTGTATGACACTTCAGGTGTTTATACCGATCCTACGGTTTCAATCGATCTTCGTAAAGGCTTAGACAATGTGAGATCTGCTTGGATTGAAGAGCGTAGCGATACTGAAGTATTGGAAAATTTAAGCTCGACTTTTTCTAATGAGCGCCTAGAAGATACTGAGTTAGATGCATTAAGATTTGAGCACTTACAAACGCCACGTCGCGCTAAAGAAGGCAAAAACGTATCACAAATGCATTATGCTAAAAAAGGCATTATCACCCCTGAAATGGAATACATTGCCATTCGTGAAAATTGTAAGTGGCAAGAATATAAAGATCAAATTGGTCAGCACAAGGGCGAAAGTTTTGGTGCGTCAATCCCTGAAGTTATTACCCCTGAATTTGTTCGTGATGAAGTGGCGCGTGGTCGTGCAGTTATCCCTTGCAACATTAATCATCCAGAAACTGAGCCGATGATTATTGGTCGTAATTTCATGGTGAAAATTAATGGCAATATTGGCAACTCGGCACTAGGCTCAAGTATTGAAGAAGAAGTAGACAAAATGGTATGGGGTATTCGTTGGGGTGCCGATACTATCATGGACCTCTCAACAGGTAAAAATATTCACGAAACTCGTGAGTGGATTATTCGCAACTCTCCAGTGCCAATTGGCACAGTTCCTATTTATCAAGCACTGGAAAAGGTTAATGGTATTGCCGAGGATTTAAACTGGGAAGTATTTAGAGATACGCTGATTGAGCAGGCTGAACAAGGAGTTGATTATTTCACCATTCATGCCGGTGTGCGCCTACAACATGTACCACTAACTATTGATCGCACAACAGGGATTGTCTCTCGTGGTGGTTCAATCATGGCCAAGTGGTGTTTAGCACACCATACAGAAAGTTTTATTTATACCCATTTTGAAGAAATTTGTGAAATCATGAAACAATATGACATTACTTTTTCTCTCGGTGATGGTTTGCGTCCAGGATCAATTGCAGATGCCAATGATGCAGCACAATTTGGCGAGTTAGAAACTTTGGGCGAGCT
>CAZOAA010000037.1:0-13762 GCA_964577715.1 uncultured Candidatus Thioglobus sp. | reverse complement strand
AAAAAATAGTTAGTAAAACGACTTGTAATTACATTTTTGGAACATTGGTAATACTATCTGCACTACAACCGCAATCTTTATCAAGCATTTGGTAATAAGCCTCAATACCGCCAGATAAATTAACTACATCATTCCATCCCATATCCATTAAAGTTTGTGTGGCAAGTCTGCCACGCGAACCTTTGGCACAATAAACAATAATCTCTTTATCTTTGGGTATTTTATTCCAAGACTTTATTTCTAGCATACCTCTAGGTATGTGAATTTCACCTTTGGCAAGTATAGTTTTTGAATTGACTCTTTCTTTAAAGGTTCTAACATCTACTAGTACAAAATCATCTTCAGCATTCATTCTAATTCTCAGTTCTGCAACAGAAATAGATTCAACATTTGGAGTGATTTTTAATATATAGTCTTTAGCAAGTTTTTTAGAGTTGGTATCAGCTATACTAAAACCACTAATCAATAGGACTATAAAAATAGTTAGGATTTTCATCGTTCTTTCCTTTGGTATTTCTTATTTATGATTAGTCAGTATTGTAAACTTATTGACAACGTTAGTTATTGATGAAAATCAATAATCAAAAAAAATGCCGTTTTAAAGCACTTTCAAGCTCTAAAACGGCATTGCAATAACGATATTGGTATTTTTTCTAAATAACTAAAATTTTATAGCATTGTTGCCATAGTAATCAAAACAGCCCAAAAAACGCCTGCTAAAGATAATGCACCTAATGTTTTCATAATTTTCTCCTGTTTATTAATGAAACAAGTTCATTTTATGTAGGAAAAAAGTCTGCGTCCTTGACGCATATCAAGTTTTTCTAATTTTTTTTATTTATTCTTCTGTTGCTTGCTCTTCGCCTTCAGGCTCTTCTTCATCAGTTTCGGCAATTTTAGCTACAGAAACTAATTTCTCACCTTTAGCAATATTAATAAGCGTTACACCTTGCGTATTACGGCCGATGATAGAAACATCGGCTGCTCGTGCGCGTACCAATGTGCCTTTATTAGAGATTAGCATCATTTCATCTTCATCTGTTACTTGAATAGCGCCTACTACTTTACCGTTACGAGCAGAAGTTTTAATAGAGATAACACCAGCACCGCCACGCGCTTGAGCACGATATTCATCTAATGCTGTTCGCTTACCGTAACCTTTTTCAGTTGCCGTTAGGATTGGATTTTCTGGCTGAGCAACAATCAATGATACTACTTCATCTTTATCGGCAAGCCTAATACCACGCACACCAATAGCAGTACGGCCTACGGCGCGTACATCTGATTCTTTAAATCTGATTGATTTACCGTTAGAAGAGAAAAGCATAATATCATCTTCACCTGAGGTAATTTCAACACCAACTAGTTTGTCATTATCTCTAAGTTCAATGGCAATAATGCCACCTTTTCTAGGGCGAGAGCAGTTAGACAATGTCATTTTCTTAACTGTTCCACTACTGGTTACCATAAAGATAAACTGATCATTAGTAAATGCTTTAACTGGAAGAATGGCATTAACAGATTCTTCCTTCTCTAATGGCAATAGATTAATGATTGGTTTGCCTCGTGCCGTGCGTGACGCCATTGGTAATTCGTAAACCTTAAGCCAATGCACCCTGCCTCTACTAGTAAAACAAAGTACTGTATCATGTGAGTTGGCCACAAACAACTGATCAATAAAGTCTTCATCTTTCATCTTGGTCGCAGCCTTACCTTTACCGCCACGACGCTGTGCTTGATAATCACTCAGGGATTGTGCTTTAATATAACCACCGTGCGACAGGGTGACAACACGATCTTCACGGGCAATTAAATCTTCAAGTGTTAAGTCGATCTTCTGCTCTAGAATTTCAGTCATGCGACCACTACTAAAGTTATCACGTACCTCGATTAACTCATCACGAATGACTTGCATAAGTTGATCTGGATTTTGCAAGATGTCTAATAAATACTTAATACGCTCTAATAACTCATTAAATTCATCAAAAATTTTGTCTTTCTCAAGCCCTGTTAAACGATGAAGTTTTAAATCAAGAATGGCTTGTGCTTGTTGAACAGAAAGCTTATAGTCCCCATTTTTCTGTAGACCTAATTCAGCAGGCAGATCTTCTGGCTTAAACATAGCCATATCACGCTTTCCGATAAGCTCTTTAATAACAGAACCTTTCCAGGTTTTAGCAACTAAGCTCTCTTTGGCTTCAGTTGGACTAGGTGCGGCCTTGATTAGCTTAATAATTGCATCAATATTGTGAAGTGCAACTGATAAACCTTCTAACAAATGAGCGCGATTTCTAGCTTTATTAAGCTCAAAAATAGAGCGACGAGTAACTACATCGCGGCGATGTGCAATAAATGCCTCTAAAATACCTTTAAGCGTCATCAGCTTAGGCATGCCTTTATCAATAGCCACCATGTTGATGCCAAATACAGTTTGCATTTCAGTTAGTTTGTAAAGGTTGTTGAGCATTACTTCTGGTACTTCGCCTCGACGAAGCTCAATTACCATACGCATACCATCTTTATCAGATTCGTCTCTAAGGCCGGTAATGCCGTCTACTTTTTTATCTTTTACTAGCTCAGCAATCTTACCAATGAGCTTGGCTTTATTAACCTGATATGGCAGCTCTGTAACCACAATACTTTGTTTGTCTTCACCTTCTACATGAGAGCGTGAGCGCAAGTAAATTTTACCTTTGCCTGTTTCATAAGCTTGACGAATACCATCTGCGCCATTGATAATACCGGCCGTTGGGAAATCTGGCCCATGAATAACTCCTAATAGCTCATCAATACTAGCATTTTCATTATCAATAACCATTAAACAAGCATCAATCACTTCATCTAGATTGTGTGGCGGAATGTTTGTTGCCATACCAACTGCAATACCGGATGAGCCATTTACTAAAAGATTTGGCACACGAGTTGGTAAAACACTTGGTTCTGATTCTGAACCATCGTAATTATCAATAAAATCTACTGTTTGTTTGTCAAGATCTCGTAATAGTTCATGTGAGAGCTTAGCCATGCGGATTTCTGTATAACGCATTGCTGCTGCTGAATCACCATCAACCGAGCCGAAGTTACCTTGACCATCAATGAGAATATTACGCATTGAGAATGGCTGTGCCATACGTACAATGGTATCGTATACAGCAGTATCACCATGTGGATGATATTTACCAATCACGTCACCAACAATACGGGCTGATTTTTTATAGGCTTTGTTGTAATCATTACCCAAGACATCCATGGCATAAAGCACGCGACGATGAACTGGTTTTAGGCCATCTCGAACATCGGGTAAGGCACGGCCAACGATGACACTCATTGCGTATTCCAAATAGGAATCGCGCATCTCATCTTCAATGGTAATTACAGGGAAATTAGGCTCGAAACTTTCTGGATTATCAGTGTTTTCAGACATACAAAAAAGGCTTAATTAAATTGGCTTTTATTGTACCCTAAAGGCGGTAAATACACAAATAAAATGTGTAAATTATTTATATGAAAAAATTATTAAAAATCAATAACTTATGCGTTTCTTTTTTGCACTGATTTAGCCAATGTTTTTAATAGGTTTTCGGTATCATCCCAACCAATACAACTATCAGTAATACTCACTCCATATTTGAGTGATTTTAATGGCCCAACTGCTTGGCTTCCTTCGTTAATATTAGACTCAATCATCACACCAAAAATCTTATCCGAACCAGAGGCAATTTGTTTAGCAATTTCATCACCTACCAATAATTGATTTTTAAATTTCTTTTGAGAGTTGGCATGAGAAAAATCCACCATAACCTTTGATAATAGCCCTTCTTCCTTTAACTGCTCATGAGTTTTTCTAATACATTCTCTATCATAATTAGGCCCATCAGAACCACCACGCAGGATAATATGCGCTGTTTCGTTGCCAGACGAGGTGTAATGAGACACGCCACCCTCTTTATTAACAGAAAGCAAATGATGTGGACTATTGGCTGATTTGATTGCATCAATGGCTATCTTTAATGAACCTGTGGTTCCATTTTTAAAACCTACTGGGCAAGATAGAGCTGAAGCTAATTCTCGATGAGATTGGCTCTCAGTTGTGCGTGCACCAATAGCACCCCATGCAATAAGATCAGAAATATATTGCGGGGTAATTAGATCAAGATACTCAACCGCAACCGGCATATCCATGTCGGCCAAATCGGTTAATAAATGACGAGCGATTTTAAGCCCTTTATCAATATTAAAACTCTCATCTAAATCTGGATCATTAATCAAGCCTTTCCAACCAATTGTAGTGCGTGGTTTTTCAAAATATACACGCATGACAATCAATAAATCTTTTTCTAATTCTGTTTTTAATACTGAGAGTCGCTGCGCGTACTCACGAGCAGACTTAGAGTCATGAATAGAACAAGGGCCAACAATCACCATTAAACGCTTGTCTCGACCTTCTAGTATGTCCTTAATAGCTTGTCTAGTTTTAAAAATACTTGCTGAGCCACTTTCACTTAATGGAAATTTTTCCATTAGTGCATTAGGCGCTATCATTGGCGCACTTGAAGTGATTCTTAAATTGTCAGTATTATGTTGCACAGTTTATTTTTGATTTTCAATTAATGCATAAGCTGAATGATTATGAATAGACTCAAAATTTTCTGATTCTAAACGGTAATAATTAATTCGTTCATCATTGTTTAAATCAAGTGCAATATCTCGCACCAAATCCTCAACAAATGCAGGGTTATCATACGCTCTTTCAGTGACAACTTTTTCATCATCACGTTTTAAAATTGCATAAAGCTCGCATGAAGCCTTGCGCTCAGCTAAATCAATCAAATCTTCAATATCAAGTCGATGACCTTTAGCTACTTTTGCTTTAATGGTGATATGGGAGCGTTGATTATGTGCGCCATATTTAGAAATACTCTTTGAACAAGGGCATAAACTAGTTACTGGTACTTCAACTTTTATCATTACTTCAGTCTTGCCATCATTAAGCACACCATACAAACTAACTTGATAATCCATCATTGATTCAACACCCGAAGACGGGGCTTTTTTCTTTCTAAAAAATGGAAAATCTAGCGTAATGTGCGCCGTGCCAGACTCTAGTTTTTTCCTAACTTTATCAATAATTTTGTCAAAGTTAGAGCTGTTAAATTCACAAGGGCCGTCGTTTAATATCTCAACAAAACGTGACATATGGGTACCCTTAACATGTTCTGGCAAAGAAACAGTCATGGTAAAGTTGCCAATCGTTGGTATTTTATTACCATCACGATCGATATAGGTAATGGGGTGTGAAATATCCTTAATACCTACTTTATCAATAACAATTTGGCGTGTGTCTTTAGTGTTTTGCGTATCAGGTAAATGAGCTGCGTTCATGTTGTTGGCTCCGAATAAGTAACAGATGCTCTAGGCGTTTCCCAAATGGTAACCTCACGCACGTGAACTTCTTGATTGTTAATGAGTTTGCCTACTTCATCAAAAAAATATTTAGCAATATTCTCAGCAGTAGGATTGAGTGTGTCAAAAGGAGAAATATCATTCAAATACTGATGATCAAGCCTTTTGGCAACTATTTTAGTTTGTTTTTTTATCTCACGAAAGTCAATCGCAATGCCAACATTATTTAGCACTTCAGATTCAACCAAAACTTCAACTTGCCAGTTATGGCCATGTAGACGTGCACAATCCCCCGGATAATCTCTCAAAGAATGGGCCGATGCAAAATCAGTGACAATTTTTAGGACGAACATAATTCGGAAAAATCGTTTAAAAAGGGTTAATTATACCTGTGGGTGGTTAATTATTAAACCCTGAATTGATACGTGGTTAGTATCTATTAATCAACTTCTTCTAGACGAACGACATTTTGATACCCTTTAGGGAGGTTAGTACCTCGACGAGCTCGAGTTCCAATGTAATTGGTTAGATCTTGGAATTTAATCGTTAAATGGCGCTTGCCTGAATAAATTTTAAGGTTTTTATCTTCAGACAGTATACAAACAGCTGTTACGCGTTCTTTTGTGTCTTTACTCGGAATTTGAATAAGTTTATTACCTTTACCTTTTGATAAAACTGGTAATTCACTAATTGGGAAAATCAATAGTCGTGCACTGTTGGTTGCTACTGCCACAAATTGTGACTCAAGATTATCTACCGCTACTACTGGCAATACCGCTGCACCTGTAGGCAAGGATAATGAATGCTTACCTGCCTTCTTTTTTGATAGAAGGTCTCCCACTGTTGCTACAAAGCCATAGCCTGCACTAGATGCTAGTAAAATTCTTTGATCATCTTCACCCATGACCACATCAACAAACTCTGCGCCTGTTGGTGGGCTAAGTCGCCCAGTTAAAGGCTCCCCTTGTCCTCTGGCACTTGGTAGAGTGTTTGCTATTAATGTATAAGAACGACCCGTTGAATCAATAAATATTGCACTCTTATTACTTCTACCTTTAACACTAGTCAGATAACTATCGCCTGCTTTATAGTTAAATGTTGTTGGATCAATATCATGCCCTTTGGCACTGCGCACCCAGCCCTTGTTACTCAGTACAACTGTAACATTTTCAGCTGGCACTAAATCATCCTCATTAAATGCTTGTGCAGACTCTATATTTGAAATAATTTCACAACGACGTTTATCACCAAATTCACTAACAATTGTTTTTAACTCTTTTTTAATGAAGGTTTTTAAACGTGCGTCGCTTGAAAGTAAAAGCTCTAAGTTTTCTTTCTCTAAAACCAGCTCATCTTTCTCGCCTTGAATTTTCATTTCTTCTAATTTAGCAAGATGACGAAGTTTTAACTCTAAGATAGCTTCCGCTTGAATATCACTCAACTTAAAACGCTTTATTAAAACTGGCTTGGGTTTATCTTCAGAACGAATAATGGCAATCACTTCATCAATATTTAAAAACGCAATTAACAATCCTTCCAGAATGTGCAAACGCGCAAGAATTTTATCAAGGCGATAATTAAGACGGTTAGTTACCACTTGAGTTCTATACACTAACCATTCTTTTAGCATTGGAATTAGTGGCTTAACTTGTGGCTTACCATCTAGGCCAATTATGTTTGTGTTAACACGATAGTTTTTCTCTAAATCAGTAGTGGCAAATAAATGCAGCATTAAGGCATCAATGTCCACTCGGTTAGAGCGCGGAACAATAACAATTCTAGTTGGATTTTCATGATCTGACTCATCACGAATATCATCTACTAGCGGTAATTTTTTTGCTCGCATTTGTGTTGCAATTTGCGTAATTACCTTTGAGCCTGAAGTTTGAAAAGGTAGCGCCTCAATCACAATATCGCCATCCTCTTTTTGGTAAGTGGCACGCATCTTAACTGAACCATGACCTGTTTCATAAATTTGTCTTAAATCTTGTTTACTTGAAACAATATTGGCATAAGTTGGGTAATCAGGCGCAGGCAACAGCTCCATCAAAGTATCAAGGTCTGTTGATGGTTTATCAAGTAGTTGGATACAAGCAGACACTACTTCAGTTAGATTGTGCGGAGGCACATCAGTAGCCATACCTACAGCAATTCCAGAAGTGCCATTAAGTAGTAAGTTTGGCACTTGTGCTGGTAAATGCTCGGGTTCTTTTAAAGAGCCGTCAAAATTGTCTATCCAACCAACAGTGCCTTGATTAATCTCTTCAAGTAAGAGGTCAGAATACTTAGATAGCTTAGACTCGGTATAGCGCATGGCTGCAAATGATTTTGGATCATCTTGTGCACCCCAATTACCTTGCCCATCAATAAATGGATAACGATAAGAAAATGGTTGTGCCATAAGCACCATTGCCTCATAACAAGCACTATCTCCATGTGGATGAAACTTGCCCAAAACATCACCCACAGTACGGGCTGATTTTTTAAATTTTGCTGTGGATTTGAGACCGAGTTCGCTCATCGCATAGATGATGCGCCTTTGTACTGGTTTTAGACCATCGCCAATAAATGGCAATGCGCGATCAAGAATAACATACATTGAATAATCAAGATAAGCGCGTTCTGAAAAATCAGATACGCTTTGTTGTTCAAGATCAATTTGATTCATTCTCCCCCTAGAAATAACTTACTTTTGTAAAAAAGTTTCAAGTTATTTTAATGCAACTTTTTGAGCTTAAACAGCTAAATTATGCAAAGTCTTGTGTGGTGATACACGAGCAAAATAAATTACGGTCACCGTAGACGTTATCAATACGTTTAACTGGTGGGAAATACTTATTATGTTTTAACGATTTAACCGGATATAGTGCCTCTTCTCTTGAATACGGATAGCTCCACTCACCCGCCATTTCAAGTGCTGTGTGTGGTGCATTTTTCAGTGGGTTATTGTCTTTATCCCAAATACCTTCAATCACTTTTTGAATCTCACTATGGATGCTTGCCATAGCTGTGATAAAACGATCAATCTCATGTTTTGATTCACTTTCTGTTGGCTCAATCATCAATGTGCCTGCAACAGGAAACGACATTGTTGGAGAGTGAAAACCATAATCCATTAAACGCTTGGCAATATCTTCTTCAGAGATGCCACTTTGTTCTTTTAAAGGGCGAATATCAATAATACACTCATGCGCAACGAAACCTTGATCGCCTTGATAAAGAATTGGGAAAAATTCTTTTAACTCGTTGGCAATATAATTGGCACTCACAATAGCAATCTCTGTTGAACGCTGCATACCATACTTACCCAACAACTTAATATACGACCATGAAATTGGCAAAATTGAAGCAGAACCATACATTGCGGCTGATACTGCATTTGAATCTTTATCAAGCGGGTTGCCTGGCAAAAATTCTGCTAAATGTGCTTTTACACCAATTGGCCCCATACCTGGACCACCACCACCGTGCGGAATAGCAAAAGTTTTGTGCAAGTTAATGTGTGATACATCAGCGCCAAATTCACCCATACGAGTAATGCCTACCATGGCATTAAGATTGGCACCATCTAAATAAACTTGGCCACCAGAATTATGAATAATATCGCAAACTTGTTTTATCTCAACTTCAAATACACCGTGAGTTGACGGGTATGTCACCATGATAGCTGAGAGTTTTTCACGGTGTTTTTCTACCTTAGCTTTTAAATCATCAATATCAATATTGCCAGATTCATCACATTTTACAATGACCACTTTCATACCGGCCATAATTGCACTTGCAGGATTGGTGCCGTGTGCAGAAGAAGGAATAAGACAAATATTACGGTCAAAATCACCACGAGACTCATGATATGAGTGAATGGCCAAAAGCCCTGCAAATTCACCTTGTGATCCTGCATTAGGTTGTAGTGATACCGCATCATAACCAGTCACTTCACACAAAGCATACTCTAAATCTTTAAATAACTGCTGGTAGCCTTTAGTTTGACTCTCTGGTGCATAAGGGTGTAACTTTGAAAACCTTGACAAGCTCACTGGATACATTTGAACCGCGGCATTGAGTTTCATTGTGCAAGAACCTAAAGCGATCATTGAGTGATTAAGTGCAATATCTTTGTTTTCTAAGCGCTTTAAGTAACGCATCATCTCAGTTTCAGAGTGATAATGACTAAATACTGGATGCGTTAAATAATCTGAAGTCCTTAATAGAGTAGATATCAGAGTAGACTCAGATTCAGCTAAATCATCAATAGAAAAGATTTTTAATAATTCAGACAGCTCTTGTGATGTTGTGGCTTCGTCAACAGCAATGCTTAATTGATTATCACTCAATAAACGCAAGTTAATATTTTGCGCTTGGGCTTTGTCAAACAAAGCTTGTGCATCGGTAGTATTAATCGTAACAGTATCAAAAAACTGATCAGTTTCCAGCTCATAGCCTGCATTAGTCAAACTCTTAGCTAAATTTGTTGCCTTGGCGTGCACTTTGTTAGCAATTTTTCTCAAGCCATTAGCGCCATGGTAGATGCCATAAGCTGCTGCCAACACTGCTAGCAACACCTGGGCTGTACAAATATTACTGGTAGCTTTATCACGACGAATATGCTGTTCGCGTGTCTGCAGCGACATACGCATTGCCGGTGCGCCATGTGCGTCTTGCGATACACCAATGATACGCCCTGGCACCATGCGTTTAAATTCATCACGTGTGGCTAAAAATGCCGCGTGCGGACCACCAAAACCCATTGGCACACCAAAACGTTGTGAATTTCCAATAGCAATATCAGCGCCCATTTCAGCTGGTGTTTTAATTAACGTTAGTGCTAAAAGATCACAAGCAACAATGCTCAATACACCTGCCTCTTTCGCTTTGGCAATATCATCACTAAGATCACGCACTTCACCATTCGTACCAGGTGATTGCAATAAAGCCGCAAAACAATTGGAAAAATCATGATCTTTAATATCTTCAACAACCAACTCAATACCAATTAGCTTGGCACGTGTTTGCAAAATTGTAATGGTTTGCGGATGGGTATTGCTGTCCACTAAAAATCGATTAGATTTGTTCTTTTTATTGGCACGTTTCGCCATCATCATCGCTTCTGCAGCAGCAGTTGGTTCATCTAACAAAGAGGCATTAGAAATATCCATACCTGTTAGATCTATCACCATTTGTTGGAACGTCAGCAACATTTCTAAACGACCTTGAGAAATCTCTGCTTGATACGGCGTATAAGCCGTATACCAGCCTGGATTTTCTAAAATATTACGCTGGATAACAGCCGGCATCAAAGTATCGTAATAACCTTGGCCAATAAAATTAGTTGCTAAAATGTTTTCACTGGCTAATTTTGTAGCTAATTCTAAACTATCGCGCTCAGTTAGACCTTCATCAACTTCCATTCGATTACCAAATAGAATGCTTTCCGGTACCGTTTTGGCAACAACCTGTTCTACAGAATCACAGCCAATTGCACTTAACATTGCATCTATTTCTGCTTTATTTGGGCCAATATGCCTATCTAAAAATTCGTTACTCATGCGATCAAGATATAAGAAAAACTAAGGGCTGAATTTTAACCTTTTTTAAATAAAAAGTACCGCCTAAAAATTAATGGATACTTTAACAAGATATTTTTTTATTCTATAGGCGAAATTAAAAATTAGCCTGGTGGCCAAGAAAGAGAGCGCCCACCCAAACAATGCAGATGAATATGGTACACCGTCTGCCCGCCGTTTTCATTACAGTTCATTACTACGCGGTAGCCATCATCAGCAAATCCGAGTTCTTTAGCTAGTTTTGTTGCTGTTAAAGTGAGCTTACCTATTAATGTCGGATCTTTAGCATCATTTAATGTAGCGATATGTTGTTTTGGGATGACTAAAAAATGGTGGGGCGCTTGTGCACCAATATCATGAAAAGCAAGTACATCATCGTCTTCATAGAGTTTATCTGCCGGAATATCGCCATTGATAATTTTACAAAATAAACAATCTGACATCACTCACTCCTAACGATACTGGCGTAAATACCACCAACCAAATACTTTCTTAGCAACATGCATTAACCTGCAATTTGGCAACATTAAACCACCTTTAAGCGTGCGAGACACATACATGCCTTTGTTATTTGAATCAACAATACACATTAGCTCAATTTTAAAGGTATGACTAGCAGGTTTTGAATCTAACGAATCTAATGCATTTTTAGCAGCAGCCTCTGCTTGAAGGTCTGCCATATGTGCTTGCTTAGGCATCCACTCAGGCCCCGGGAAAGAGCCAGAATCACCTGCGACAAATACCTTATCTGCATCCTCCACCTCGCAAAATTGATTAGCCTTTAGCATACCACCTTCACTACGCGCAAGATCAGTATTGTCAAACCAAGCATTACCTGTCATGCCTGGCATAAATAGAATCAAATCTACAGCAAACTCCCCACCTTCGGTAATGACTCTATCAGTCTCAAATTTTTTCATCTTATGGCCAAGATGTGTTGCAATTTTGCGCTTTTTCATCTCGCTCAATAGGCCTTTAACTGCTTTCTTTCCAAGGCGTGCACCTGGTTTTTCCGCAGGGGTGAAAAAGGTTAAGTTGAATTTATCACGTCGCCCCTCTTTACGCAATTGCGTATCAAGTCCAAATAAAAACTCAAACATGGGACCACCACGCATCGCGCTTGGTTCTTTTGGATTACCAGAAAATCCAATTGCAATATTACCGCTATCCATGCTCTTTAATCGATCACGAATCGCCTCAGCTGCACTCAAACCTTCACAAGGAGTAATGGCATTTTCTATGCCGGGTAATTTCTTGATAAATCGTCCGCCCGAGGCAATAATAAGCGCGTCGTTCTCATATAGGCCAATTGGTGTAATCACCTTTCGCCCACCCTCTTCTAAACCCGTTACTTCACTAGCCACATGATGCACATTCATACGCTTAAAGAAATTATCAAGAGGCGCAATAATATCTTTTTCACTAGCAGCACCTGATGGCACCCATATTAAACTCGGCATATAAACTAACTCTGCCTTTGGAGAAATCAGGGTAATTTCAGCAGTTTTGTCTTGCTTTCTGATTGTCCTAACAGCTGTAAGACCAGCAAAACCTGAGCCAATAATGGTAATTTTTTTCATTTTAATCCTTATCTATATTGTGGCAAAAATGACCACTATCAGGGTCTTCCACGCTTCTTGCAATATTTTTTACAAATTCTTGTAATTCGTCAAATTCTAACACAGTTAGTATACGAGTAACCACATCAGGTGAAACTCTTAAAGTACACATACTACCATCTTTCAATTTTACTTCCATGCCTGCGGCATTCATGATGAGTGCATCTTCTGTTTGCTCTAGCATTACCTCTAATTCATCTTGTAATTCATCGTATAGTACTTGTAATTCATTCAGTATGGTATCACTCGTTTCATCGGCAATTGAAACAATTTCACCTTGAACCGACCCAAAGTTCTTGTCATCTTGACATTCAAATTCTATTCCCACCTTTGTTAAGTGGTCTTTAAATTTGGCTGAGAGTTTTGAGTCAAAAAATATATAATCTAACATGATAATTTTATAAACATGATTAGGATATTTTAATGCTTGATAAGGACGCACTAGATACTTTATTTTGTGAGGCCAGAAGTCATAACGGTTGGTTAGAAAAAGAAGTAACAGATACGCAAATTAACCAAATTTACGAACTCATGAAATTCGGCCCAACGGCAGCCAACACTTGCCCTGCTCGACTGACTTTTGTTCAATCTGATGGCGCTAAAGAGCGCCTTAAGTCTCATCTTGATGAGGGTAATGTTGATAAAGCCATGAGTGCACCTGCAGTCGCTATTATTAGCTATGACACAGAGTTTTATGAAAAGCTTGATTATCTATTTCCACACACTGATGCTAAAAGTTGGTATGAAGGCAAGCCAGATAAAATTAGCGCTGTTGGTTCAATGAACGCAACACTACAAGGTGCTTACTTTATGTTGGCAGCACGTGCAGTTGGGCTTGATTGTGGTCCGATGGGTGGGTTTAATGCATCAACATTAGATCAAGAATTTTTCCCTGACGGTAAAACCAAATCCATTTTTATCTGTGGAATTGGTTATGGCGACCATAGCAAAATTTATCCACGCAGTCCGCGCCTAAGCTTTAAAGAAGCTTGTGAAATTATTTAGCTTCTTCTGATTTTTTATCTTCTGTTTTTTCTCTTGGTGGACAACCGTTGTGCTCTAACCATAAGTCTTCATGGCCAATGGCTTTAGCAAAGGCGGGAATCTCACACTCTTCTGCGGTTTTTTCCTTAGTCGTTGCTTGCTCAGTATCTTTTTTATCTTCACCAATACCAA
>CAZOAA010000036.1:0-13942 GCA_964577715.1 uncultured Candidatus Thioglobus sp. | reverse complement strand
ACAAAATTTTGCTTGAAATTTTTAGAAATAAGCCGCTTAAGTTGTCTTGACCCTATATTAATATTTATAGTCTTCAAAGGCTGTCTTAATGCCTGGTTAAGATCAGCTAAAGCGGCAAAATTATAAACCGCATATGAACCAGAAATAACTTGATTTATTTTTTCAGTATCCTGTATATCACCAATAACCATTTCTTGGTCATCACGTAGCCATTTTGATTTATCCTTATCATAAATAACTACTTGATAACCTGCGTCACTCAAATAATCTGCAACATGAGAACCTATAAAACCACTTCCACCTACTACTACCACTCTTCTAGTCATAAACCCTCTCGTTGCACTGCATATTCTTCTTCTGGCACTATACCTTCTAATGGCTTATTCATAGAGAATCGTACCGCCTCTTCAGTTGCCTCAATCTCCATTCTAGTGCGACAATCAATCGACATAGAGCCCATATGTGCAGTAAGAATGCAACGCTGTATTTCACGCAATTTTCCATCATAAGGTTCTAAATCAAATACATCAATTGCCGAACCACTTAAGTGTCCTGATTTCATTACTTCATACAAATCATGTTCGTTTATAATTCCACCTCGAGCTGTATTAATAATAATTGCATCTTTTTTCATACTAAGTAACTGTTCTTTTTTAATCATATTTTTTGTCTGTGCTGTCAATGGAGTATGAATAGTAACTATATCTGCCTTCTGAAAAATAGTATCCTTATCCACATACTTAACATTATTCCCTTCATCTAAAATAAAATTAGAGGAGGAGACATCATTAACTAATATTTTTGGAATACCAAACCCTTGCAAATGTTGCAACACTTTAAAGCCGATTCTACCAATACCAATAATACCAATTGTTACTTTCGATAACCTTCTGCCAAAAAAACGATGCCATTTACCGCTGTGCATTTCTATGTTAGAAAGTTGCACTGAACGCAACAAGGATAACATTAGTCCTATCGTTAGTTCAGCTACTGCTGGAGCTGGGGCATCCGGTGTATATGAAACTATAATATCTCGCCTCTCAGCCTCTAATAAATCAACACTATCTAATCCAATTCCCACTCGTGAGATCATTTTTAGGTTAAGGGCATTATCCATAACTTTTTTAGTAATTAACTCTGTTCCTGCTATTATTATATCGAAATCAGACACCATTTCCACTAACTCGTTTTCAGTTAATTTTTTATTTAATGGGTTGATTACATACTGAATATTATTTTGCTCTAGCAAATCTAATGGTAATCTATTTTTAGAACCAAATGGTACTGTTGTGACTAATGCTTTCATGTTTTCTAGTAATACAAAAAATAATAATTAGGTTATAATTTTCTTACATAAAATACATTATTTATTGCTATATTTAGATTGATAAGTTTTTGAGGAAATTGCCATAAACTTGGACAGTATACACTCACCAAATTGTACAGTATAAAAATTTTATACATATAGTGAAAAATTTGAATTGTCTGTCGCCCTTAAGATTAAAAAATGTCATACTAACAAAATCTAAATCTATTTGAAGATATAAAGCAGATTAAGTATATTTGACAACCTCTGGAGACTTAATGGTTAACTCGTCAACCAAGGTATTTGCTTTATGGATATATCCATAGCCCATATTAGCATCAAGTAGATACAAATGCCAAAAGTTACTAATTTTCCTTTTTTCCCTTGCTTGATAACAATGCTTATTGTTTTATGAAAATCAGAAATATCTTGAATTGTGTGGTCAGCTAACAAAACTAAGTCTTGGTTTAATATTTTTTTGGCTATTAGCTTTAAGTGATTGAATTTCTACAACGGCAATAGAGCTAGTGTAATATTCCTACTGCCTGACTCTAATAATATTGTTGGATTTTGTATATCAATCTGTTGACACTATTCTGCCACCAGACAAGACAAGACAAGACAAGACAAGACAAGACAACTTACATTGCAAATAACAATTGGATCTAAAAGGATATTTAAGCCATTTAGACGAAAAATAATTTCTTGTAGTACATATCATTACCAACTAAATAAACACTGTAGAGTATTGTTTGCAAGATAATAACCAAAGATGTGTACCAGAACTGCCTGTATTAGCATCAATATTGACAAAATATAATTAATTTCTATACATCGTTAATTGTTACACAGATACCACTCATAGGTTTTTCTCAAACCCTGTTCAAGGTCTGTTGTATACTCCCATCCCATATTTGACAATCTATTTACATCAATAAGTTTTCTTGGAGATCCGTCTGACTTACTAGTGTCAAAAACTACATCACCTTCAAATTCAACCACTTGTTTCATAGTTTCTGTCATTTCTCTTATAGTTACATCTTTGCCTGTACCAACATTAATATGAGATAGCATTGGTTTAGTATTTTTTTTATAAATATATTCATCAAGCTCAAGTACAAATAGTGATGCTGCTGCCATATCATCAACATACAAAAACTCACGCATAGCATTACCTGACCCCCATACAGTCACCTCTTTATCATTATTTAATTTTGCCTTGTGAAAACGTTGCATTAATGCGGGAATAACATGTGAGTTCTCTGGATGAAAATTATCATTAATGCCATATAAGTTAGTAGGCATTACACTACGAAAGTCTGTAGTATACTGCCTATTGTAAGATTCACATAACTTAATGCCTGCAATCTTAGCAAGCGCATAAGGCTCGTTAGTAGGCTCCAAAACACTAGTTAATAGCACGTCTTCACGCATAGGTTGCTCTACTGCTTTAGGGTATACACAAGTACTGCCTAAAAACAGCAATCTCTTAACCTTGTTTTCATAAGCACTGTGGATTACATTAGCTTCAATCATCATGTTTTGATAAATAAAGTCTGCAGGGTAGGTATTATTAGCATGAATCCCACCTACTTTAGCGGCAGCAAGAATAACATAATCAGGTTTTTCTTGATTAAAAAAAGTTTGAACTTGTACTTGATTAGTTAAATCAAGTTCTTTATGTGTACGTGTGAGAAGATTAGTCAAGCCTCTTGCTTTTAACTGTCTAATAATTGCAGAACCAACCAGCCCACGGTGGCCGGCTACATAAATCTTATCGGTTTTTTTTAAATTTAAATCACTCATGTTGTAATAAAAACTCTTTATTCAAGATAGTCTGGTGCTTTAAATCCATGTTTTTTAACTAAAGAATCACGCTTGGCAATGTTGATATCATTTTCCATCATCTCGTGCACCATTTCTTCCAAGGTGATTTTTGGCTCCCATCCGAGTTTTTCTTTGGCCTTAGTTGGGTCACCAAGCAGAGTTTCTACTTCGGTTGGCCTAAAATACCTAGAATCAACTGCAATAATTAAATTGTTAGTTTCAGCATCATAGCCTTTTTCATCCATACCTTTACCTTCCCAGCGAATCGTTTTGCCTAAATGGCCCCAGGCAAAGTTTACAAAATCACGTACGGAATATTGAACGCCAGTAGCAATACAAAAATCATCAGGCTTGTCCTGTTGTAACATAAGCCACTGCATTTTAACATAATCTTTTGCATGCCCCCAATCGCGTTTGGCATCCATATTACCAAGATAAACCGTATCTTGCAGGCCCAATGAAATACGGGCCAATGCTCTAGTAATTTTACGAGTAACAAAGGTTTCACCCCGTACAGGAGATTCGTGATTAAAAAGAATACCATTACATGCATACATGCCATAAGCTTCACGATAGTTAACCGTAATCCAGTATGCATAAAGCTTAGCAGCCGCATAAGGAGAGCGTGGATAAAAAGGTGTGGTTTCTTTTTGTGGAACTTCTTGCACCTCACCATACAACTCTGAAGTGGAAGCCTGATAATAACGAGTCTTGCTTTCCAATTTTGAAATACGAATAGCCTCTAGTATTCTAAGTGCACCTAAACCTATAGTATCTGCAGTATATTCTGGTGTTTCAAACGATACAGCAACATGGGATTGTGCGCCAAGATTATATATTTCATCAGGTTGAATTTGCTGGATAATTCTCACTAAACTCATTGAATCAGACAGATCACCATAATGTAAAATAAACCTACCATCGGACTCATGTGGATCTTGATAAAGATGATCAATACGATCAGTATTAAATGAAGAAGAGCGGCGTTTAATGCCATGCACCTCATAATCCTTGCCTAATAAAAACTCTGCCAGATAAGCACCATCTTGTCCGGTGATACCAGTAATTAATGCCTTTTTACTCATTTTATGAAAATAGTTTAAATAAATTTATTATATAGTCTTATATAAAGTCAAGTATTTTATCAACCAATCTTGTTTAATTTAACATATGATTGACACAGTATTCCGTTGATTTTTTCAATTGGCAATCCAATATTTTTTCCCAACAATTTTACAGTCTTTTTTTTAGTCTCTCCAATAATCAACTTAAAAACATAATCTGTCTTATTAAGTTGTTGGTATGACATACTAATTCTTTCTTTGGGTGGTTTTGGCGAATCTTTCTCAATAACAACCAATTGCTCTTTAGGGTATATGTGATTTGGAAATAATGAGGCAATATGTCCATCTTCGCCCATACTTAGCAACACAACGTCAAATTTATCAATTCTTTTAAGAATATTTTCATACCCTACTCTTGCTTTCGATAATCCTAATTCTACTTTAATGAAATGAATATTTTTCTTGGGAATTTTAGAATTATCTAACCATATCTCGTTGATTATCTGATCATTTCTATCTTTGTGACCTGCAGGTAAAAAACGTTCATCACTAATATAGATATGCCATTTATCCCAGTTTGAATCAACTTTAGATAAAATCCTATATAAACTTAGTGCGCTTTGTCCACCAGTCAAAACTACACTAAAGTGGTTTTTTTCAAAAATTGACTGTTTTGCAATATTTAATATTTCTTGCACCAATGCTTTTGAAAGAGAAACTTCATCATCAAAAATAAGCCAATTATCATTTAATGTTTTCATGAATGACAACAACTACAGTGGCTTTGGTATTTACTCATCTTACCAATACCTGGATTAAAAGTATTAGTTGGATCAAGTTTTTTATAGAATTTTTGCAGACTATCTTCTGCATCATACAAATGCCCAACATTATGTTCAGCAGGATATTTAGCGCCTTTGTCGTCAAGCATATCCAGCATCATTGACTTTATTTTTTGCGTATCAGTACCCTTCTTAAAGATGTAATTTTGATGAAAGACATTACACATAAAATGTCCGTAATAAAGCACATGTACAAGGTTATTACTAATCTCTTTGGGAAGTTTCTCAACCCATTCATCATCATTTCGACGCAATGCGATATCTAGCGATAAAATGCCTTCTACTTTATTTTTGTGAATTGTTTGGTAACGGCCAGCTGCTGCTCCAGCTGCAAAGCGATGCAATAAAGTCGCCTCGCCCTCGTCAGTATTACAAACAACAAAATCACTATCATTATCTTTAGACCAGTATTTATTTAGATAACTCTGCGCCTCAGAGATGCCACTGTCACTCATATTTAGCATTAAATGATGCTCATATTTATCACCAAACTCAAGTATACGTTTGGGTAGATGCTGTGGAAATATTTTGGCCAAATAAAATAAGATTTTATCCGGTAAAGAATCAGACAATAATGGCAATCGTTTTAATAGATTCTCAACTTTTGCCTTAATAACAAAGAATCTTGGTATATTTTTCGTACCTAAATAATTAATAGATAAAAAAGTATCTTTACCATAAGTCCCAGTTATATTGAAAATCGTACGGTGTAGGTATTCTGCCATCTCCGGTAGGTTTTCAAAATTTATTAAAATATCCTTACGCAACTGAGTTAACTTTTCCGGATTGTTAGTGCCAAGGTAGAAAACTTGCTCCTTCTCTGGCACAGCATAAGTATCAGTTCGTACGGCAAAAACACCAAGCTTACCTGCACAGCCACTAGCTTCAAATAGTCGTCGATTATCGGCATTATAACGAGCTGGAATATCTGATTCTATCTTACGAACTCGGTCAACATATTCATGATCAGAAGCCATGCCTGCGCCATATCGAATATTAACCGGATTAAAGTTTCCATTTTGGACATTGTTAAGAATCTCTTCAGGGGTTCCACCTAAGTCATTAATACCAAGATGATTAACTAGGTGCAACTTACCATTTTTATCAACTTGTGCATACAAGGAAAGTTCTGTATAAGCAGGACCACGTTTAACTAATGCACCACCTGAGTTATTAGCTATACCACCAATAACAGTTGCTCCAATTTGAGATGATCCAATTACTGAGTGAGGCAAACGATTAACCTTCATCAGTTTTTCTTCAAGACTATGCAGGCTAGCGCCGGATAAACTGATAGCTTGCTTGCCATTATCAATTAAGTGAATCTGATTAATGGCAAGTGTATTAATAATAACCACATTTCTATCGTATTCATCACCGTTCGGTGAAGAACCTTCAGTTAATCCAGTTTTTGCTGCTTGCATAATAATAATACAATTAGCCTTAACACATACTTCAATTAACTTCCATTGCTCCAAAATAGTATTAGGAAATACAACTGCTAATGCAGCGCCCTTGCCAGAACGAAATCCACTACGATAGTACTCTGTTTTCATTAATTTTGTTAATACCATCTTGGAGCCAACAATATTATTAAATTGCTGTATTAATTCATTTTGTGTCATTTTTGTTATTTATCCAAATAAAACTATATATCTTGAACCGATATTGTCTAATATTTTATTGCCCGCTGCTTTGGCAGTATCAATAATTTTATTGACATCAACTTCATACCCTTCAACTTGCATTATTAACAATCCTTCTATTAATCAAAATATTTAGAACTTTATCGGTAGATTCATCAAGTGTCTCCTTCTCAGTATCCACTATTAAGTCTGGATTTTCTGGTACTTCATATGGTGAACTAACTCCTGTAAAATATTTAATCTTATTGACTTTAGCTTTCTTATACATACCTTTAACATCTCGAACCTTGCAAACACTAAAAGGGCATTTCACATAAATCTCTATAAAGTCTCCATCAACAAGTAGTTTTCTTACTTTATCTCGGTCTTCTTTAAATGGAGATATAAACGCAGTTAAAGTAATGACACCAGATTCAATAAAAAGCTTCGCCACTTCACCAATGCGACGAATATTCTCTTTACGATCTTCATCGCTAAAGCCCAAATCTTTACTCAATCCATGCCGAATATTATCCCCATCTAAAACAATTGTTCTATAACCCATTTGGTGTAAGTTTTCCTCCACGGCATGAGCTAATGTTGATTTTCCAGAACCAGACAAGCCTGTAAACCATATCAATACTGACTTATGGTTGTTTTGTTTATTACGACGCTCACGTGTAACGGTAGCGCGATGCCAAATAATATCTTCCATATTTAACTATAGACTTTCATATACTTCATCAGAATTTAGCATATATTTAACATCATAAATTACATGATTGTCTTTACCATATGATTTTATTTGATCTAATGACAATATTTTAAACTCATCGTGAGCAACAGCTAGCAGTACTGTATCATACTTGCCTCCAATAGGCTTATTAATTGGTTTTATATTGTATTCATATATAGCTTCTTCTTTGTTCACCCAAGGATCATACACATCTACATTACAACCAAAACTTTTAAACTCTTCAACTAAATCGACCACACGAGTATTACGAATATCTGGACAGTTTTCTTTAAAGGTTAAGCCCATAATAAGAATATTAGAATTTACAATGTTTATACGCTTCTTAATCATAAGTTTTGATACTTGGTCAGCTATATAATGACCCATGTTGTCATTTAACCTACGCCCTGCCAGTATCATTTCTGGCGTGTAACCAGCCTCAATAGACTTATGTGTTAAATAGTATGGATCCACACCAATACAATGTCCGCCCACTAAACCAGGTCTAAATGGTAAGAAATTCCACTTTGTACCTGCAGCCTCTAATACTGCTTCTGTATCAATGTCCAATTTATTAAAAATTATAGCTAATTCATTAATGAGTGCAATATTGACATCCCTTTGAGTATTTTCAATAACCTTGGCTGCTTCCGCGACTTTAATACTACTGGCTTTATGAGTTCCTGCAATAATAATCTGACGGTAAAGACTATCAACTTGTGTTGCAACTTCTGGTGTAGATCCAGAAGTAACTTTTTTAATGGTAGTTATTCGATGTTCTTTATCACCTGGATTAATACGCTCTGGAGAATAGCCACAATAAAAATCTTTGTTAAATTGTAAACCTGACTGTTGTTCTAGAATTGGCACACATACCTCTTCAGTAGCGCCTGGATATACAGTTGATTCATAAATAACAATATCTTCTTTATCAAGAACTTTACCAATCATTTCACTGGATTTTTCTAAGGGGATTAGATCTGGTTTTTTGTATTTATCAATTGGTGTTGGTACAGTAATAATATAAATACTGCAATCTTTTGTATCGTCTATGTTTGTTGTATAGTTTAAATGGGTCGCATCTTTGAGCTCTTGTTTAGTAGTTTCAAGAGTTGAGTCATTACCATGTTTAAGTTCATTGATTCTATCTTGGTTAATATCAAAACCAACTACTGTACGTTTTTTCCCAAACTCTACTGCCAAAGGCAGGCCAACATACCCTAAACCAACTATGCAAATTTTACTTTCTTTTGTTATCATTTAACCCTTCCATATATATCTTCAAATCTTACAATGTCATCTTCACCTAAGTAAGCTCCACTTTGTACTTCAATAATTTCAAGAGGAATACTTGTCTTATTCTCTAACGAATGCTTTATTCCTACTGGAATATAAGTTGACTCACCTTGAGTTAATGTAAGTGTTTCTTCTGCATTAATAATAGTAGCTGTACCACTAACTACTACCCAATGCTCTGCACGATGGCGATGCATTTGTAATGATAGCTTTGAGTTTGGATTAATATGTAGACGCTTAACTTGAAAATTATCACCCAACTCTATACAATCATACCAACCCCATGGACGATAAACCTTACGATTTGATTCTACCTCTTCACGGTTATCAGCCTGCAGGGATTCAACAATAGTTTTCACCTCTTGCACCTTGTCTTTAGTAGCAACAAAAGTAACATCGGGCGTATCTACAATAATTAAATTATCCACACCAAGTGTGGATACCATATGTTTACTAGCATTGATATAAGTATTAGTCGTATCTTGAGTGACTACATTACCTTTAATAACATTGTTGTTATTGTCTTTTTGTCCGATATCATAAAGTGCAGACCATGAGCCAATATCGACCCACTGTGCATCTAATGGAACAACAATAACATTAGTGGATTTTTCCATCAAAGCATAGTCTATAGAAAGATTTGAGTTGTTAGTCCTAAGTGTGAAATCAAACGGAGCCATACGAATAAAGTCTAAATCTATTTTAGAACCATCAATTGCAAATTGGGCCGCTTTAATTACTTCAGGAGAGTGTTTAGTTAATTCATCAATTAAAGTATTTGCCTGAAACATGAACATTCCAGAATTCCAAAAATAATCATTAGTACTAATGAATGAATCAGCAGTCTTTTGATCTGGTTTTTCTATAAACTCTTTTACTTTAAATCCGCCATCAATATGATCTGCTTTATGGATATACCCATAGCCCGTATTAGCGTCAGCAGGCACAATACCAAACGTTACTAGTTTTCTTTTTTTTGCTTGCTTGATAGCAATATTGATTGTTTTATGAAAAACATCAATATCTTGAATGACATGATCGGCTGATAAGACTAGCAATATTAAGTCTTGATCTGGAAGATTTAAGTTATTAGTCTTAAGTAGTTGTAGCGCTGCAGCAGCAATAGCCGGTGCAGTATTCCTGCCAACTGGTTCTAATAATATTGTTGGATTTTGTATATCAATTTGCTGGCATTGTTCTGCCACTAAAAAACGATGATCTATATTACAAATAATAACCGGATCTGCAAGATTATCCAACCCGTGCAAACGAAGAATAGTCTCTTGTAACATGGTATGGTTGCTTACTAAAGGCAAATACTGCTTAGGGTGCTGCTTACGCGATAATGGCCAAAGGCGCGTACCAGAACCACCTGAAAGAATGACAGGCTGTATTAATGTTGAGCTTTTAATATTCAATTTTATATTTTAGTGCTAAAGAAAAATTAGTTTTTTGTTAATTTATTGAAGTGCAAATTTGCCACAACATCAGCTTTGCTATACAGTCGATATCGACAAAATTAAAAAAAAGTAATTTTATACTAATTTTTCATATTATGAATATACACTATGGCTTACTTAAATACCATTCATAAGTCTTACTTAAGCCTTGCTCAAGATCTGTTGTGTGCTCCCAGCCCATGTTTGACAATCTGGTCACATCAATAAGTTTTCTTGGTGATCCATCTGGTTTATTTGAATCAAAAATTAGCTTACCTTCAAAGCCTATTACTTGCTTTATGGTTTCCGCCATTTCTCGAATGGTTATGTCCTTCCCTGTACCGATATTAATGTGCGAGAGCATTGGTTGAGTATTATCTTGATAAGTTTGCGTGTCCAATTCAAGCACAAATAATGCTGCTTGTGCCATGTCATCAACGTGCAAAAATTCACGCATGGCATTGCCCGTGCCCCAAAGTTCTACGCTAACGCTGCGTAATGTTGAATTTTTCACCCCAAGGGTATTTCCTGACGGGACTGCTGAATGGATTCCGTACTTTATTAGGGTTGTTGTTATTTCCTCTTGAGTTGAGTTACTATCTAACCCTTTTATTGGGTTTTTTTCTAGATCTTGTTTTATTGCTTGCCAGTTGTTTTGTTCGATACATTTAGCAAGGTGAATTTTGCGGATAACTGCCGGAATAACATGGGAATTTTCTAAATGAAAATTATCGCCTTTACCATACAAGTTGGTCGGCATAACCGACCTAAAATCAGTACCGTGTTGTCTATTGTAAGACTCGCAAAGTTTAATGCCTGCAATCTTAGCTAATGCGTAAGGCTCATTGGTTGGCTCTAACGTATCAGTTAGTAGTGCATCTTCACGCATGGGTTGTTCTACTTCTTTAGGGTAAATACAAGTACTGCCCAAGAAGAGTAGACGCTTAACATTATTTTGGTACGCACTATGAATTACATTGGCTTCAATCATCATATTTTGATAAATAAAGTCTGCAGGGTAGGTATTATTAGCATGAATTCCACCTACTTTAGCGGCAGCAAGAATAACGTAGTCAGGTTTTTCTTGATTAAAAAAAGTTTGAACTTGTGCTTGATTAGTTAGATCAAGCTCTTTATGTGTACGTGTGAGAAGATTAGTAAAGACTCTTGCTTTTAACTGCCTAATAATTGCAGAACCAACCAGTCCACGATGGCCGGCTACATAAATCTTATCGGTTTTTTTTAAATTTAAATTACTCATATTGTAATAAAAACTCTTTATTCAAGATAGTCTGGCGCTTTAAATCCATGTTTCTTAACTAAAGAATCACGCTTGGCAATGTTGATATCATTTTCCATCATCTCGTGCACCATTTCTTCCAAGGTGATTTTTGGCTCCCATCCGAGTTTTTCTTTGGCCTTAGTTGGGTCACCAAGCAGAGTTTCTACTTCGGTTGGCCTAAAATACCTAGAATCAACTGCAATAATTAAATTGTTAGTTTCAATATCATATCCCTTTTCATCCATACCTTCGCCTTCCCAGCGAATCGTTTTACCTAAATGACCCCAAGCAAAGTTTACAAAATCACGCACGGAGTATTGAACACCAGTGGCAATACAAAAATCATCAGGCTTGTCTTGTTGTAACATAAGCCACTGCATTTCAACATAATCTTTTGCATGCCCCCAATCACGTTTGGCATCCATATTGCCAAGATAGACTGTATCTTGCAGGCCTAATGAAATACGGGCTAATGCTCTAGTAATTTTACGGGTAACAAAGGTTTCACCTCGTACAGGAGATTCGTGATTAAAAAGAATACCATTACATGCATACATGCCATAAGCTTCACGATAGTTAACCGTAATCCAGTATGCATAAAGCTTAGCAGCCGCATAAGGAGAGCGCGGATAAAAAGGCGTGGTTTCTTTTTGTGGAACTTCTTGTACTTCGCCATACAGCTCTGAAGTGGAAGCCTGGTAATAACGAGTCTTGCCTTCCAATTTTGAAATACGAATAGCTTCTAGTATCCGTAGTGCACCTAAACCTACGGTATCAGCTGTGTATTCTGGAGTTTCAAACGATACAGCAACATGGGATTGCGCACCAAGATTGTATATTTCATCAGGCTGAATTTGCTGAATAATACGCACCAAACTCATAGAATCAGACAGATCTCCATAATGCAAAATAAACTTGCCATTAGACTCATGTGGATCTTGATAAAGGTGATCAATACGATCAGTATTAAATGAGGAGGATCGTCGTTTAATACCATGCACTTCATAGCCTTTATCTAATAAAAACTCTGCCAGATAAGCACCATCTTGTCCGGTAATGCCTGTAATTAATGCGACTTTATTATTTGCCATATTTAAACCTTTTATGCGTTTGTATAATTATTGTTGTTAAAATTAAATATAAACTGGGATATTTTAAACCAACATGCAGATAAAAATACAAGCTATGACGTTAAAACTGCAATATCACAGAATACTTAATCAAATATTTTTTGCTGCTTAGCAAAAGCATTGGTAGCAACTACAAACCCCTTAACACTGCCACAATCAAACCTTGTGCCTTGGAATTTATAAGCAATGACTTTGCTTTGCTTTGCTAGTGTCATTAATGCATCGGTAATCTGAATCTCTCCATTTTTATCTGGTGCTGTATTTTCTAATACGTCAAATATCTCTGGAGTAAGAATGTAGCGCCCGATAATAGCCAAATTAGTTGGTGAGCTACTTGGATTCGGCTTTTCAATCATGCTATTGACTCGGTAAGCATTAGTTAGCCCTTCTAATAATTCACCATCAATCACACCATATTTATTAACCTCAACCATTGGAACTTCTTCAATAGCAACAATACAGCAATCAGGGTATTGCATGTAAAGATCTGTCATTTGCTTTAATACTGAATCACCCTTATTCGTACACAGATCGTCCGGTAATATAACTGCAAATGGCTCGTTGCCAATTAGCGGCTTACCAGTATAAATTGCATGACCTAAGCCTAACATCTCTTGCTGTTCAATGTAACTAAAATTACACTGATCTGATGCATAGTTCACTTCATTCAACAAATCTTCTTTAGCAGTGCCTTGAATACTTGCTTCAATATCACCATGCGGCTCAAAGTGATTTTTAATGGCCTGCTTGTATTTACTAGTTACCATGGCCATGCTAGTCATACCAGCACTCATTGCTTCCTCCACGCCGTACTGAATCAGTGGTTTGGTGAGTATTGGTAACATCTCCTTTGGAATAGCTTTAGTAGCTGGCAAAAATCGGGTACCGTAACCTGCCACTGGGAAAAGACATTTCTTAATAGTCATAAGTCAGAAGTTGTTAGTCATTAGATAAGTATTTCATTAAACCGGTTAACATTGCTGATATCTCTTGAGTTTCAGCTACCCATGTTTTTCCAATAGATAAGGGAATATAGCCGATTTTAATGCCAATATAAATTTGGGTGCGCAATTCTGCATAAGATCCTTTAGAATAGTTAAGAAAATTACGCTTTTCTTTATCACCGACCCTGCCAAAACCTTCTGCAATGTTGCTCGGTATGGATAATCCTGACCTTGTAATTTGGTCTTTAAATCCATAATCTTTGAGCGTATACAGCTCTTTGTATATCTCAACTGACAATTGTGATGAGCGTTTCCAAACTTCCAAGTCTTCAAATTTCACTGATAACTCCAGACTTATGACTTATGACTTGTTTTTCAAGCTTTCTTTAAGAATAGTTTTTCCATGTTCTACACCTGGCTGATCGTAAGTATTAATTTGTAAGAATTGACC
>CAZOAA010000035.1:0-14273 GCA_964577715.1 uncultured Candidatus Thioglobus sp. | reverse complement strand
CCACTTGATCAGTTTGAGTTTAAGTTAGGGCAACGCACCAGTGTTAATTCGCATTTGAATTCAGTCATGTTTAATGAAGAATTTAATGAAGAATATGAAAAAACGTTGCCATTAATTACTAATTTTTATTCTGAGATTAGCACCAATAAAGCCTTGTATAAGGCTTATAAAAACCTTAAAAATACGGACTTAAACGAACAACAGCAGCATATTGTCCAAGATGCAATTGAAGGCTTTGAACTCTCTGGTGTTGGGTTAGAAGGTGAGCACTCAGATCGGTTTAAAGCGATTAAAGAGCGATTGAGTATTCTGAGTAATCAGTTTTCTAAAAATAGCTTAAAGGCAACTAATGAATGGAAAAAATCAGTAAGTAAGGATGAGCTTAAAGGTTATGGTGAGGATCAATTAGCCAAAATTAAAACTGATGATGGTTATGAGATTAATTTGCAAATACCGATTTACATGGATGTGATGACCTATGCGGATAGTCGATCACTTAGGGAAGAGGTGTATAAGGCTTATGTTTCCCGTGCATCGGAAGTGGGTATTACCGCTAGTGAGTTTGACAACAAAGCCATTATAGATGAGATTTTAGCCTTGCGTTTAGAGATGGCGCAGATTTTGGGTTTTGAGAATTATGCTGAGCTTTCAGTTGAATCAAAGATGGTTGAATCTCCAGCGCAAATTATTGATTTTTTAGATGACTTGGTTGAGCGATCTAGACCTCAAGCACAAAAAGAATTAGACGAGCTAAAAGCCTTTGCCGGCATTGAGCTTATGCCTTGGGACTTGGGTTATTATTCTGAGAAACTTAAAGAGCAAAAATTTGGATTTAAAAAATCTGATCTGACTCCATATTTCCCAGAAAAACAAGTATTGAGTGGTTTGTTTAGCACCATTGAAAACCTTTACCAAGTTCAAATTAAAGTACTTGATGAGGACTCTTATCACGGCGATGTGAGAGTGTTAGATATTACCAATGAAAGTGGCTTAGTAGGGCGTATTTATTTAGATGTGTATGCACGTGAAGATAAACGCGGCGGTGCTTGGATGGCAGATTACCAAGCTTTAATGGGCGATAATAAGCCAGTGGCTTTTGTGGTGTGTAATTTAAATTCCCCATCCGAAGATAAGCCTGCCTTGTTTGAATTTGATGAGATCGTCACACTATTCCATGAATTTGGCCATGCACTGCACCACGTGCTAACAACGGTTGAGTACCCGTCTGCTGCCGGTATTGCTGGCGTGCCTTGGGATGGGGTTGAGCTGCCAAGCCAATATATGGAGTTCTTTTGCTATGAGCGTGAAGTGGTTAAATTATTATCTAAGCATTGGAAAACGGGCGAGTCGTTGCCAGATGAGCTATATGAAAAACTCATTGCCAGTAAAAACTTCCAATCAGCCCTAGGCATGTTGCGCCAGTGTGAGTTTTCTTTGTGGGATATCCATACGCATTTGTCAACGAAAGACACTTACGAGATATTGGCTGAAGTTCGCACGCAAACAGCGCTAATGCCAAATATTGATGAAAGTCGATTTTTAAATACCTTTGGGCATATATTTAGTGGTGGCTATGCAGCAGGATACTTTAGTTACAAATGGGCAGAGGTGTTAGCGGCAGATGCTTATTATTATGTGCAAGCTAATGGTGGTATAGGGTCAGAGGCGTCCCAGTCATTTATGCGTCATATTTTGCAAGTAGGTGGTAGTTTGGATTTTATGGGGCAGTATGTTAAGTTTAGAGGTAATGAGCCAAGTGTGGATGCTTTGCTTAAGTCTAATGGGATTGAGTAATTAAACTCAATAGAGTCGCTACTCATTGGTAAAATGCACTATATTTCATAATTTTTAGGAAAATATCATGATTAAATTTTTATTGGGCGTAATCGTTGTTTTGGCACTCATTGGTGGTGCAATTCAATTTAAAGCAACAGATGAGCAGTGGTCTTTAGTGGTTAATAAAGAAGCGGCACTTAATAGTGTTCAAAACGGTGCAATCAGAATATATGATTTTGGCGTTGATTTGGTTAGTGATGCTAATAAAATTAAAGGCGTTGATTTAACGGTTGAAAAGTAAGGTTAAACCTTAGATAGTAAGATCGTACCATTTGTACCGCCAAATCCAAATGAGTTGGAAATAGCGTGGTCCATTTTCATTTCTCTCGCTTCATTTGCAGCATAATCTAGGTCACAATCAGGATCTTGATTGATAATATTAATGGTTGGTGGGGCAATTTGATCTTTAATCGCTAGCGCTGTAAAGATTGCCTCAATACCACCAGCAGCACCGAGTAAGTGACCCGTCATTGATTTGGTAGAGCTCATCACAACATTATAGGCATGATCACCCAGAGCCAATTTGGCTGCATCAGTTTCAGCTTGATCACCGGCTGGCGTTGATGTGCCGTGAGCATTAATATAGTCAATTTGATCAGTATTGATGCTAGCATTTTTCATGGCATTTGTCATACAGCGCGCTGCACCTTCACCACCTTTTGAAGGTAGAGTCATATGGTAGGCATCGCCACTCATACCGTAACCTGATACTTCAGCATAAATTTTAGCGCCACGAGCTTTTGCGTGCTCATATTCTTCTAATACAACAACACCGGCACCATCACCTAACACAAAGCCGTCACGATCTTTATCCCAGGGACGAGATGCAGTATCAAGATCATCATTACGAGTTGATAGGGCGCGAGCAGCTGCAAAACCTCCTAAGCCACAATTAGTAGTTGACATCTCGGCACCACCAGCCACCATAACATCGGCATCACCGTATTCAATTAAACGAGAGGCATCACCAATATTGTGTGTACCAGTCGTACAAGCAGTTACAATAGCGAAATTAGGCCCTTTCATGCCGTATTTGATAGAAAGATTGCCTGAGACCATATTAATGATAGAAGAGGGCACAAAGAAAGGTGAGATGCGCTTTGCGCCTTTTTCTCTAAAAAGATCAGCAGTTTTTTCAATAGTACCTAGTCCGCCAATACCTGCACCAATAGCTACACCAATACGCTCAGCATTTTGTTCGGTGACTTCAATGCCACTATCTTCAATGGCTTGAATGCCTGCTGCCATACCATAATGGATAAAAGTGTCCATTTTTTTTGCGTCTTTAGCACTAATGTAGTCAGTAATATCAAAGTTTTTTACTGAGCCACCAAAAGTAACAGATTGACCTTCTGTTTCAAGATTGGTGAGTGAGTTAATGCCAGATTTTCCTGCAAGAATATTTTTCCAAGATTCTTCCACGGTGTTTCCAACAGGTGACACAATACCCATACCGGTAATAACAACTCTTCTTTTGCTCATAATAACTTTTTAAAAATTGAAAGATAAAAAAGGCGCTTAATCCTTAGAAAGAAGCGCCTTATTCGTTTATATGACTAAGCGGAAATTACAAATTGTTGTTAACGTAGTCGATCGCTTGTTGAACTGTTGTAATATTTTCTGCTTGATCGTCTGGGATTTCACAGTCGAACTCTTCTTCAAGAGACATTACTAATTCAACAGTGTCTAGTGAGTCTGCTCCTAGATCGTCGATAAAAGATGCATTGTTGTCAATGTCACCACTAACATCTAATTGCTCAGATACAACTTTTTTTACTCTTTCCTCAATACTCATTTGTTATTTCCTTAATAGATTAAAATTATCATTTTATCTCTAAATAAAGATAATACAAGACTAAATTAAATTTTTTTTATTGATATTGTGTAGGGTCAGAAACACCTGCTGAATTAAAACCCTGTTTTCGGTATTCACATGCGTCGCAAATACCACAAGCTCTACCTTTATCGTCAGCCTGGTAGCAGGTTGTAGTTAGTGAATAGTCGATGTTAAGACTGAGCCCTTTTTTAATAATTTGAGATTTATCAAGATCAATAAGAGGAGTGTATATAGTGGTTTTTTGTCCTTCTATGCCGCGTTTAGTAGCAAGATTAGCCATTTTCTCAAATGCATCAATGTATTCTTGTCTGCAATCAGGATAACCTGAATAATCTAGTGCATTAACACCAATAAAGATTGCTTGACAGTCTAGTACTTCTGCCCATGCAAGTGCATAAGATAAAAAAATAGTATTACGTGCCGGCACATAAGTAATAGGAATTTCATTACTTTCTTTAAAATCAGGCACTTCGATGTTTTTATCAGTGAGTGCTGAGCCGCCAAAATCTGATAGTGAAATTTTCATAATTCGGTGCTCAATTGCAGAAAAATGCTCTGCAATTTTTTTAGCTGAGTTTAATTCTGATTTTTGTTTTTGCCCATAGTCAAAACTTAAGGCATAACATTGAAAATTTTCAGATTTAGCAATGGCAAGGGTAGTAGTAGAATCTAGGCCGCCAGAGAGTAAAACAACTGCCTTTTTTGAGTTTTGGTTAGACATTGGCTAAATTGCCTTTTTCCTCTAACCAATGCTTTCTATCAGGTGCACGTTTTTTAGATAAAAGCATATCCATTGTTTGTTCTGTTTGTAGGGGGTTGTTAAGAGTAAGTTGAATGAGACGTCTTGTATCAGGAAACATGGTGGTTTCTCTTAGTTGAGAAGGATTCATCTCGCCAAGGCCTTTGAAGCGCTGCACTTGAATTTTGACGCGTTTATTTTCATTTTCAATTTTTTTGATAATACTGTCTCTTTCATTGTTATCAAGGGCGTAATAAACCTGTTTGCCAGCATCTATTCGATATAGTGGTGGCATAGCAATAAAGACGTGTCCATCCCTAACGAGTCTAGGAAAGTGTTTAACAAAGAGTGCACAAATCAAGGTGGCAATATGAGCGCCATCTGAATCTGCATCTGCCAAAATACAGATTTTTCCATATCTTAATTCTGATAAATCGTCACTATCTGGTTCAAGACCAATGGCAACACTAATATCGTGAATCTCATTACTAGCAAGTACTTGTTCTGAATCTACTTCCCATGTATTTAGAATTTTACCTCTAAGTGGCAGAATGGCTTGGTAATCCTTGTCTCTTGCTTGTTTGGCAGATCCACCAGCAGAATCTCCCTCAACCAAAAATACCTCTGTTTGAGAAAGATCGCTACTAATACAGTCTGATAACTTACCAGGTAGAGCAGGGCCACTTACTATTTTTTTACGAATAACTTTTTTGGTTGTTTTGAGTCTTGCTTGTGCATTTTGAATTGCTAATTCTGCAATTTTTTCAGCGACATCCGTATGTTGGTTTAACCAAAGACTAAAAGCATCTTTAGAAACATTAGAGACAAATCCGGCACTTTCTCTTGAGGAGAGTCTTTCTTTGGTTTGTCCTGAGAATTGAGGGTCTAGCATTTTAATTGACAATACATAGGATATTTTTTGCCAAACATCGTCAGGAGTTAGTTTTACATTTTTTGGAATTAAGTTTCTAAATTCACAAAATTCTTTAAGTGCATCAGTTAGTCCAGATCTAAGTCCGTTGACATGTGTGCCACCGCCAATTGTAGGAATAAGGTTAACATAGCTTTCAGTAACAACGTTGGTATTGTACTGTGTCCATGCTAGTGAGCAATTTAGTTGTTGATCGTCAGATTCAAAGTCAATAACAAAAGGAACACTTGGTAGATAATCGAGACCATCAAGTGCCATTGATAAGTAATCTTTTAAGCCTTCCTTGTAGAGCCATTTATCTTTTGTGTCGTCTAATTGATTATGAAAACTAACTTCTAAACCAGGACATAAAACAGCTTTTGAACGAAGGTTGTGGCGTAATTTAGTAGCAGAAAATTTAACGGTGTCAAAAAATTGAGCATCTGGTGTGAATTTTAATAAGGTGCCCGTATTGCGTTTTCCAACGCTAGAGATTTGTTCTAAGTCTGTTTTTTTAATGCCGTTAGCAAAAGTAATATAGTGTTGTTTAGCATCGCGTTTGATCCAAATTTCTACTGAGGTTGATAGAGCGTTAACGACTGAAACACCAACTCCATGTAGGCCACCTGAGAATTGATAAGAATCATTGGAAAACTTACCTCCTGCATGAAGTTTAGTAAGAATAACTTCAACGCCAGGTACTCCTTCTTTAGGGTGGATATCAATTGGCATACCTCGTCCATCATCTTCCACTGATAAAGATCCGTCTTTGTAGAGGATGACATCAATTTTAGAAGCATGACCAGCAACTGCTTCATCGACACTATTATCAATAACTTCTTGAGCAAGATGATTAGGGCGCTCAGTCTCGGTATACATTCCTGGGCGTTTACGAACTGGTTCAAGACCTGTTAAGACCTCGATCGAGGAAGCGTCATATTTGCTCATTATTATTAATCTAAAATGGTGATTTTGGAAAGTATCATACCAAAAAAAAGCCCCATAAAATGGGGCTTTTTTTTAGCTTTTATGTAGAGGGTGTTCTACATCATACCACCCATACCGCCCATGCCACCCATATCAGGCATAGGAGCAGCAGGAGCTGCATCTTGAGGGATGTCAGTAATCATGGCTTCAGTGGTAATCATTAACCCTGAAATACTTGCCGCATGCTGTAGTGCTGCACGAACAACTTTTGTTGGATCTAGGATACCCATCTTAAGCATATCACCGTACTCTTCTGAGGCTGCGTTGTAACCATAGTTGGCTTTACCGTTAGCAACTTCATTTAGCACAACAGACGCTTCACCACCACCATTAGTGACAATTTGTCTAAGAGGGGCTTCCATTGCGCGTTTGATAATATCAATACCAATATTCTGATCATGATTATCACCTTTTAGTTTTGATAGTGCGCTAATTGCACGAACTAAAGCAACACCACCACCAGGTACAACACCTTCTTCAACAGCAGCACGCGTTGCATGCAGTGCATCATCAACACGGTCTTTCTTTTCTTTCATTGCAACTTCAGTAGCAGCACCCACTTTAATAACCGCAACACCACCTGAAAGTTTGGCTAAACGCTCAAGTAATTTTTCTTTATCATATTCTGATGTTGTAGTTTCGATTTGCGCATTGATTTGAGTAATACGACCTTCAATATTTTTCTTATCACCAGCACCGTCAACAACAACTGTGTTTTCTTTGCCAATTTCTACACGTTTTGCATTACCTAAGTGTTCTTCAGTAATACCTTCTAGTGATAACCCAACTTCTTCAGCAATTACCGTGCCACCTGTTAAGATTGCAAGATCTTCTAAAATTGCTTTACGACGATCACCAAATCCAGGTGCTTTAACAGCAGCTACTTTAACGATACCACGCATGTTATTAACTACTAGTGTTGCTAGTGCTTCACCTTCAATATCTTCAGCGATAATTAACAGTGGCTTACTTGCTTTTTGTGCTAACTCAAGTGTTGGTAGTAAATCACGAATATTGGCAATCTTTGAATCATGTAATAATACATAAGGTGATTCTAAATCTGCAGACATAGTGTCTTGATTGTTAACAAAATAAGGTGATAAATAGCCACGATCAAATTGCATGCCTTCTACTACATCAAGTTCATTTTCTAAACTTGAACCTTCTTCAACAGTAATAACACCCGCTTTGCCAACTCTGTCCATTGCTTCGGCAATAATATCACCAACACTGGCATCAGAGTTTGCTGAGATCGTACCTACTTGAGCAATGGCTTTAGAATCATCACATGTTTGTGAAAGCTTGTGTAGTGCATTAACTGCAGCTTCAGTTGCTTTATCAATACCACGCTTAAGATCCATAGGGTTCATGCCTGCAGCAACTGATTTGACACCTTCAGTAACTAAAGACTGAGCCAGCACTGTAGCTGTTGTTGTTCCATCACCAGCAATATCGTTAGTTTTTGAGGCAACTTCTTTAACCATTTGTGCGCCCATGTTTTCGAATTTGCCTTCTAGTTCAATTTCTTGTGCAACTGAAACACCATCTTTAGTAATATTTGGTGCACCGAATGATTTGTCTAATACAACGTTTCTACCCTTAGGCCCTAACGTTACTCTTACTGCATTTGCTAAAGTATTTACACCATCTAGCATTAAATTTCTGGCTTCTGGGCCAAACTTTACATCTTTTGCTGACATATTAATCTCCTTTATTCAATAACTGCAACAATGTCATCTTCGCGCATAACTAATAGCGCTTCACCGTCAACTTTAACTTCAGTGCCGGCATATTGACCAAATAATACTTGATCACCTACTTCTACATCTAAGGCAACAGTATCTCCACTATCATTAACTCTGCCATTACCAGCGGCAACAATTTCACCTTTGGATGGTTTTTCTGTGGCTGAATCAGGAATGATAAGACCGCTAGCGGTAGTTTTTTCTTCTTCTGTTCTACGAACAATCACACGATCGTGAAGGGGACGAATGTTCATTTTTTCTCCTATTAATAAACAAAAATATATCTTCTAAGATTAAAAGATAATTTAATTAAAGCGTTTTTGAGCTATTCTTAAAGTTCTTGGTTTTTCAAGCTTTCTTTAAGTTTTTGCATCGCTTTGTTTTCAAGTTGACGAACCCTTTCTGCAGAAACGCCATACTTGTCTGCTAAAGTATGTAGGGTCGTTTTTTCTTCTTTCAAGTATCTAGATTGCAAAATATCTAAACTTCTTGAATCAAGAGAAGAAAGCGCTTGATAAAGCTGTTGTTGTTGATTTTGTTTAGTATCATCATTGAGCAGTAGTTGCTCAGGTGTTTTGACGTTGTTGTCAGTTAGATAGTGTTCTGGTGAATACGAATCGTCATCAGAATCAGGTATTTCAAAAGCAACATCGTTAAATTGCAAACGTGACTCCATTTCTAGAACGTCTTTACGGCGTACACCTAGGTCACTGGCAATTTTGTCTGCTTGTTCTTCGTTAAGAGAATTGTAAATATGAGATTTAGCTTGTTTTAATTTGAAAAATAGTTTGCGTTGCGCTTTGGTAGTAGCAACTTTAACAATTTTCCAATTTTTAAAAATAAATTCGTGAATCTCAGCACGAATCCAATAAACCGCAAATGAGGCAAGACGTACTTTTTTATAGGGGTTAAATTTTTTAACCGCTTTCATTAAGCCAATGGTTCCCTCTTGGATTAGGTCAGCTTGCTCTAAGCCATAACCCTTATAACCATGGGCAATAAAGGCTACAAAACGCATATGAGATAAAACTAATTTTCTTGCTGCACTTAAATCGTGATTTTCGTACAATTGAATTGCTAGCTCGTGCTCTTCTTCACTGCTTAAAATCGGCGGGTATTTTTGAACCTCTAAATGACTAGAAGCTGTAGTAATTGGTAAAGCGAATTCGTTAATCATTATGTCAATAACTAATTAATAATATTAGTAGAGGTTGATATTATACGTAAATTTTTAGTTATATCAATTGATTAATTAGATTTTGATGATGTTGTGTTTGTTGCTCCAAGGTGAATCTTTTAGATTTAATAATGCAAGACAATTCACTAAGTGCAGTATCAAAGTCGTCATTAATGACTAAATAGTCAAATTCATTAAAATGTTGCATTTCACTAACTGCATCTTGCATTCTTCGATCAATGGTATTTTTATCGTCTTGAGCTCGATCAGTTAGGCGCTCTTGTAAAGCAGAAATGGAAGGGGGGAGTATGAAGATTCCAATAGCATTTTTAAAACTTTTCTTAACTTGCCTTGCACCTTGCCAATCAATTTCCAAAATAACATCGTAATTTTGATTAAGTAAATCTTGCACAGTTTGTTTAGCGCTGCCATAGTAGTTATCAAATACCTTGGCTGATTCAATAAATCCATCAGTGTCTTTGATTTGATTAAACTCATCTGGACTAACAAAAAAATAATTTTTTCCATTTTCTTCACCAGGGCGTTTATTACGTGTTGTGTGCGATATTGAAACACGTAAATTATCAATACTTTCAATTAATGCTTTGACTAGTGATGTTTTTCCGCAACCAGAAGGTGCGGCGACAATAAATAGATTAGCCATTATGTTTTTGGTACATAGCCTTGGATGTCATCAGCACCTTCTTTCGAAAAGAAAAATTTTTCCATCTGTTCTTTAAGATAAGCTTGTGCTTTTTCATCTAGCATATTGAGGTTGTTTTCATTGATTAGCATGGTTTGATGGTCCAACCATAATTGCCAACCTTGTTTAGAAACATTAGATAGTATTCTTTTGCCTAGTTCTCCAGGATAAGGCGCTCTATCAAGTGCCTCAAGTTGTTCGTTTAGTTTTATGCATTTTACAGTTTTCATAATCGATTTACCCTAATACCCAAACCCCATAAAGCAATAAAATAGATGATTGCCGAGATTCCAACAATATAAGCAATTGATATAATACGTTGCCAAATATCGGCATTTAAATAAAAAGCAATATTGTCAGAAAAATTTAAAATAAAAACGACCATTATAAAGCTTGCCAACAAAACTTTAAAAAACAATTTAATTAAATCAGCAGAAATTTTAAATATTGATTGTCTGACTAAATAATAATAAAGCAGTGAAGCATTAATAACAGCAGAGACTGAAGTAGCTACGGCCAGGCCAACATGAGCAAAATAGTATGCAAAGATAATATTTAGAAATACATTAGATATCATAGCAATTACACCTACTTTAACAGGTGTTTTTGTGTCTCCCCTGGATAAGAATGCAGGCGCTAATATTTTTACAGCAATAAAAGCAATGAGTCCAGATCCATAAGCAATCAAACTAAGTGCAGACTGAGAAGCGGCAAAAGCGTCAAATTCACCACGCTGAAACAAAGTAATAATTAATGGCTCGGCTAAGAGCACCAGCCCGGCACAAGCAGGCGCCCCGAGTAGTAATCCAACTTTTAAAGCGTAATTGATAGTTTGGGTAAATTTTTCATCATCTTTATTGGCAAAATGATTGCTTAGTTTAGCTAAGGCCACTGTGGCTAATGCAATGCCAATTAGTGCTAAAGGGAGTTCTAATAGGCGATCAGAATAATATAACCAAGATACACTGCCACTAACCAAAGCGGTGGCAATCATAGTATCAATAAGTAGGTTGATTTGAGAGACAGAAACCCCAAAAAGGGCAGGCAGCATACGTTTTTTTAAAGTTTTAACAGCTTGATGATTACCACGGGTTAATTTGGGTAATTTTTTAATTTTAATCAAAAAAGGGATTTGAAATAACAGCTGAACAACACCACCAATAAGCACGCCCCAGGCTAGCGCCATAATAGGTGTTTCTAAGTGTACAGAGAGATAAATCGCACTAAGAATGATTGAAATATTCAGAAGTACCGGTGTAAATGCAGGCACTGCAAATTTATCATAAGTATTAAGAATAGCACCTGAAAATGCAGTTAAAGAAATTAGCAATAAATAAGGAAAGGTAATTCTAAGCATATCAGAAGCTAAGTTGAATTTTGTTTGATCTTCGTCGAGGTAAAAGCCAGGGGCAAATATCGCAATAACTAGCGGTGCAATAATCATAGTAATTAAGGTAATAATAATTAAGATTGTTAAAAACTTAGTACCTATGTGATTAATTACATTTTGTACTTCAGCTTCAGAATGATTGGCTTTTGTATCAGCAATGATTGGCATAAATGCTTGAGAAAAAGCACCTTCACCAAATAGACGTCTAAGAAAATTAGGGATTTTAAATGAAACAATAAAAGTATCTGTTAGTCCACTAGCACCAGCAAAATTTGCGATGACAGAATCTCTCACTAGTCCTAATATGCGAGATAAAAAAGTCATTACAGTGACAACACTGCTTGACTTTAAGAAGGATTTATCCATAGATAAAGGCCAGATTGTTATTCGTCTGCTGGGCCTCGCATAATGCCAACTTTAGAGCTTCGAATGCATTTAACAAACTGCATTACCTCTGGACTATCAGCCTCAGACGTTTCTAAATCTTGTAATGCATGATCGAGTAATCGACCTTGGGATTCGCGATAAACAACTTTAAAAGCTCTTTTGATAGAAGCAATCGCACTTGGGGAAAACCCTCGACGCCTCATACCTTCGGCATTGATACTTCTGACCCGAGTTTGAGTGCCAGAGGCTACCATATAGGCAGGGATATCTTTATTAACTTGGCAACCCATGCCGATATAAGTATGCATACCAATTAGGCAAAATTGTTTTACCAAAGTAAAACCACCTAGGATGGCCCAGTCGTGCACTTTAACGTGTCCTGCCAATGAGGCGTTATTAGACATGATGGTATGATTACCTACTTGACAATCATGCGCAATATGGACATATGCCATTAACATATTGTTTGAGCCAACTTGAGTGAGAGATTTCTCTTTTTCTGTGCCACGATTAATAGTGCAGAATTCACGAATAAGATTATCATCTCCAATTAGTAAATTGGATTCTTGACCTTCTTCATAAGTAATATCTTGTGGATCACCACCAATTGAGGCAAAAGAATAGATGTGATTATTTTTACCAATTTTAGTAGGACCTTGTATCACCGCATGAGCTTCAACAATGGTGCCAGCGCCAATTTCAACATTGGCACCAATAACAGCGTAAGCGCATATTTCAGCATTTTTGTGAATTTTTGCGCTTGGATCAACAAGTGCGTTAGGATCTATTGCCATGTTATTCTCCTCAAGATTTTTTTTAAACTAATTAATCTTTAATCTGCTACCTTTTGTGTACACATTAATTCAGCTGTTGTTACAACGCTGCCATCAACACTGGCTTCAGCTTTAAATTTCCACATGCCACGCTTAACCGTCATAACCTCAACTTTTAATTCTAACTGGTCTCCAGGTTCTACCATGCGTTTAAAGCGCGCTTTATCAACGCCAACAAGCATATAAATTTGACCATCAATCGGTTTTCCAACTTCAGATTTAAAAGCTAAAATTCCAGTAGCTTGCGCCAGTGCTTCAATAATTAGCACACCGGGCATAATAGGTTGAGCAGGGAAGTGACCTGTGAATTGAGGCTCATTAAAGCTGACATTTTTAATGGCAACTAATGATTTACCAATTTCTAATTCTGTGACTCTATCAATCAATAAAAAAGGATATCTATGAGGTAGAAAGTTTTTAACTTCATTAATATTCATTTCCATTGTTATTTTCCTTTTAAATTTTTTAGTTTAATGTTTAGATATTTGGTGATTTTATCAAGTTTTACCAACCATAATCCAACATTCTGCCATTGCTTATGATTCATTAGTGGCATGATGCCAGTATACATGCCTGGTTTCTTTATGTCTTTATCAACAGTACTTTTAGCGTTGATAATTACATCGTTGCAAATATTTAAGTGCCCAACAATTCCCACCATGCCACCAATCATACAGCGTTTTCCAAGTATTGTACTGCCGGCAATACCAGTACTAGCTGCAATAGCAGAGTCTTGGCCAATAATAACATTATGGGCAATATGTATTAAATTATCAAGTCGTACACCATCATGTATTTGAGTGTCTTCTATAGTGCCTCTGTCAATTGTAGTATTAGCACCTATGGTTACATTATTGCCAATAACAACATTACCTAAATGTGCGATTGTATGCCAACGATTTTGATTATCTCGTGCATTACCAAACCCTTCAGATCCAATAACTGCACCTGATGAGATACTTACATTATTGCCTAGTGAGCAACCTTGCAAAATAGTGACATTCGGATCTATATAGGCATTATCTCCAATACTTACATTGTCTTCAATAATAGTATTGGGGCCAATGACACAATCATTGCCTATAGTAACGTTTTCACCAATAACACAGCCTGAACCAATAGTTGCATTGTTTGTTTTTGCATTAGGATGGATGCCTGTGTGATGGGTAACTTGTTTCTTAAAATAATGTGTAATTTTTGCAAATGTTAGGTACACATCACTAACGACTAACGCATTGGTAGGGCACGCTGATAATAAAGCTTTATCAAGTATAACAACAGCTGCTTGTGTATTGCTTAAGTCTTTTTTATATTTGGCACTAACAATATAGCTTAGTTGATTTGCGCTGGCATTTTGTAGGGAAGAAATGCCTTTTATTTTTATACTTGCATCACCAATAAGCTCAGCATCGATATATTTGGCAATTTCCCCCAGTGTATACATTACTCAAATTCTAGTCTAAGTTTTTGTGCAATTACGGGTGTAATATTTATTTTTTTGCTGGCATATGCTACCTCTTGATAAAGAATTAAATCAAACCCTTCATCTGTAGCCACTTGTTTAATAATTTGATTGATTAAATCTTGAATTTTAGAAAGCTCTTCTTTGTTTTTAACGGATAGTTGTTTTTTTAATATAGACGCTTGTTGTTTGAGGTGTTGTTCTAATTTGGTAATTTTTTTAACTTCAGACTTAACTTCTGATTGGGACAGATCTTTTTTATTTTTA
>CAZOAA010000034.1:0-14921 GCA_964577715.1 uncultured Candidatus Thioglobus sp. | reverse complement strand
TTGCAGATGCCAATGATGCAGCACAATTTGGCGAGTTAGAAACTTTGGGCGAGCTGACTAAGATTGCCTGGAAGCACGATGTTCAAACTTTTATTGAAGGCCCAGGACACGTTCCAATGCAAATGATTAAAGAGAATATGGACAAGCAGCTTAAAGAGTGTGGTGAAGCACCGTTCTATACACTAGGCCCATTAACTACTGACATCGCCCCAGGTTATGATCATATCACTTCGGCTATTGGTGCGGCGCAAATTGGCTGGTATGGATGTGCGATGCTTTGCTATGTAACACCTAAAGAGCATTTAGGCTTGCCAAATCAAGACGATGTTAAAGAAGGCATTATTGCCTACAAAATCGCTGCTCATGCGGCGGATCTTGCTAAAGGCCATCCTGGTGCGCAAATTCGCGACAACGCTTTATCTAAGGCACGTTTTGAATTTAGATGGGAAGATCAATTTAACTTAGCACTTGATCCAGACACGGCGCGTAAATATCATGATGAAACAATGCCTAAGCAAGCAGCAAAAACCTCACATTTTTGCTCAATGTGTGGCCCTAAGTTCTGTTCGATGAAAATCACTCAAGAGATTAAAACCATGGATGAGGAAGAGATTTCAAAGATTAATGCCATTCAAATAGAGATGGATAAAAAATCTGCAGAGTTTCTAGATAATGACTCTGAAATTTATATGAAAGAGGGTGTTTAGGAATATTTAAAATTTATGACGAGTTCTTTTATTAAAGACTCAATTGTTACTTGTCCAGAGTGTGGCTATCAGGAGCTTGAGAGAATGCCAACAGATAATTGTCAATACTTTTATGAGTGTAAATCTTGTAATGCAGTAATTAAACCTAAAAAAGGTGATTGCTGTGTATTTTGTTCATATGGATCAGTTAAATGTCCATCAATTCAGTTAAAACAAGGAAATTAAACGTCCATTTGCATTTTTTCCAAAATTTTAAAGTCTTTTAAGCAACATTGCTTTGATGGGTTAAGATTTTCACAGTTGCAGTAGTTATTTTTGGTTTGAAATACTACAAAATCCTTCAAAACAGCTTCTTTTCCTTGTTTTAAAGATTCTAGATAGGAATTTTCGGTAATGTTAAAACAATAACACAGTAATTTTTCATTGGTTTTAGTGTTGCAACAGCCCATTTTGATTTTTTCCAATATTTATTAAGTACAATAATCACTTTAGATTATAAATAATATTTAACTATGTGGTTGGCAGCATTGGTGAATTCGATTATTGTGGCATTAAGTGTACTGATTCATTATGAATTTTTGTATCGAGCCACCAATCTTATTCCTAAGATGAATATTAAACATCGATTTAGGATTGTGTCAGTTGTTTTTATTGCTTTAATTGCACATGTAGTAGAAATATGGCTATTTGCACTGGGTTATTTTTATATGAATAAAAGTGAATCTTGGGGGCAGATAACAGGTAATTTTGATGGCTCATTACTTGATAGTGTTTATTTTTCATTTACTAATTTCACCACACTAGGCTTTGGCGATATTGAACCATTTGGTGCCATTCGATTTTTGGTTGGTATGGAATCTTTAGTAGGTTTTGTGCTAATTACTTGGACGGCTTCTTTTCTTTATTATGAAATGCAGCGTTATTGGGATTCTAAATAAACTTATTGATTAGTTGGTTTAGCTTTTTAACCGCACCCTGTTTAGACTTAAAGTATTGATTGGCATTGTTCCCCATTGCCTTGCGCTGTTTTTCATCTTCCAGTAGATCGATAATTTTCTCAAATAACTCGTTTGCATTTTGTGCTTGTATAGCACCTTTTTGCTCTATTAGATCGGATGAAATTTCAGCAAAATTAAACACATTGGGGCCAAATAGTATTGGCTTAGATAAGGCTGCAGGTTCAAGCATATTATGCCCACCTGTGTTGTTGAGGCTACCACCCATAAACACAATATCAGATGTATCGAAATAACTCATCATCTCACCCATAGAATCACCTAAAAGCATTTCGCAATCTTTGCATGATTTATTGCTTGATCTTTTAATGATATTAATTTGCTGTTTTTGTGCCAACTTGTATACCTCGTTAAAACGCTCAGGATGTCTGGGGATAATTACCAATAAGGCATCGATATTGTTTTTATGATCTAAGTAAGCATCAATAATTTGTGTTTCTTCACCTTTATGTGTACTAGCAAAAATCACCACTTTACGCTTGGTAATGATTGAGAGTAATTCTTGATTACTAGTTTGGTTAACACTTGGATTTTGGTCAAACTTAATATTGCCAGCAACGATAATTTTGTCGTTGTTTGCACCTAACTGAATAAAGCGATCGGCAGAATTTTGGTTTTGAGTAGCCACAATGCTAAAGTTATTTAGAGTTTGTTTGGCCAAATTAGGTGCAAATTTTTGATATTTTTCTAAAGATCGTTGTGACAGTCGCGCATTAACAAGCAAACTAGGGATGTTGTTTTTATTAAGCGCATGAATCAAATTTGGCCAAATTTCTGTTTCTAATAAAATACACAATTCAGGGTTAATTTGTTTGATATAACGATTAACAATAAGCGGTAAATCAAAAGGAAAGTAAAAATGCAGCACTTCACTTTGGTAGTAGTTTTTTACTGCTTGAGAGCCAGTTGGCGTTGTTGTACTAACAAGTATGCGATGATTTGGATGGTTTTTTATCAGCTCATCAATAAGTACAATTGCTGCTCTAAACTCTCCCACCGACACACAATGAACCCAGATAATTGGCACGGGAATCTTATTAATAAACCCAAGTCGCTCACTAATTCTATGATGATAAGATTTATTCTTAAAGCCTTTTACTAATAAACGTAATACCATAATCGGTAAAAGTAAATATCCAATTAGGCTGTAGACAGTTCGATTCATTGATAAAAGGTATAATGGCGTTCATTGTATTTTAGTGATTTCTTATGAAATTTGTTGACTCTGCATCAATTCGCGTTGAAGCTGGAAAAGGTGGTGCAGGCTGCTTAGGCTTTCGCCGGGAAAAATATATTCCTGACGGTGGTCCTGACGGTGGCGATGGTGGTGATGGTGGCCATGTTTATTTTCGTGGTCAAGAAGGCCTAAACACACTGAGTGAATTTCGTTTTAATCGTTTGTTTAGGGCTAAAAATGGCCAGCCAGGTCAAGGTCAAAACAAGCGTGGAAAATCGGCCGAACATCTAACCGTTGAAATGCCGTTAGGCGTCAAGGTGTACGATCTTGAAACCGATGAACTCATTGGTGAAATTACTAAACATGATCAAATGTTATTGGTAGCTAAGGGTGGGTTTCATGGTTTAGGTAATACACGTTTTAAATCAAGTATTAATCGTGCACCGCGCAAGACTACGCCAGGCACGCCAGGCGAGGTAAGAGAAATCGGGCTTGAGCTTAGCATCATGGCTGATATTGGCTTACTAGGTATGCCGAATGCTGGTAAATCAAGCCTGATTAGGCAAATCTCAAGTGCACGACCAAAAGTAGCAGATTACCCATTTACCACCTTGCATCCGTCTTTGGGTGTAGTGTCGTTAAACGATCAGCATATTGTCATGGCTGATATTCCTGGTTTGATTGAAAACGCTTCTAAAGGTGTAGGCTTGGGTTTTGAGTTTTTAAAACATCTTTCTCGTGCTAAGGCATTATTACACGTGGTAGATATCTTGCCAGCTGATGGTTCAGATCCTGTTCAGAATTATTTAACCATTGAAAACGAGCTGGCAAAATACGATCAAGATTTGGCCAATAAGCCAAGGCTTGTAGCAATTAATAAAATGGACTTATTGCCTGAGAATGATAGGGATAAAATAGTGAAATATTTTTTAAACAATATTGATTATCAAGGTAGAGTATTTAATATTTCTGCACTAAACGGCTTAGGCTGTAAAGACTTAGTGTACGGTTTATTTGAATTAGTAGAAGAAAATGGCTAAACAAAGATGGGTAATTAAAATTGGCTCTGCATTATTAACCAACGACGGCAAAGGGTTGGATACGACTTCTATCGCCTCTTGGGTAGAGCAAATTGTCATATTGGCTAAGCAAGATATTGAGGTGATATTAGTTTCATCTGGTGCGATTGCTGAGGGTATTAAGCGCCTAGGTTGGAGCGAGCGCCCAAACGATATTCACAAACTCCAAGCTGCTGCTGCTGTTGGGCAAATGGGTTTGATTCAAACGTATGAATCTTTATTTGCTAAGCATGATATGCATACCGCGCAAATTTTGTTAACGCATGATAATCTTACTAATGCTGATCGTTATGAGAATATCTCCTCCACCATGAATAATTTGCTTGAATTTGGCACAGTGCCAATTGTTAATGAAAATGATACGGTTGCCACTGATGAAATTAAGTTTGGCGATAATGATACTTTAGCAGCGCTTGTGGCTAATTTGGTGGGTGCTGGTCAGTTAGTAATTCTTACAGATCAAGGTGGTGTGTATGACGCCGATCCTCGTCAAAATGAAAACGTTCAGCTAATTGATACGATTCATGTGGATGATGAAAAGCTTGAGCAAGTTGCCGGCCGTACAGGTGGATCACTTGGCTCTGGTGGTATGTACACCAAAGTACTGGCTGCTAAAAAAGCTGCCGAGTCTAACACTACAACTATCATTGCATCTGGCAAAGCACCAGAAGTATTAACAAGATTGGCCAATGGTGAACACGTAGGCACGTTAATCACTTGTTAGCTTATATCGGCTTGGGTTCGAACCTTAATAACCCTAAACAACAAATTAAAGATGCACTAATTGCACTGAATGAGTCTGAAGATATAAAGGTGGTTGGGCTTTCTAGCTTGTATCAATCAAAGCCAATTGATAACTCTAAACAACCTGATTATATTAATGCAGTTTGTCAGGTTAATACCCATCTCACAGCTTTAGAGCTTTTGTATGTGTGTCAAGCTATCGAGACCAAACAACACCGCGTACGGGAAAAAAAATGGGGCGCAAGAACCATTGATTTAGATATTATTACCTATGGCGCGCAGGTTATTGCCTCTAAGCAATTGGTGGTGCCACACCCAGAGATGATGAATCGAGCATTTGTGTTGGTGCCATTATCTGAAATTGAGCCTGATTTTAAAGTGCCAGTATTAGGACCAATACAGGCGCTGATTGATAAAATAGATATCTCAGAATTAATCAAGTTATGAATACTAAACAACTAAAACAATTTAAACAAAATGGTGAAAAGATCACTTGTTTAACTGCGTATGACGCCTCTTTTGCTAAAGTGTTTGAAAAATGTGGCGTGGATGTTATCTTGGTTGGAGATTCCTTAGGTAATGTAATTCAAGGTGGTGAAAATACGCTTGGTGTGAGTATGGATGACATGGTTTATCACACTACAGTAGTGGCAAAAGGCATTAAAGATGCCTTATTAATTGCTGATATGCCATATAAGAGTTATGAAAAGCCAAAGCAAACGCTAGACAATGCCCAAAAGCTAATTGCCGCTGGTGCACAAATGGTGAAGTTTGAGGGTGGATCAGAGCACGAAGATTCGTTTAGGATTTTGCAAGAACATCACATACCAGTATGTGGGCATTTAGGACTGCAACCACAATCCGTGATTGAGCTTGGTGGTTATAAGGTACAAGGCAGAGATGAAGATAGTGCAAATAAAATAATCTCTGATGCTAAGTTATTAGAATCACTCGGTGTTGAGGTGTTGATATTAGAGTGTATTCCAAGTGCATTGGCTAAGCAAGTAAGTGAGGCAATTTCTATTCCTACCATTGGTATTGGCGCAGGTAAAGATTGCGATGGTCAGGTTCTGGTGAGCTATGACATGCTAGGTATTAATACAGGTTATATGCCAAAATTTGTTAAAAACTTTTTAGAACAAAATAATTCAATAGAGTCAGCAGTTATTGACTTTATAAACTCAGTTAAAGACTCGTCTTTTCCAGATAATGAGCATAGTTATTAACAATAATTCAGATCTAGAAGTTCTAGTCAGTAAATACAAATCAGAAAACAAAACCATTGGCTTTGTGCCAACTATGGGCGGGTTGCATGCTGGGCACCTGTCGTTAGTTGATAAGGCTAGGGTAAGTGCAGATATTGTTGTAGTTAGTATTTTTGTTAACCCAACACAGTTTGGTGCAAATGAAGACTTTAGCCAATATCCCAAGACACTTGAGCAAGATATTTCTTTACTAGAACAGCATCAAGTTGATGTTTTGTTTGTACCAAGCATTGAGCAAGTTTATCCTCAAGGTTTAGATGGTAGTATTAAAGCCGGTGAGATGGGTAGTATTTTGTGTGGTGCTTCTCGGCCAGGGCATTTTGATGGTGTGGTGCAGGTAGTGCATCGCTTGTTTGAAATTGTAAAACCCGATATTGCTATTTTTGGGGAAAAAGACTATCAGCAACTATTAATCATTATGCAAATGGTTTGTCAATATTTTCCAGAAATCGAGATATTGTCACAGCCAATTGTTAGAGAGGAAGATGGTTTAGCAATGAGTACGCGCAATCAGTATTTATCTATCCATGAAAGACGCATTGCATCTAATTTGTACAAGAACTTGCTTAAGATCAAGGAAAATATTCAAAAAGGGCAGAAAATTAGTGCTGTTATTAAGCAGGAGAGGGTGCAAATACAAAAAGATTTTAAATTGGATTATATTGAGGTGCTCGATGCAAATACCCTTAAACAAATCACTGATAATACGAATGAAATTGCGATATTATGCGCAGTATTTTTAGGGTCAACTCGATTGATCGATAACATTGTTTTTAATAAAGGATAAGTATGTTTAATATTACTGATGAGGCAAAAGTTTACGTGGCTGATTTGTTTTCTCAACAAGATGAAAAAGACCTTGGATTAAAGGTAGATATTGAAAAAGCAGGCACGCCCGCAGCAACCGTGACTTTTAATTTTTGTTTTCCTAAAGACCTATCAAAAACTTATAAAAAGTTTGAGTATGAAGGGTTTAATGCTTATATTGATGAGTTAAATTTTGATTATTTAAAAGACTCTGAAGTGGCATTAAAGGATGAGGGCTCTGCTAAGAAGCTTACCATTACTGCCCCTAATGCCAAAGGCGAAGAGCCTGGCGATGATGCGCCACTCGAAGAAAAAATTAAATATGTTATTGCGGCCGATATTAGCCCCAGTTTAGCGTCTCATGGCGGTTTTGTAGAATTAGTTGAAATCACTAAAGACATGGATGTGATTCTTAATTTTGGTGGCGGTTGTCAAGGTTGTTCTTCGGTACAGCTTACATTAACGCAAGGTGTTGAGGCCCAACTTAAATCACGCTTCCCTGAAATTAATTCAGTGCGTGACGTTACCGATCATAGCCAAACAGATAACGCTTATATGTAATTTTTTGCCAGGTTATGGTATAACTTGAGCATGATTATTACACTTGAAGCCAGCGCTAAAGAGCGTAGAGCTGCTAAAACTCCTCACGAACTATTTACAATCAATACTGTTGTTGTTCATTTGTTTTTTACGCTGGGGTTGATTAAATTGTTTAACATGGGTATGAACTTAGCAATAGGGTTATCAATCGCATTGTCATTTTGTATTATTGCTTATACTTTTTTCCGAACTAAAAAAGCCAAAAAAGACGATCCATATCTGGTCTATTTACACTGGCAACTTTCTCTTAATCGTTATAAGCTGTTAATTGGCGCCTATATTTTTTATTTTTTAGTCAATTCTTTGTCATTAGTCCTTTCAACAGATGCACCTGCAAGTATGGACGGCTCCAATATTATGGATTCTATTTTGAGTTTATTGGGTGTGGTGCCATTATTTTTTGCAGTATTGATATCGGTGGTGTTGGGTTCTGGTTCTATGTTTAATGCAGGACGTGGCGAGGTTGATGAAAAAATAAGTCAAAAATATCCTCAAGCATAAAAGACGGTGAATGAGTTTGAACTAATTGAAACTTACTTCAACTGGGAAGATTCTAATCAATTAATCAATTTAGGCATTGGTGATGATTGCGCTATTATTGATGTTGATTCTAATTATCAATTACTTACCAGTACTGATACGCTCATTGAAGGGGTACATTTTCCTGTAAATACGAGTGCTACAGATATTGCCTATAAAGCCTTAGCTGTTAATCTTAGTGATCTGGCGGCCATGGGCGCTACACCAAAATACTTTACTTTGGCTTTAACATTACCTAATTTAGATAAGCAATGGCTGAGTGATTTTTCAACATCCTTAAGACAAGTAGCAAATAAATACAATTTAAGTTTAGTAGGTGGAGACACTACTAAAGGCCCACTTAGTATTACTATTAGCATTACAGGGCAAGTTGAAAAAAATAAAGCGTTATTACGTCGCTCAGCAAAGGTGGGGGATGGAATATTTGTATCTAACACCTTGGGTAATTCCGCCTATGCTTGGTGGCAAATTCAAAACAATCAAACACCATCAAGTGGTTGTTTAAATCATTTTAATAGGCCAGAGCCTCAAATAAAACTAGGGCAAAGCTTGGTGGGTATTGCTAATGCTTGTATTGATATTTCCGATGGTCTTGAGCAGGATTTATCTCATATTCTGAATCAATCCAATGTGGGGGCTAGTATTAGTCTAAGTCAGATTCCGCTATCTGAAGAATTAGATGTTTATATAAAGCAAACTAACAACTGGTGTATTGCTTTAGCAGGAGGCGATGATTATGAGTTGTGTTTCACCGTTCCAATGTCTAAATTAGATGTACTAAAAACACTGCAAGATGAGAGCAATATTAAAGTGACTCAAATTGGTGTTATTAATGACTCAGGTAAGTTAACCAAAGATGGTGAGTTTAATAAGCAGTGTGACTCTTATCAACACTTCTAATCTAAAAATCTAAACTTCTCTTTTTTCAGCAACTGTTTTACAATCAATACATTCATCAGCAGTAGGGCGCGCCTCTAGACGCTGTAGAGAAATTTCTGCACCACAAGTTTTGCAATATCCATAATCGCCAAGTTCGATAGTATGTAGTGTTTTGTCGATTTTACTAATGAGTTTTCTTTCACGGTCTCGTGTTCTTAACTCTAATGCAAACTCTTCTTCAAGGGTTGCTCTGTCGTTATCGTCAGCTACTTGCTGAGAGTCTTCTTGAATGTGATTAATTGTCGATTCAGCATCATTGATCAGTTGTTCTTTCCACTTTGTTAGCTTGTTTTTAAAATGCTCAAGCTGAGCTGAACTCATAAATTCTTCATTTTTTCCGAGCTTGTAAGCAGGAATATCTTGGAAATCTGGATCTGACATATTTATCACTAATTAAAAAAATAGATGGTTATACCGAAACTAACTTAAAATAGCAATTTATTTCGTATATTTCTCATTATAAATTTATTTATGGCACTAGAAGCACTTATTTTTGATGTTGATGGAACCCTTGCAAATACTGAACGTGACGGTCATTTAGTTGCCTTTAATTTAGCATTTAAAGAATTAGGCCTAGATTGGGTTTGGTCAAACGAGCTTTATCATAAGTTACTCGATGTGACTGGTGGGCAATTACGCATTAAGCATTATTTAAAAGTTTATAACACTGAGTTTGAGCATGATGATGTTGATGCGCTTGCTGCATCAATCCACGCGCTAAAAACTAAAATTTATGTACGATTGATGGATGAAGGCGCTGTGCCACTTAGACCAGGTGTGGAGCGTTTATTTCATGAGGCGAGAGATGCAGGACTAAGGCTGGCTATTGCTACCACTACCACACCTGCAAATGTTGATGCATTAATTGCCAATACTTTGGGGCATGAGGCGCTAGATTGGTTTGAAGTGATTGGTGCAGGTGATGTTGTGCCAAAATTAAAACCGGCGGGCGATATCTATCATTGGGTATTGGATAGAATGAATATTGATCCGAAAAATTGCATTGCATTTGAAGATTCACACAACGGTATTGTTTCAGCAACAGATGCTAATTTAAAAACGCTCATTACAATTAACGAATATACTGAGTCTCACGAGTTTGATGGTGCTATGGTTATTCTAAATAATTTGGGTGAGCCTAACAAGCCATTTACAATGCTCAAAGGTGAGCCAACTAATGCTACTTATGTGAATGTTGAGTATTTGCAGGAATTACATGCAAAGTATTGTTGATTTAGCGGATAACTCAAATGTTTATGACGTAGCAACAGTTACGCCATTATCTTTAGCGCACCAATTATCCAGTCGAGTTGCTAATAATATTTATTTAAAGAGAGAGGATGAGCTTGTTATTCACGCCTTTAAACTAAGAGGCGCTTATCAAAAAATCTCCTCTTTATCAGCTGAACAAGCAGCCAAAGGTGTGGTGGCATCTTCTGCTGGTAATCATGCGCAAGGAGTTGCTTTATCAGCTTCAAAATTAGATATTGAGTCAGTCATTGTTATGCCGTTATCCACACCAAAAATCAAGGTTCAGTCAGTTGAACAACTTGGCGGTAAAGTTGTACTTCATGGTGATGTCTATGATGACGCTTATCAATATGCTAAACAACTAGAAAAAGAGCAAGATTTAGTGTTTATTCATCCGTATGATGATATTGAAGTGATGGCAGGGCAGGCAACCATCTCTAAAGAATTATTAGAACAACTACCAAGTATGGATAAGGTGTTTATCCCTGTGGGTGGCGGTGGCCTTATTGCAGGTATGGCGACATACATTAAACATTATGCGCCAAATATCAAGATTATTGGCGTTGAGCCAGAAGATTCTCCAACACTTTATCAAGCACTTAAAAAAGGTAAGCGCGTTGTACTACCTGAAGTTGGACGTTTTGCTGATGGTGTTGCCGTTAAGCAAATTGGTGAACAAACTTATCCGATTGCCAAAGAAGTGGTAGACGAAGTTGTGCTTGTTAATAATGATGAAATTTGTGCCGCGATTAAAGATATTTATGAAGATATGCGCTCAATTGCAGAGCCAGCAGGTGCACTTGCTACGGCAGGACTTAAAAAGTATGTTGAGCAAAATAACACAAAAGATGAAAATTTAGTATCGATTGTCTCAGGTGCAAACGTTAATTTTGATCGCTTGCGTTATATTTCTGAACGTGCTGATCTTGGTGAGCACAATGAAGCAATTATTGCAGCGACTATCCCTGAGCAACCAGGTAGTTTTTTAAAATTTTGCCAGCTATTAGATAATCACTCTATTACCGAGTTTAATTATCGCTATGCTTCATCCAAGCAAGCTCATATTTTTGTAGGTGTGGCACTTAATGAAGGGCTAAAGGAGAAAGAGTTACTAATTAAAAAACTGAGCCAGTCTTTTGATATTTTAGACATGAGCGATAACTCCATTGCAAAAACACACATTCGATATATGGTAGGTGGTCGCTCTGACGCTAACAATGAAGTGTTGTATCGATTTGAATTTCCTGAGCGCCCAGGCGCACTGTTAAATTTCTTAATGAGTGTGGGCGATCATTGGAATATCTCCTTATTTCACTACCGTAATCATGGTGCAGATTTTGGTCGTGTGCTGATTGGTTTGCAGGTCGATAATGTCAATGAGTTAGAGCAAAGTTTTGATGAGTTAGGTTATTTTTATCAAAATGAAACCAACAATAAAGCCTATCAATACTTCCTTTAGGTCATTTAAAAAACAGCATATTGATAATGTTCTATTAATAGAGCGCTTAGCTTATTCAACGCCATGGAGTAAGAAAAAATTTACTAGTAGTTTGGATAATAACCAAACACTTGCAACCTTGATATGCATAAATGACAAAATTATTGGTTATGCAGTTGTGTTGTGTCTCGTTGATTCGGCCGATCTGCTTAATTTATGTATCCATCCAAAATATCAGCATCAAGGATTTGGATTGGAATTATTTTCTTATTTAGTTAAGCAATTAGAGGAATCAAATATTTATTCTATTATTTTGGAAGTGAGGCGATCTAACAAAGTGGCACGTTCTTTTTATCAAAAAATTGGATTTGAGCTTATTGACACTCGTAAAAAATACTATACAGATGGGGAAGATGCTAAAATATTGCGTTTAAAAATAAAGTAAATACAGTTATTTTTAATTGCGCAGTAGTTGGCTATTTTTCATAGGAATCACCATGTCACAAAAACCTAAAATTATCTATACTTTGACCGATGAAGCGCCAGCATTAGCAACTTATTCATTACTTCCAATAGTAAAAGCGTTTACAGCTGCAGCAAATGTCGAAGTTGAAACTCGTGATATTTCTTTAGCTGGCCGTGTTATTGCTAATTTTGGTGAAAAACTAACCAAAGAACAAAAAATTAGCGATGCCTTGAGTGAGCTAGGTCAAATGGTGCAATTACCAGAAGCTAATATTATTAAATTGCCTAATATAAGCGCTTCTATTCCTCAGTTAAAGTCGGTTATTTCTGAGTTACAATCACATGGCTATGATATTCCAAACTATCCTACCAAGCCTAAGACTGACGATGATAAAACCATAAAAGCTACATTTTCTAAAGTATTAGGAAGTGCTGTAAATCCAGTATTGCGTGAAGGAAACTCTGATCGTCGCGCGCCTTCATCGGTTAAAAGTTATGCTAAAAAACATCCTCATTCAATGGGCGTTTGGTCGGCTGATTCTAAAACATCTGTAGCTAGCATGTCTGAAGGCGATTTTTACGGCTCTGAAAAATCAATAACAATCAATAACCCAACTAATTTCACAATTGAGTTTGAAGACTCTACTGGTTTAATCAAAGAATTAAAATCCTCATCTGCATTACAAGTGGGCGAAGTTATTGATGCTTCTGTAATGAGCCAATCATCTTTGCGAAGTTTTTTAACTCAAACCATTGCTGAGGCAAAACATAAAGGAGTTTTGTTCTCTGTTCACATGAAGGCCACCATGATGAAGGTGTCTGATCCTATTATTTTTGGTCAAGTGGTTAGTGTCTTTTTTTCAGATCTTTTTGAAAAACATGCCAAAATCTTCTCAGAGTTAGGCATAGATGCAAACAATGGCTTTGGCGATATACTTAGTAAGATTGAGGCCCTAGATCCTAGCAAAAAAGCAGAAATTCAAGCAGATATTGAAGCTATCCTTGTTAAGCAGCCTGATGTGGCGATGGTTGATTCTGATAAAGGAATTACTAATTTAAACGTACCGAGTGATGTCATTGTTGATGCATCGATGCCAGCAATGATTCGCTCATCTGGTCAGATGTGGAATAAAGATGGTGAGCAGCAAGATACAATAGCACTAATTCCTGATCGTTGTTATGCAGGAGTTTTTCAACAGACCATTGATTTTTGTAAAAAACATGGCGCATTTGACCCTTCTACTATGGGTTCAGTTGCAAATGTTGGTTTAATGGCCCAAAAAGCTCAGGAGTACGGGTCACACGATAAAACATTTCAGATTTTAGAAAAAGGCAGGGTTAGAGTCATATCTGATGATAAAAAAATACTACTTGAGCAATCTGTTGAACAGGGCGATATATTCCGCATGTGTCAGACAAAAGATGCACCAATACAGGATTGGGTCAAGTTGGCGGTAAATCGTGCGAGAGTAACCAATACTCCAGCTATTTTTTGGCTAGATGAAAATCGAGCACATGATAGACAAATCATCAAAAAGGTAAATAACTATTTGTTAGATCATAATACAGTTGATCTAGATATTCAAATAATGTCGCCTGATAAAGCTACTCAATTTACGCTTAATTATATTAAAGAAGGTAAAGACATTATTTCAGTCACAGGTAATGTGTTGCGAGATTATTTAACAGATCTATTTCCAATAATAGAGCTGGGGACCTCAGCAAAAATGCTCTCTATTGTTCCACTGATGAATGGTGGGGGTTTGTTTGAAACTGGTGCAGGCGGATCGGCCCCTAAACATGTTCAGCAATTACTATCTGAAAATCACCTGCGTTGGGATTCTTTAGGTGAGTTTTTAGCCTTAGCCGCCTCACTTGAGCACTTGTCATCAACATTTGATATGCCTAAAGCTCAAGTATTAGCAAATTCATTAGATGCGGCAACTGCTAAGTTTTTAGATAATAATAAAATACCATCGCGTAAAGTGGGTGAGTTAGATAATCGTGGTAGCCATTTCTATCTAGCTATGTATTGGGCAGAAGCCTTAGCAAATCAAACGCAAGATTTAGAGTTACAAGCGCGGTTTACATCTGTAGCAAAAGTATTAATCAATAGTGAATCAGTAATTGTTTCTGAATTAAATCAAGTTCAAGGTAGCACAATAAACTTAGATGGCTATTATCACCCCAGTTCAAAGCTACTTGCCAAGGTAATGCGCCCAAGTAAAACCCTAAATACTATTATTAATTCTATATCGTAGTATTAATATGTACTAATAGTGTTGCATAACGCTTTTTATTCGGTATTATCAGCGTTAAGTGGATTTTAATCTTGCTTAAAACTATATATAAAAAATAAATAAACTCTAAAGAGGAGATATACAAATGAAAAACGTAACAAAAATAGTTGCAATTGCAACAGTAGTAGCTTCAGCAGCGGCAACAGCAGGCTGGGGTGGTAACAATTGGGGTGGTAACAACAATTGGGGTCCTTTCGATGGCGGTTCTAACTGGGGTCCTTTCTCAGGTGGTAACAACTGGGGTCCATTCAACGGTGGTTCTAACGCTGGTCCTTTCTCAGGTGGTAACAACTGGGGTCCATTTGCTGGCGGTTCTAACGCTGGTCCTTTTACTGGCGCTCAAAACTGGGGTCCTTTCAAAGGTGGTAACAACTGGTTAAACGATACTGATTTCGGTCTTAAGTTTAACACTAAGAATACTACTGACACTAACGCTTCTGGCGCTGCTGATGGTTCTGCTTCTGGTAGAGGCGACGCTAATGCTTCTGGTAAGGCAGATGCATTTGCTAAAGGTCAAGCTGATGGTTATGCTAAAGGTCAAGCTGATGCATATGCTAAAGGTTATGCAGATGGCAGATCTTCTGGTACTGCAA